>NZ_JBMDJI010000024.1:0-73042 GCF_057809115.1 Pseudomonas sp. FG47
CCCCCCCCCCCCCCCCCCCCCCCCCCCCCCCCCCCCCCCCCCCCCCCCCCCCCGCTCCTACAAAAAACAGGCAAGATCACTTTTTCTCGACGTAATAACGACAAAGGCCACCCGAGGGTGGCCTTTGTGCGCGTGGGGGGTACTACGTGTTACTTACTTCTTGACTTCCCAGCCAGTCAGCTCGGCCAGAGCCTTGCCGATGTCAGCCAGGGAACGCACGGTTTTCACACCGGCGTCCTGCAGGGCGGCGAACTTCTCGTCCGCAGTACCCTTGCCACCAGAGATGATGGCGCCAGCGTGGCCCATGCGCTTGCCCGCAGGTGCGGTAACACCGGCGATGTAGGAAACGACAGGCTTGGTCACGTTGGCCTTGATGTAGGCCGCGGCTTCTTCTTCAGCGGAACCGCCGATCTCACCGATCATGACGATCGCTTCGGTCTTCGGATCTTCCTGGAACAGCTTCAGGATATCGATGAAGTTGGAGCCCGGAATCGGGTCACCGCCGATGCCGACGCAGGTCGACTGGCCGAAACCGGCGTCGGTGGTCTGCTTGACGGCTTCGTAGGTCAGGGTGCCGGAACGCGAAACGATACCGACCTTGCCTGGCAGGTGGATGTGGCCTGGCATGATGCCGATCTTGCACTCGCCCGGGGTGATGACACCTGGGCAGTTAGGGCCGATCAGGGTCACGCCCAGCTCGTCGCACTTGACCTTGGCGTCCAGCATGTCGAGGGTAGGAATACCCTCGGTGATGCAGACGATCAGCTTGATGCCACCGAAGGCGGCTTCCAGGATCGAGTCCTTGCAGAAAGGAGCCGGTACGTAGATCACCGACGCGTCAGCGCCGGTAGCTTCTACAGCTTCTTTCACGGTGTTGAACACCGGCAGGCCCAGATGGGTGGTGCCACCCTTGCCTGGGGTGACGCCGCCGACCATCTTGGTGCCGTAGGCGATAGCCTGTTCGGAGTGGAAGGTACCCTGCGAGCCGGTGAAGCCCTGGCAGATGACTTTGGTGTCTTTATTGATCAGGACGCTCATTACTTGCCCTCCGCAGCTTTGACAACTTGTTGAGCAGCGTCGGTCAGGCTGGTTGCCGCAATGATGTTCAAACCGCTTTCTGCCAGTACTTTAGCGCCCAGTTCGGCGTTGTTGCCTTCGAGGCGAACGACGACCGGAACCTTGACGCCGACTTCTTTCACCGCGCCGATGATGCCTTCGGCAATCATGTCGCAGCGAACGATGCCGCCGAAGATGTTGACCAGTACGGCCGCGACATTGCTGTCGGACAGAATGATCTTGAACGCTTCGGTAACGCGCTCTTTGGTAGCGCCGCCGCCAACGTCGAGGAAGTTGGCAGGCTTGCCGCCGTGCAGGTTGACGATGTCCATGGTACCCATGGCCAGGCCGGCACCGTTGACCATGCAGCCGATGTTGCCTTCGAGGGCAACGTAGTTCAGTTCGAACTTGGCGGCGTGGGCTTCACGGGCGTCGTCCTGGGACGGGTCGTGGAAGGTTTTCAGCTTAGGCTGACGGTACATGGCGTTGGCGTCGATGTTGATCTTGGCATCGAGGCAGTGCAGATCGCCATCGGCCTTGATCACCAGCGGGTTCACTTCCAGCAGGGCCAGATCGTGATCCTTGAACAGCTTGGCCAGGCCTACGAAGATCTTGGCGAACTGTTGAACTTGCTTGCCTTCCAGGCCCAGCTGGAATGCCAGTTCACGGCCCTGGAACGGCTGAGCGCCGACCAGCGGGTCGATGGTGGCCTTGAGGATCTTCTCAGGAGTGTCGTGAGCGACTTTCTCGATGTCCACGCCACCTTCGGTGGAAGCCATGAACACGATACGGCGGCTCGAACGATCGACGACAGCGCCCAGGTACAGCTCTTTGGCGATGTCGGTGCAGGATTCGACCAGGATCTTGGAAACTGGCTGACCATTGGCGTCGGTCTGGTAGGTAACCAGGTTCTTGCCAAGCCACTGGGCAGCGAACGCCTTGGCGTCTTCCTTGCTGCGAACCAGCTTGACGCCGCCCGCTTTACCGCGACCACCAGCGTGAACCTGGGCTTTTACAACCCACTCGGAACCGCCGATCTTGTCGCAGGCTTCTGCTGCAGCTTCAGGGGTGTCGACTGCGAAACCCTTGGAAACTGGCAGGCCGTATTCAGCGAACAGCTGCTTACCCTGATACTCGTGAAGATTCATGCTTTTTACCGTCTTCGTTAGGTACTGCGCTTCGGCGCTGCGCCATTACTGGCGCCGCACCACCTGTGACCGTTGACCCCGGGTTTCCCGTGTGATCCGGTCCGGCGGACGTTCCGCGGTGAGTCTTGCACGCAAGACCCACGACGGGCAGCCCGCCGTGGTTTCTTATAATTAACGCTTCTTACGGTTGGCGACGTGAATGGCACCGCCATTCACCGCCAGCGCTGCTTCATGCAACGCTTCGGACAGGGTCGGATGGCTGAAGACCATCATGCCCAGATCCTCGGCACTGGTGCCGAATTCCATTGCGATCGCGCCCTGCTGCACCAGCTCGGCAGCCGATGGGCCAATCACGTGCACACCCAGTACGCGGTCGGTCTTGGCATCGGCGATGACCTTGACGAAACCGCCGGTATCGTTGGCCGCCATCGCACGGCCGCTGGCCGCGAACGGGAAGGTGCCCACGTTAACCTCAACGCCTTCGGCTTTCAACGCCTGTTCGGTCTTGCCGACCCACGCGATTTCCGGGTGGGTGTAGATGACCGAGGGGATCAGGTCGTAGTTCATCTGGGCCTTGTGGCCCTTGATGCGCTCGACGACCATGATGCCCTCTTCCGAGGCCTTGTGCGCCAGCATCATGCCACGCACCACGTCACCGATGGCGAACACGCCCGGCACGCTGGTGGCGCAGTGATCGTCGACGAAGATGTAGCCACGCTCGTCGATGGTCACGCCGCTGTCGGCGGCCAGCAGGTCGGTGGTCACCGGACGACGGCCGACCGCGACGATCAGCTTGTCGAAGGTGATCTTCTGCTCGCCTTCGGCGTTGGTGTAGGTGACTTCGACTTCGTTGCCGTTGACTTTCGAGCCGGTGACGCGCGCGCCCAGCTTGATGTCCAGGCCTTGCTTGGTCAGGGTCTTCTGGGCTTCTTTCGACACTGCGGTGTCGGCAGCCATCAGGAAGGTGTCCAGAGCTTCCAGGACGGTCACTTCAGCGCCCAGACGGGCCCATACCGAGCCCAGTTCCAGGCCGATGACGCCAGCACCGATCACGCCCAGGCGTTTTGGCACGGTCTGGAATTCCAGGGCGCCGGTGGAGTCGACGATGACGTTCTGGTCGACCGGAGCCGGTGGAATGTCGATCGGACGCGAACCGGAAGCCAGGATCACGTTTTCGGCTTCGATGACTTCGGTGGTGCCATCAGCCTTGGTGACTTCGACTTTCTTGCCAGCCAGCAGCTTGCCGTGGCCCTGGATCGAAGTAACGCCGTTGGCCTTGAACAGGGTGGCGACGCCACCGGTCAGGTTCTTGACGATGCCAGCCTTGCGGCCAACCATCGCGGCGACGTCCATCTTCACTTCACCAGTGGAGATACCGTGGACGTTGAAGCTCTCTTTGGCTTCCTTGTACTTCCAGGAGCTGTCCAGCAGCGCCTTGGACGGAATGCAGCCTACGTTCAGGCAGGTACCGCCCAGGGCCAGCTTGCCCTCGGCGTCGGTGTATTTCTCGATACAGGCAGTCTTCAGACCAAGCTGGGCAGCCTTGATGGCAGCCACATAGCCGCCAGGACCTGCACCAATCACCACTACGTCGAATTTCTGGGTCATAAAAGATTCCTTATCAGCTACAAGCTACAAGCCGCGAACCGTGCGGCCCCGCCTCTTGCGAGGCCGGGGCCGGACGATAGACAGCTAGTTGATTAGATGTCCAGCAGCAGGCGAGACGGATCTTCCAGCAGGTTCTTGATGGTCACCAGGAAGGTTACCGCTTCCTTGCCGTCGATCAGGCGGTGGTCGTAGGACAGCGCCAGGTACATCATCGGGCGGATCACCACTTGGCCATTGATGGCCATCGGGCGCTGGATGATGTTGTGCATGCCCAGGATCGCGGCCTGCGGCGGGTTGACGATCGGGGTCGACATCATCGAACCGAAGGTACCACCGTTGGTGATGGTGAAGGTACCGCCGGTCATCTCTTCGATGGCCAGCTTGCCGTCACGGGCCTTCTTGCCGAAGGTGGCGATGCCGTTCTCGATCTCGGCCAGCGACATCGACTCGGCGTTGCGCAGTACCGGTACCACCAGGCCACGGTCGCTGGAGACCGCGACACCGACGTCGGCATAACCGTGGTAGACGATGTCGTTGCCGTCGATCGAGGCGTTGACGGCCGGGAAGCGCTTCAGCGCCTCGGTGGCAGCCTTGACGAAGAACGACATGAAGCCCAGGCGTACGCCGTTGTGGGTCTTCTCGAACAGGTCCTTGTACTTCGAACGCAGGGCCATGACTTCGGTCATGTCGACTTCGTTGAAGGTGGTCAGCATGGCCATGTTCGACTGGGCTTCGACCAGACGCTCGGCGATCTTGGCGCGCAGGCGGGTCATCGGCACGCGCTTCTCGGTGCGGTCGCCTGCGGCAACCACAACCGGGGCAGCGGCGGCAGCGGCAGGCTTGGCAGCCGGCGCCGGTGCCGATTTCTTGTTGGCGACGGCGGCGACGACGTCTTCCTTGGTGATGCGACCGCCTTTGCCGGTGCCGGAAACGGTAGCCAGGTCGATGCCGTTCTCTTCAGCCAGCTTGCGCGCGGCCGGGGCGGCAACCGGGTCGTCTTCGCCTGCGTCGGCAGCGGCGGCGGCAGCCGGAGCAGCAGCGGCCGGGGCGGCAGCGGGCGCGGCGGCGGCGGCGGCACCTTCAACGATCGAGCCCAGGACTTCGTCGGACAGGACGGTGTCGCCCTCGCCCTTGACGATGGCACCCAGCACGCCATCGGCGGTGGCCAGGACTTCCAGGACGACTTTGTCGGTTTCGATGTCGACGATCAGCTCGTCACGCTTGACGGCGTCGCCCGGCTGCTTGTGCCAGGTGGCAACGGTGCCGTCGGCGACCGATTCCGGGAAGGTTGGGGCTTTGATCTCGATAGCCATTAGCAGTGTTTCCTTAAATTCGGTTTCAGGTGCGCGAAGGCGTTAGACAGTGAAGGCGTCTTGCAGCAGTTTTTCCTGCTGTTCGGCGTGCTTCGATGCGTAACCACAGGCTGGCGCGGCGGATGCGTCGCGGCCGGCATATTCCAGGACCAGCGCCTTGTTGTGGCGGCCCAGGATACGGCGCATGTGGTGCTGGCTGCTGTACCAGGCGCCCTGGTTCATCGGTTCTTCCTGACACCACACCGCATGCTTGAGGTTGGTGTACGGTGCCAGGATTTCGACCAGGTCGTCCTCAGGGAACGGATACAGCTGCTCGATACGCACGATGGCGATGTCTTCGCGGCCTTCGGCACGGCGTTTTTCCAGTAGGTCGTAGTAGACCTTGCCACCACACAGCACCAGGCGCTCGACCTTGGCCGGATCGATCGCGTCGATTTCCGGGATCACGGTCTGGAACGAGCCTTCGGCCAGGTCTTCCAGGGTCGAGATGGCCAGCTTGTGGCGCAGCAGCGACTTCGGCGTCAGCACGATCAGTGGCTTGCGCAGCGGACGGATGACCTGGCGACGCAGCAGGTGGTAGATCTGTGCCGGGGTAGTCGGTACGCAGACCTGGATGTTGTGCTCGGCGCACAGCTGCAGGTAGCGTTCCAGACGCGCGGAGGAGTGCTCCGGGCCCTGCCCTTCATAACCGTGTGGCAGCAGCATGGTCAGACCGCACAGGCGGCCCCACTTGTGCTCGCCGCTGGTGATGAACTGGTCGATAACCACTTGCGCACCGTTGGCGAAGTCGCCGAACTGGGCTTCCCAGATCACCAGCGCGTTCGGCGTGGTGGTCGAGTAGCCGTATTCGAAGGCCAGTACCGCTTCTTCCGAGAGGAAGGAGTCGTACAGGTCGAAACGCGGCTGGCCCGGGAACAGGTTCTTCAGCGGTACGTAGGTGCTGGCGTCCTTCTGGTTGTGCAGCACCGCGTGACGGTGCGAGAAGGTGCCACGGCCGATATCCTGGCCGGTCATGCGGATCGGGTGACCTTCGAACTGCAGGGTGGCGTAGGCCATGGTCTCTGCATAACCCCAGTTGATCGGCAGGCCACCGGCCTGCATCTTCTGGCGGTCTTCGTAGATCTTCGCGACCTGGCGCTGGACGACGAAGCCTTCCGGCAGTTCCAGCAACTTGGCCGACAGTTCCTGCAGGGTCTTGAGGTCGAAGCGGGTGTCGTGACGCGCGGTCCAGGCATGGCCCAGGTAAGGGCGCCAGTCGACGAACAGCTCGCGGTTCGGCTCCTTGACCAGGCTCTTGACCACATGCAGACCGTTGTCCAGCGCGTTGCGGTACTCGTCGATCTTGGCCTGGGCGCGCTCGGCGTCGATGCGACCGGCCTGGATCAGCGCCTCTGCATACAATTCGCGAGTGGTGCGCTGCTTGCTGATCTGCTGATACATCAACGGCTGGGTGCCGTTCGGCTCGTCGGCCTCGTTGTGGCCGCGACGACGGTAGCAGACCAGGTCGATGACCACGTCACGCTTGAACTGCATGCGGTAGTCGATGGCCAGCTGGGTGACGAACAGCACCGCTTCCGGGTCATCGCCGTTCACGTGCAGGATCGGCGCCTGGATCATCTTGGCAACGTCGGTGGCGTACTCGGTGGAGCGCGCGTCCAGCGGGTTGCTGATGGTGAAGCCAACCTGGTTGTTGATCACGATGTGCACGGTCCCGCCGGTCTTGAAACCGCGGGTCTGCGACATCTGGAAGGTTTCCATGACCACACCCTGGCCGGCGAACGCAGCGTCGCCGTGGATGGAGATCGGCAGAACCTTGTCGCCAACGGTGTCGTTACGACGGTCCTGGCGGGCGCGAACCGAACCCTCCACCACTGGCGAGACGATTTCCAGGTGGGAAGGGTTGAACGCCATGGCCAGGTGCACTTCGCCACCTGTGGTCATCACGTTGGAGGAGAAGCCCTGGTGATACTTCACGTCACCGGAGCCCAGCTCGTTCATCTTCTTGCCTTCGAACTCGTCGAACAGCTCGCGCGGGTTCTTGCCGAAGGTGTTGACGAGCACGTTCAGGCGGCCACGGTGGGCCATGCCGATCACGACTTCCTTGGTGCCATAGGAACCGGAGCGCTGGATCATTTCGTCCAGCATCGGGATCAGGCTTTCGCCGCCTTCCAGACCGAAACGCTTGGTGCCTGGGTACTTGGTGCCCAGGTACTTCTCCAGGCCCTCACCGGCCGTGACGCGCTCGAGCAGGTGAGCCTGCACGTCGGCGGAGAATTCCGGACGGCCACGTACGCTTTCCAGGCGCTGCTGGAACCAGCTGCGCTGCTCGGAATCGACGATGTGGGTGAATTCGGCACCAATGGTGCGACAATATGTCTTCTCGAGCGCCTCGAAGATTTCGCGTAGGCTCGCTTCCTCTTTGCCGATGAACAGGTCGCCGGCACGGAAGGTCGTATCAAGATCGGCATTGGTCAAGCCGTAGTGATTGATCGACAGGTCTACGGGCGCAGGACGCTGCCACAACCCCAACGGGTCGAGCTTGGCAGCCTGATGGCCGCGCATACGATAGGCCTGGATCAGTCGCAGAACTTCAACCTGCTTCTTCTCGTGTTCACTGCTCACGCTCCCGGCGGAAACCGGTTGGGCGCGGCGCTGGTTCTTTGCCAGCAATACGAAATGGTCGCGGATCGTCGAGTGCGATACATCGGTAGCGGTGCTGCCGTCGGCGGGCAATTTCTGGAAGTAAGTGCGCCACTCTTCTGGCACAGCGTTAGGGTCGTGCAGGTAGAGCTCATAAAGCTCTTCCACATATGCAGCGTTACCACCTGAAAGGTGGGCGCTTTCCCACATGCGCTGCATCACGCTTTCTTGCATGCTTGGTCACCCTCGGTTAGGGGACTGATCGGCGAGAGCCACAGCAAACCTGGAAAAGTCCGAACACAGCGACTGAACCACGCCACCTGGATCCTGCTGATTTTCCGGGTACCAGCCCGGAAGCCCCTGCTGGTCTCATATCTTCATAGGTAATGAGCGCGGGCTTTGTGGGCCCTTGCTCGGGTTTTACCTCAGTGCGGGCTCACCACCCGCACCTCGGCTTACTGCAGGTACAACGGTGAATCAGGTGCCGCTTTGCAGCAGCATGTTACGCACATGACCGATTGCCTTGGTCGGGTTCAGACCCTTCGGGCAAACGTTCACGCAGTTCATGATCCCGCGGCAGCGGAATACGCTGAACGGGTCATCCAGGGACGCCAGGCGCTCCTGAGTCTTGGTGTCACGGCTGTCGGCCAGGAAGCGATAGGCCTGCAGCAGCGCGGCAGGGCCCAGGAACTTGTCCGGGTTCCACCAGAACGAAGGGCAGGAGGTCGAGCAGCAAGCGCACAGGATGCACTCGTACAGACCGTCCAGCTTGTCGCGATCTTCCGGCGACTGCAGACGCTCGATGGCCGGGGCCGGCGTGTCGTTTTGCAGGAACGGCTTCACCTTCTCGTACTGCTTGTAGAAGATGCTCATATCGACCACCAAGTCACGAATGACCGGCAGGCCAGGCAGCGGACGCAGCACCAGCTTGTTGCCCTTGACCACGCCCGACAGCGGGGTGATGCAGGCCAGGCCGTTCTTGCCGTTCATGTTCATGCCATCGGAACCGCAAACGCCTTCACGGCAGGAGCGACGGTACGAGAAGCCCTCGTCCTTCTCCTTGATCAGCGCCAGCACGTCCAGCACCATCAGGTCCTTGCCGCCGGTATCGACGTCGAACGACTCCATCTTGGGCGCCGAGTCGGTGTCCGGGTTGTAACGATAAACTTCGACTTTCAACATAGCGGCCACCCTTAGTAAGTCCGGACTTTTGGTTCGAAGGCAGGAACTGTCTTCGGCGCAAAGTTGACGCCACGCTTGGCGACGCGCTTCTCACCCGGGTAGTACAGGGTGTGGCACAGCCAGTTTTCGTCGTCACGGTCTTCGAAGTCTTCACGGGCGTGCGCGCCGCGGGACTCTTTACGGGCTTCGGCGGCAATGGCGGTAGCTTCGGCGACTTCCAGCAGGTTCTGCAGCTCCAGCGCTTCGATACGCGCGGTGTTGAAGGCCTGGGACTTGTCGTTGATCTTGACGTTGGCGATGCGGTCACGCAGGCCGGCCAGTTGCTCGATACCCTTCTGCATGTATTCGCCGGTACGGAACACACCGAAGTAGTTCTGCATGCAGCTCTGCAGCTCGCGCTTCAGGCTGGCAACGTCTTCGCCAGTGGTGCGCTCGTTGAGCTTGTTCAGGCGGTTCAGGGCAACATCGACGTCGGTGTCGCTGGCATCGCGGTACTCGACGCCATCGCTCAGGGCCTTTTCCAGGTGCAGGCCGGCGGCGCGACCGAAGACCACCAGGTCGAGCAGCGAGTTGCCACCCAGGCGGTTGGCACCGTGAACCGATACGCAGGCCACTTCACCCACGGCGAACAGACCCGGAATGATGTGATCCTTGCCTTCGGCATCCATGGTGATGGCCTGGCCGTGAATGTTGGTGGCAACGCCGCCCATCATGTAGTGGCAGGTCGGCACGACCGGAACCGGCGCGACCACAGGGTCGACGTGGGCGAAGGTCTTGGACAGTTCGCAGATGCCTGGCAGGCGGCTGTGCAGCACTTCCTCGCCGAGGTGGTCCAGCTTCAGCAGCACGTGGTCCTTGTTCGGGCCCACGCCGTTGCCGGCGATGATTTCCTTGACCATGGAACGGGCAACCACGTCGCGGCCGGCCAAGTCTTTGGCGTTCGGCGCGTAACGCTCCATGAAGCGCTCGCCGTGGGCGTTGATCAGGTAGCCACCCTCACCGCGGCAACCCTCGGTGACCAGTACGCCGGCGCCGGCGATGCCGGTCGGGTGGAACTGCCACATCTCGATGTCCTGCACCGGCACGCCGGCACGCAGGGCCATGCCGATACCGTCGCCGGTATTGATCAGGGCGTTGGTGGTGGAGGCGTAGATACGGCCGGCACCGCCAGTGGCCAATACGGTGGCCTTGGACTTGATGTACATGGTTTCGCCGGTTTCGATGCAGATCGCGATCACGCCGACGAAAGCGCCGTCCTGGTTCTTCACCAGGTCAACGGCGTAGTACTCGTTGAGGAAAGTGGTGCCTGCCTTCAGGTTGCCCTGGTACAGGGTGTGCAGCAGCGCGTGACCGGTACGGTCGGAGGCGGCGCAGGTACGGGCAGCCTGGCCACCCTTGCCGAAGTCCTTGGACTGGCCACCGAATGGACGCTGGTAGATGCGACCGGTTTCGGTACGGGAGAACGGCAGGCCCATGTGATCCAGCTCGAAGACCGCGGCCGGACCTTCCTGACACATGTATTCGATAGCGTCCTGGTCACCGATGTAGTCGGAACCCTTGACGGTATCGTACATGTGCCAGCGCCAGTCGTCGTTCGGGTCGGCCGAAGCAATGGCGCAGGTGATGCCGCCCTGGGCGGAAACGGTGTGCGAACGGGTCGGGAAGACCTTGGTGACTACGGCGGTCTTGTGGCCGCCTTGAGCCAGTTGCAGCGCTGCGCGCATGCCTGCCCCGCCGCCACCGATGATGATGGCGTCGAAGGAAATGGTTGGAATGTTAGCCATGAATCAGATACCCCAGAGAATCTGCACACCCCAGACGAAGTAAGCGAACATCGCAACGCCGCATACCGCCTGGAACAGGAAACGAATCGCAGTCGCCGACTTGCCGAAGGACATCGGCGTCAGGTAGTCGGTGGCAATGGTCCACATGCCGACCCAGGCGTGAGCGCCCAGGGCAACCAGGGCCAGCAGACTGAAGATACGCATCGCGTTGTTGGAGAACAGACCGTGCCACTGGGCGTAGTCGATGCCCGGGTGGGCGGCGAGGTAGCCGATCAGGAAGATGAAGTAAGCCGCGAGAACGACCGCCGAGACGCGCTGCGCCATCCAGTCATAGAGGCCCGAACGCGACAGGTTCGTGACATTAGTTACCATACCCAAACTCCCGCCAGAACGATCAGCACCACGGAGATGACGATCACGATTTTCGAGCCCAGCTTGCCGCCTTCCAGCGTCTCACCGACCCCCATGTCCATGATCAGGTGGCGCACACCTGCCACGAGGTGGTACAGCAGGCCGGACAGCAGGCCCCAGGTCACCAGTTTGGCCAGCGGACTGGTCAGACACGCCTTCACCTCGGCAAAGCCTTCCTCGGAACCCAGCGACTTGCCCAGTGCGTAAAGCATGATGGCAAGGCCGAGGAACAGGATGACGCCGGAGATACGGTGAAGAATGGACGTGTACGCGGTGATCGGGAGTTTGATGGTCCTTAGGTCTAGGTTTACAGGTCGTTGGCTTTTCACGGCTTTTTTCACACTGAAGAGCCCCTAGCTAACAGGGCAAAGTTGTTGGTAAGTGTACTGGTCAGGTACCCACCACCCAGGAGAGCGACGACACCCAGCAGGACGGGCTGGAAAGCCCCTGGGAGTCGGCTGCCGAGTATAGACAGTTAGGCTGCTCATGACAACGTGAGGGGATCGCCCAAATAGCGCATTGCCTTTAATGAACAAAAGGCGTAAACGGGCGAGAATTTCGTGAAAAACCAGGCCTTAGAGGGTGTTTCAACCAGCCTTTAGGCAAATTGACATTCGAATTTATCCCTCTATAGTGGTGCGGGCCCTGCGTGGGGGGTCTGTCTGATGATTTCAAGCATTAATAGGAGGCCACATGGCTGACAAAAAAGCGCAGTTGATCATCGAGGGCGCTGCCCCCGTCGAGCTGCCCATTTTAACCGGCACCGTTGGTCCCGATGTTATCGACGTCCGCGGGTTGGGGGCATCCGGCCACTTCACCTTCGACCCCGGCTTCATGGCGACCGCCTCGTGCGAGTCGAAGATCACCTATATTGACGGCGACAAGGGTGTCCTGCTGCACCGCGGCTACCCGATCGAACAGCTCGCCGAGCAATCGGACTACCTCGAGACCTGCTACCTGCTGCTCAACGGCGAACTGCCCAATGCCGAGCAGAAGGCCCAGTTCGTCAGCACCGTGAAGAACCACACCATGGTTCACGAGCAGTTGAAGTCGTTCTTCAACGGCTTCCGTCGCGACGCTCACCCCATGGCGGTGATGTGCGGCGTGGTCGGCGCCCTGTCGGCGTTCTATCACGACTCGCTGGACATCAATAACCCGCAGCACCGCGAGATCTCCGCCGTGCGCCTGGTCGCGAAAATGCCGACCCTGGCGGCGATGGTCTACAAGTACTCCATGGGCCAGCCCATGATGTACCCGCGCAACGACCTGTCGTACGCGGAAAACTTCCTGCACATGATGTTCAACACCCCGTGCGAGATCAAACCGATCAGCCCGGTACTGGCCAAGGCGATGGACCGGATCTTCATCCTCCATGCCGACCACGAGCAGAACGCCTCCACCTCCACCGTGCGCCTGGCGGGCTCCTCGGGCGCCAACCCGTTCGCCTGTATCGCCGCCGGCATCGCCGCGCTGTGGGGCCCTGCCCACGGTGGCGCGAACGAAGCCGTGCTGACCATGCTCGATGAAATCGGCGATGTCTCGAACATCGACAAGTTCATCGCCAAGGCCAAGGACAAGAACGATCCGTTCAAGCTCATGGGCTTCGGTCACCGCGTGTACAAGAACCGCGACCCGCGCGCCACCGTGATGAAGAAGACCTGCGACGAAGTGCTCGGCGAGCTGGGCATCAAGAACGACCCGCAGCTGGAACTGGCCATGCGCCTGGAAGAGATCGCCCTCACCGATCCGTACTTCGTCGAGCGCTCGCTGTACCCGAACGTCGACTTCTACTCGGGCATCATTCTCAAGGCCATCGGCATCCCGACCAGCATGTTCACGGTGATCTTCGCCCTGGCACGCACCGTGGGCTGGATCTCGCACTGGAAGGAAATGCTCTCCGGCCCGTACAAGATCGGCCGTCCGCGCCAGCTGTACACCGGTCACGAGCAGCGCGACATCGTTGCACTGAAAGACCGCAAGTAAGCCTGCCGGCCGAACGCAAAAAGGCTGCCCTCGGGCAGCCTTTTTTATTGTTCCGGCACACGATCCGCTTCTCTGTAGGAGCGGCCTTGTGTCGCGAAAGGGCCGCGCAGCGGCCCCGACGATCTTGAGACTGACTCGAGATCCTGGGGCCGCTACGCAGCCCTTTCGCGACACAAGGCCGCTCCTATACAGGAAACACGCCTGCCTTTAGTTCTTCTCGGCGCGCTCCTTCAGCCCCTTCAGGGTATTGAACGGCGCATCGACCACGAACTTGTTGGCCAGCCACGACGGCACGCTGCCGCCCGGCTCGGTATGCACCTGGTAAGTCACCTCGGTGCTGTCACCCTTGGGCACCAGCTTCCAGAAACCCTCCACCTGGGCAACCCGAACGAAACCTTTCTCCTCCGGCTGGTACTTCGGCTCTTCCTGCAGCTTGCGCGTAATGCTGCCGTCGGCGCCCTGCTCCGTGGTCACGTGCAGGATCGAGTCGCGCGGCGTCACCGGCCAGGGCGTGTTGAACTGGGTGTAGGTCCAGCTCTGGTCACCCTCGGTCTTGAGCAACTTCTGGGTCTTGCACTCATGAATCCAGGCGCAGGCGCCCGCCACGTCTTCCTGCAATGCCTTGACCTTGGCCAGCGGCGCCTTGATCACGGTCACACCGCGATAAGCCTTGTACTTGGAACCCACCACTTCACTGAGAGAGACCTTGATGCCCTCCTCGTCCTTGGCTACCTGCCAGTTCTCGGCCCAGGCCGCTGGCGCCAGCACCACTCCCATGCCACACAGCAGGGCAATACGCTTGATCGATCTCATCATGTTGTTCCTTGTTGTCGAAGATCCAACCTGTCACGCCGCCGTCATCCGCTCCAGCCACCCAATGATGCGGATGGCCTCATCCCGATCATTGCCACAGATGTCCGCTTGCGCCTTGAAGCCGCCACATACCGGCGGCCGCTCGGGCTTGCCGAACAGCGCACAGAGGTTATCGACATTCAGGTGCAGGCAACGTTCGCCGGCCGGCTTGCCCTGGGGCATGCCCGGGATCGGCGAACTGATGGACGGGGCGATGCAGCAGGCACCACAACCCTCGCGGCATTTCATGACAACAGGACTCCCAGGAGCAAAGCGGGACGAACGTCCCTGGATACTAACCGCCCAAACACACGTTTGAAATTACCGGACGGATGAAATCGCGCGTGACCCAATAGTCAGTTGCGAAATTCGAAATCGATGGCCGCCCCTTCCACTTCCCGGCGGCTGTCGTTGCGCAGCTGCAGCTGCATTTCGTTGCTGATCAACCGACCATTGAGCTGGAAGGGGCTACTGTCGGATTCAGGCTTGGTGGGAAACATCGAGGGGAGCAAGGGCTTGCGCACCACCGGCGTATCCCCCAAGTCTGGCTCGAGGTGCCTGACCAGCTCGCTGGGCAGGCTCAGGTCGACTTTGGCCTTGGGCAGGGGCTTGGCGAGCGCCTTGCTGACCGGTTTTGCCTTCGGCTTAGGCTTAGGCTTAGGCTTGGATTTAGCCTTGGCCTGCGGCTTTGCCGGCACCTTGGGCTTGGCGCTCGCCTTTGGCTTGGCAGGCACCTTGGCCGCAGGCTTGGCTTGGGCACTCCGAGCCTTGGCCACGGGCTCGGCGGCCTGGGCCGCCGCACTTGGCAACCAGGGCAAGGCGAGACACAGGGCGAGGGCGAGGGGACGAAGCGCGTTCATGAGTACCGGGAGCAACCTTTAAAACGCGTATGCTCCCTGTTCCCCGCGCATCTGACAAGCCTACAAAAGTGAGAGCGACGTCTCCTGGCACAATTGCCGGGCCAGCAGGCCCAGCGTGATCACCGCGCGCTCGGCCTCCTTGTTCCAGGGAATGCCGCAATTGAGCCGGATACAGTGGTTGAACTGCTCGGTATTGCTGAAGATCAGCCCTGGGGCAATGCTGATGCCCTGCTCCAGCGCCCGCACGTGCAAATCCTGGGTGTTGACCCGCCCCGGCAGGCTCACCCAGAGAATGAACCCGCCGGTGGGCCGGGTCATCTGCGTGCCTTCGGGGAAGTGCTGCTGCACGGCCAACTGGTAGGCGCTGAGGTTCTTGCGGTATTCCTGGCGGATGTAGCGCAGGTGGCGGTCATAGCCGCCGTTCTCCAGGTAAGCCGCCACCCCCATTTGCGTCACGCTGCACGCCGAGTGGGTAGTGAAAGTCTGCAGGCGTTGGATCTCGTCCTGGTAGCGCCCGGCGATCATCCAGCCGACGCGCACGCCCGGCGACAAGGTCTTGGAAAAGCTTGAGCAGTAGATCACCCGGTCGAGACGATCGAACGCCTTGAGCGCCTTGGTGCGCCCCTGCTCGAACATCAACTCGCCATAGATGTCGTCCTCGACGATCTGGATATCGAAGTCCGAGGCCAGGCGCAGCAATTGCTTCTGCCGTTCCTCCGGCATGGTTCCGCCCAGCGGGTTGCTCAAGCGCGGCGTCAACACCAGGGCCTTGATCGACCACTGGTTGGCCGCCAGCTGCAAGGCTTCGAGGCTGATCCCGGTAGCCGGATCGCTGGGAATTTCGATGACCTTCAGGCCCAGCAGGTCCGCCAACTGCAGCAACCCATAGTAGGTCGGCGATTCGGCGGCAATCAGATCCCCAGGGCGGGTCAGCACTCGCAACGACATTTGCAGGGCATCGACACAACCGTGGGTCACCACCACTTCGCGCGGATCGACCAGGACCCCGGCGTCGCGCATGCGAATGGCGATCTGCCGACGCAGCGGCTCGAAGCCGGGGCTGAACATGTAGCTGAAGGCGCGTGGGCTGTGGAAGCGGGTGACCTTGGCCAGTTGCTGGTGCAGAGCGCGCACCGGCAGGTAGTCCACATGGGGCACCGCCGCGCCGAACGGGAACACGCCGTCACGGCGCGCCTCGACCAGCACCTGCTGGATGATGCTGGCACGGGTGACCAAGCCAGGCCGTTCGACGCGGGCGATGTCCGGAGTTTGCGCGGTCAGCGCGGGGGTCTGGTGCACGTAATAGCCCGACTGCGGCCGGGCGCGGATCAGGCCCTGATCCTCGAGGTTGGCGTACGCCTGCAGCACGGTGGCATGGCTGACATTGAGCTGGGCGCTCATCTTGCGCACCGAAGGCACGCGCTCGCCGGGCTGATAGACACCACGCCGGATATCGTCGGCCAGTTGCTGGGCGATGCGCTGGTACAACAGCAGGTTGGTCATGGCGTTGTCTCGAAGCACGGACGGGATCGTTGTTCTTGTGCGGCTCACTGCTGGAACCAGAATACCGTAACAGTTGCAAAGTGTACTGGGACAGATCGCAGGATAGTCAAGATTACAGTTACGTAACAGAGGGAATCTGCACGGCAGGACCGGCGTGCCGACGAACGATCGCCATCGCGGGGCAAGCCCCGCTTCCACGCCAGCCCCATGAGGATGAGCAGACGTGGGAACGGGCTTGCCCCGCGATGGCGATGCGCAGACCCGACACTGGCAATCAGCGCCTTACGCCAATGGGTTGACCAACCCTCAGGCACTCAACCGCGAAGTCACCTCGCCAAGCTGCCCCGATAGCCCATGCAAGCGCTGCCCCGCCTGCTCGGTATGCCGCACCGCCTGCTGGTTGTCCGTGGCAATCCGGGTAATCTCGACCAGGTTGCGCGAAATATCCTCCGCCACGCTGGTCTGCTCCTCCGCCGCGGTGGCGATCTGCCGGTTCATGTCGCGAATAGCCTCTACCGCCGCGGTGATGCGCTGCAGCATCTGCCCCGCCTGCTGCACCTGCTCGGCCCCTAGCTCGCTGCGCTGCTGGCCGCTCTCGATGGCCTTGACCGCGTCCACCGCCCCCGACTGCACCGCCTCGATGATCTGGTGGATCTCGGCGATCGACGCTGCCGTGCGCTGGGCCAAGCTGCGCACTTCATCGGCCACCACCGCAAAACCACGCCCCGCCTCGCCAGCGCGGGCCGCCTCGATGGCCGCATTGAGCGCCAGCAGGTTGGTCTGTTCGGCAATCCCGCGAATCACCTCGAGTACCTTGCCGATTCGCGTGCTGTCGTTTTCCAGATGGCGAATCACCGTAGCCGTGCCGGCGATCTCGCGGTTGACCAGGCCAATGATGTCGATGGTCTGTTGCATCACCTGCTCGCCTGCCTGGGCACTGTGGTCAGCCTGGTCCGCCGCCCGCGCGGCATCGGCGGCATGGCGGGCGACCTCCTGGGCAGTGGCGGACATCTCGTGCATGGCCGTGGCCACCTGGTCGGTACGCTGGAACTGGTCCTGGGTGCCATGGGCCATGTCGCTGGCGATACTGCGCAACTGGCCGCTGGCGCTCTCCAGTTCGTCGGCGTTGTCCTTGAGCCGGCTGACGGTGTCGGCAAGAAAATCACGCAGGGTATTGGCCGCCCGCGCCAGGCGGCCAAGCTCGTCCTCGCGGCGACTGTCGACCCGCGCAGCAAAACGACCCTGGCTGAGTTGGGCAACGTACTCGATCAATTGCCGGATCGGCTCGACCAGGCTGCGGTTGACCAACCACAGGCTGAACAACCCGACCAGCAGCGCCGAGGCCAGCATCACCAGCAGGCCCAGCCACACGGTACGCTCGGCACTGCTACTGATCTCAGCGGCGCGGCCACCGGCATCGGCACGCAACTGCTCGACCAGCGCGCTCAACTGGTCGCTGGTGGCACGATCCACACCCTTGACCGCCAGGTCGCCGGCCAACGGATCGCCGCCGGCCGCCAGAAAGGCCTGGCGACCCTGCTCATACTTCGCGCCCAACTGCCGGTGGCTGGCCCTGAGCTGCTCCAGAGGCGCCTTGAGCGCCGGCTCCGCGCTGTCGACCAGTTGCCCCAACAGCTGCTGCACTTGTTGCTCACGAGCCTGGAACTGCTGCCAGTACTTGTCCAGCTCGGCCGGCTGGCGCCCGCGCAACAGCACGTTCTTCCACTCCTGCACCTGGATCTTGAACTGCAGGTTGGCCTCGTCGATCAACTGCGAGGCACGCAGAGGGCCATCAACCAGCTCGGCATAGCCGCGCACGCTGGAGGACAGGAACTGGAAGCACACCAGGGCGATCAGCAAGATCGTCGCCAGGCTGACGCCGAGCAAGCTGAGGATTTGCACTCTGAGGGATTTACGCAACATCGCGGATCTCGGAACAAGGAGGGAAGGAAACGGCGCGCAGCCGCGCCGCCGACAGACATCCTTGTCCTCGTTCGCCGGCCAAAAAAAAGCCGCCATCGATCGATAGCAGCCAGGTAGAGCACTTGCGCAACAGTTGAGCAGCATAGTCTCAGGCAATTGCTACAGAATTGTTACAGGTCGACTACAGCGCTCGAGCCCTGCCTCGCCTCGGGAGGCGCCGGCCTTGCCAGCGCACACCGACAACACTCAGCCGCTGCTGAACTGCAACGCCGCCAAACGTGCGTACAGCGGGTTTTGCTCGATCAACTGGCGGTGCGTGCCCACCGCAACCAGGCGCCCCTGGTCGATCACGGCGATGCGCTCGGCATGCTGCACGGTCGCCAGCCGGTGGGCGATCACCAGGGTGGTGCGCCCGGCCATCAACGGCGGCAATGCCTGCTGGATCAGGTGCTCGCTCTGCGCATCGAGAGCACTGGTGGCTTCGTCCAGCAACAGGATAGGCGCGTCCAGCAGCAACGCCCGGGCAATCGCCAGGCGCTGGCGCTGGCCACCGGACAGGCCGACGCCGCCCTCGCCCAAGGGCGTCTCATAGCCCTCGGGCAGTTGCACGATGAACTCATGGGCATAAGCGCTACGCGCCGCCGCCTCGACCTCGGCCTGGCTGGCTTCGGGTCGGCCATAGCGGATATTGGCCGCCACCGTGCCGCGAAACAGCGCCGGTTGTTGCGCCACCAGGGCGAACTGGCGACGCAGCTCGGCAGGCTCGAGCCCGGTGATCGCCTGGCCATCGAGCAAGATCTCCCCCGCCTGCGGGTCGTGAAAGCGCAGCAGCAAGTCGAACAAGGTCGACTTGCCTGCGCCCGAAGGCCCGACCAGCGCCACGGTCTGCCCCGGCTGTACCTGCAGGCTCAAGCCATCGATAGCCGCCATGCCCGGCCGTGACGGATAGGCAAAGCGCACCTCGCGCAGTTCGATCGCGCCCCGAGCCCGCGTGCCCGGCAACCGCAGCGGCTGCGCCGGTGGCAGGATCGCGGTGCGCGCCGCCAACAGCTCGGCGATACGCTCGGCGGCGCCGGCGGCCCGCTGCAACTCGCCGATCACCTCGCTCAGGGTACCGAAGGCACTGCCGACGATCAGGCTGTAGAACACGAACGCGGCCAGCTCGCCACCGGAGATACGCCCCGCGATCACATCCATGCCACCGACCCACAACATCACCCCCACCGCACCGAGCACCAGCATGATCACCAGGGTGATCAGCCAGGCGCGCTGGGCGATACGCCGGCGCGCCACGGTGAACGCCGCCTCGACCGTCTCACCGAACAACGCCCGGTCGCGCGCCTCATGGTTGTAGGCCTGCACCGTCTTGATCTGGCCCAGGGTCTCGGCCACATAGCTGCCGACATCAGCCACCCGGTCCTGACTTTGCCGCGACAGGCTGCGCACCCGCCGCCCGAACAACAGGATCGGCGCCAGCACCAATGGCAGCGCCAACACCACGATACTGGTCAGCTTGGGGTTGGTGACGAACAACAGGATCACTCCACCGATCACCATCAGTGCGTTGCGCAGGAACATCGACAACGAAGACCCGATCACCGACTGCAACAAGGTGGTGTCGGCGGTCAGCCGCGACTGGATCTCCGAGCTGCGGTTGTCCTCGAAAAAACCTGGGTGCAGGCCGATCAGATGGTCGAACACCGCGCGGCGGATATCGGCCACGCAGCGCTCGCCGATCCATGACACCAGGTAGAAACGGGCGAAAGTGCCCACCGCCAGGGCCATGACCAGCAACAGGAACAGGCCGATGGTCTGGTTGAGCTGGTGCGCGGAACCGGTCATGAAGCCCTGGTCGACCAGCAGGCGAATGCCCTGCCCCATGGACAAGGTGATGGCGGCGGTGACCACCAGGGCCAACAAGGCCAACAAGGCCCGCCGGCGATACGGACGGATGAACTGCCAGCCCAGGTGCAGGGCACGGCGCTGGCGAGACGACATCGGATCAGGCATGGCGAGCAGTTTTCGGCAGGAAGACCCTGCAAGCCTACCACTGGTCCACTGTGGCGGAACTCCCGTGAATAAGACGCCGTCGCAGCTAAGGCCGGTGCCGCAGGCCCTATACCCATTCGGTCTAATGCGTCACTGGAGCTTTGCCGCGCTGTCTGTTGGACTGTGGCTGTCGTGATGCCGCAGAAGCTGTCACAGGCCAGTCACGGCGCAGCGATACCCTTGAGCTTGAACCTGATGAGGAGACAGGACATGAGCTTGCAGCACAGCACCGATAAGCCCAAGACCCCACCGCAACCTCAGGTATGCGGCTCGATCATCGATGCCCAGGGGCGCGAGATCCCGATTACCGAGCAGATGATCCAGAAGGCCTGCAAGGACCTGGAGCAGAGCCGGGTCGAGAAGGTCAAGCAGGGTTGAGCCTAGGTATTCACTAAAACCCGGCCAGGCGCCGGGTTTTTATTGACCCTTGATACCGGTAGGAGCCGGCTTGCCGGCGAACCAGGCAACGCAGTGGTTGGCCGGCAAGCCGGCTGCTACACCAGTATCGCGCCCAAGGCGCTGACCATCTGCGCCAACTGCGGCGCTTCGCCGCGCACCCGCACCGCCAGCCCCTCGATCTCTCGTCGCACTGGGTAATGCTTGCGCAGCAGGTCGAAGGCGGCACGCTGCTCGGCCACCTCCTCGCTCAGGCTACGCCGAAAGTCCGCATCGTCACGGCGTGGGTCATACACTGCCCGGCACAAGGTGGCCAGCGCCCAGGCCGGCTCCGCGCTGGCATCGAGCTCGAGCTGTGCCAGCGCTGGCGCCGGCAGCAAATCGACCAGGCGCACCTGTTCGGCCTCGCCCCGCCAGCGGCAGAACGCCTGGTAGATCTGCGCGGTGCCACGCTGCTTGCCATCCAGGCTGTAGCCGGCGATATGCGGGGTGGCCAGGGTGCACAGGTCGGCCAGTTGCAGGTCGACCTGCGGCTCGCCCTCCCACACATCGAGCACCGCGTGCAGGTCTTCACGGTCAAGCAGCAGTTCGCGCAACGCCGCGTTGTCCACCACCGGGCCACGGCTGGCATTGATCAACCAGGCACCGGCGCGCAACCGCGCCAGGCGTGGCTGGTCGAGCAGGTGCCAGGTGGGATGCTCACCAGCGCGTTGCAACGGCGTATGCAGGCTGATCACATCGCACTGTTCAAGGATCGTCTCAAGGTCGACGAAGGCACCGCCCTCGCTGGCCTGTCGCACCGGGTCGCACACCAGCACCTTCCAACCGAGGCCGCGCAGCACCCGCACCAGTCGTCCGCCGACCTCACCCGCGCCGACCACGCCATAAACGCGCTTGCCCAGGTCGGCACCCTCGAGTTCGGCCAGGGTCAGCAGGCTGCCCAGCACGTAGTCCACCACGCCACGGGCGTTGCAGCCCGGCGCGCTGCTCCAGTGGATGCCGGCTTCGGCGAAGTGTTCGAGGTCGAGGTGATCGGTGCCGATGGTGCAGGTGCCGACGAAGCGTACCCGACTGCCTGCGAGCAGTTGCCGATCGACGCGAGTCACCGAGCGTACCAGCAGCACGTCGGCGTCCTTGACGCAGGCGGCGTCGATGGCCCGGCCGGGATAACGGCGGATTTCACCGAAACCGGCAAAGAAGGCATCGAGCAGCGGGATATTCTCGTCGGCAACTATCAGCATGGCGCTCTCCTGTCAGGGGAGCGCAGTGTAGCGCGATCGCGGCGGGCTCAGTCGGCCTTCTTGCGGATCCAGTACAGGTAGGTTCCGGCGTCTTCTTCCTGGCCGAGCAGCTCGTGGCCGAGGAAAATGCAGAACTTGGGGATGTCGCGGCGGGTCGACGGGTCGGTGGCGATGACCTTGAGCACGCCGCCGGATACCAGCTCGCGCACATGCTTGTGCAGCATCATCACCGGCTCCGGGCAACTCAGGCCGCTGGCATCGAGGATCGCGTCGTGGGTGAAATCGGTCATGAAGGACTCCGCAAAATGATCGTCATTGTGGCGCATAAGCAGGCCCACGTCTCCCTGCGGGCGCCAGCCTTGCTGGCGCCTGCAGGGGTTACTTCAGGTCGAGCCGGCGCAAGTGGCAGGTCACTTCCTCGCGGTCGTGGTACAGCTGCTTGCAGGCGATCGACACCTTGACCTTGCGCGCCTTGAACCCCGCCTCGATACGGTCCAGCAGCTTGCGCACCTCGGCATGGCGCTGCTTCATCGGCAATTTCAGGTTGACCACCGCTTCACGGCACAACCCCTCGCCCAGCCAGGTCTCGATCAGCGACGCGGTACGCGCCGGTTTCTCGACGATGTCGCAGACCATCCAGTCCACGGTGCGCTTCGGCTGCCAGGTGAAACCGTCGGCCATCAGGTGGGTGACCAGGCCGGTGTCCATCAGGCTCTCGGCCATCGGGCCGTTGTCGATGGCGGTCACCAGCATGCCGCGCTTGACCAGCTGGTAGGTCCAGCCACCGGGGGATGCGCCCAGGTCGACGCCGGTCATGTCGTCGTTCAGGCGCGCGTCCCATTGCTCGCGCGGGATGAACTGGTGCCAGGCTTCCTCGAGCTTGAGGGTCGAGCGACTCGGGGCCTCGCGGGGAAACTTCAGCCGTGGGATGCCCATCGGCCACAACGCCGAGTTGTCGGCCTCGGACAGGCCGAGGAACACCCGGCGGCCGCTGATGAAAGTCAGCAGCAAGCGCGGACGGCGGGCGTCGTCCACCAGCCGGCCAGCCTTCTCCAGGGCCTTGCGCAGCGGCACCTCGAACTTGCGGCAGAAGGTCGACAGCTCCTTGCCCTCGTTGCTGTCGAGCACCTCCAGCCACAGGCTGCCACACACCGGCAGTTCAGCCAGGTGTTCGAGCAGCACGCTGATGCGGTCGGTCTCGGGCAGTTCGACGAAGGCGCCACGCGCCCACTGGCGCGGGAAGATCAACTGGGCGAAGCGCAGCTCCCGCATCATGCGTTCGGCGCCGCCAGGCTCGGTGCAGACGAATTCGGCGCAAGCGCTTTGTGGCTTGCCCTTGGCATAACCGGCCACGCCCAGGTGGGCGGCGTGTTCGCTGATTTCGGCGCAGACCTCGCCCTCGAAGCCGGGCCGGCAATGCATGAACAGGGTATTCATTTCTCACTCCACATCACTGGCGCAGATGGCGCCAGGGCGGCGAATGATAAAGGAAGATCGGAACCTGCGACACGCCCCATCGGTCCAGAAAAAGGTCAGGTCGGGCAAACCGGTCTAACCTGACTGTTCAGCCAGGTCCGTGCCGTGCGGACCAATCCAGAGCGGTGACACCGGCGAGCCATTGGCAGCCGCCGGGCACCGGAGCACAAGGAGTTGTAAATGCCCTCGCTCGATAGCCTGAAAACCCTCAAGACCCTGCAGGTGGCCGACCGCGCCTACCACTATTTCAGCCTCACCGAAGCCGCCCACCAACTCGGCGACCTGCAGCGCCTGCCGATGTCGCTGAAAGTGTTGCTGGAAAACCTGCTGCGCTGGGAGGACGGCAAGACCGTCACCGGCGACGACCTGCTCGCCCTGGCCAAATGGCTGCAGGAGCGCCGCAGCGACCGTGAGATCCAGTACCGCCCGGCGCGGGTGCTGATGCAGGACTTCACCGGCGTGCCGGCGGTGGTCGACCTGGCCGCCATGCGCGCGGCCATGGCCAAGGCCGGCGGCGACCCGCAGCGGATCAACCCGCTGTCGCCGGTGGACCTGGTGATCGACCACTCGGTCATGGTCGACCGCTACGCCAGCCCCAGCGCCTTCGCCCAGAACGTCGACATCGAGATGCAACGCAATGGCGAGCGTTATGCTTTCCTACGCTGGGGCCAGAGCGCCTTCGACAACTTCCGCGTGGTGCCGCCGGGTACTGGTATCTGTCACCAGGTCAACCTCGAGTACCTGGGGCGCACGGTATGGACCCGCGATGAGGACGGCCGCACCTACGCCTTCCCCGACACGCTGGTCGGCACCGACTCACACACCACCATGATCAACGGCCTCGGCGTGCTCGGCTGGGGCGTCGGCGGTATCGAGGCCGAAGCTGCGATGCTCGGCCAGCCGGTGTCGATGCTGATCCCCGAGGTGATCGGCTTCAAGCTCACCGGCAAGCTGCGCGAAGGCATTACCGCCACCGACCTGGTGCTGACCGTCACGCAGATGCTGCGCAAGAAGGGCGTGGTCGGCAAGTTCGTCGAGTTCTATGGCGACGGCCTGGCCGACCTGCCACTGGCCGACCGTGCCACCATTGCCAACATGGCGCCCGAGTATGGCGCCACCTGCGGCTTCTTCCCGGTCGACCAGGTGACCCTCGACTACCTGCGCCTGTCCGGCCGCCCCGAACAGACAGTGCAACTGGTCGAGGCCTACTGCAAGGCCCAGGGCCTATGGCGCCTGCCCGGCCAAGAGCCGCTGTTCAGCGACACACTGGCGTTGGACATGAACGATGTGGAAGCCAGCCTGGCCGGGCCCAAGCGCCCGCAGGACCGCGTCGCCCTGGGCCAGGTGCGCCAGGCCTTCGACCACTTCATCGAGCTGCAGCCCAAGCCCCTGGCCAAGGAAGTCGGCCGCCTGGAAAGCGAAGGCGGCGGTGGCGTGGCGGTGGGCAACGCCGACCAGGCTGGCGAGATCGACTACACCCACGAAAACCAGACCCACACCCTGCGCGACGGCGCGGTGGTGATCGCCGCCATCACCTCCTGCACCAACACCTCCAACCCCAGCGTGATGATGGCCGCCGGACTGGTGGCGAAGAAAGCCGTGGAGAAGGGCCTGCAGCGCAAGCCGTGGGTCAAGAGTTCGCTCGCCCCCGGCTCGAAAGTGGTCACCGACTACTACAAGGCCGCGGGCCTGACCCCGTACCTGGACCAGCTTGGCTTCGACCTGGTCGGCTACGGCTGCACCACCTGCATCGGCAACTCCGGCCCCCTGGACGAGGCCATCGAACAAGCCATCGGCAGCGCTGACCTGACCGTCGCCTCGGTGCTGTCGGGCAACCGCAACTTCGAAGGCCGGGTGCACCCACTGGTCAAGACCAACTGGTTGGCCTCGCCACCGCTGGTAGTGGCCTATGCCCTGGCCGGCAGCGTGCGCGTCGACCTCGGCCAGGACCCGCTGGGCACCGGCAAGGACGGCCAGCCGGTGTACCTGCGCGATATCTGGCCGAGCCAGCAGGAAATCGCCGAGGCCGTGGCCAAGGTCGACACGCGGATGTTCCACAAGGAATACGCCGAGGTCTTCGCCGGTGACGCCCAGTGGCAGGCCATCGAGGTGCCGCAGGCGGCCACCTATGTCTGGCAGGACGACTCCACCTATATCCAGCACCCACCGTTCTTCGACGACATCGCCGGGCCGCCGCCAGAGATCGCCGATATCCAGGGCGCGCGCATCCTCGCCCTGCTCGGCGACTCGGTGACCACCGACCATATCTCGCCGGCCGGCAACATCAAGGCCGATAGCCCAGCCGGGCGCTACCTGCGCGAAAAAGGCGTGGAGCCACGCGACTTCAACTCCTATGGCTCACGACGCGGCAACCATGAGGTGATGATGCGCGGCACCTTCGCCAACATCCGCATTCGCAACGAGATGCTCGGCGGCGAGGAAGGTGGCAACACCCTGTATGTGCCCTCCGGCGAGAAGCTGTCGATCTATGACGCGGCCATGCGCTACCAACAGGATGGCACGCCGCTGGTGGTGATCGCCGGGCAGGAGTACGGCACCGGCTCCAGCCGCGACTGGGCGGCCAAGGGCACCAACCTGCTGGGGGTCAAGGCGGTGCTGGCGGAGAGCTTCGAGCGCATCCACCGCTCCAACCTGGTGGGCATGGGCGTGCTGCCGCTGCAGTTCAAGGCTGGGGACGATCGCAAGCGCTTGGGGCTGACCGGCAAGGAACGCATCGATGTGCTGGGCCTTGGCGGGGCGCAGATCCGCCCGGGCATGAGCCTGGCGCTGCGCATCACCCGCGAGAGCGGCGAGCAGGAACAGATCGAGGTGTTGTGCCGGATCGACACCCTCAATGAGGTGGAGTACTTCAAGTCGGGGGGGATCCTGCATTATGTGCTGCGGCAATTGATCGCAGGGTAAAGCTGGGCCCATCCCTTTCCAATTCAAGATTGCTGGGGTCGCTTTGCGACCCTTTCGCGGCACAAGGCCGCTCCTACAGGACGGCGCGGTCCCCTGTAGGTGCGGCCTTGTGCCGTGAAAGGACCGCAACGCGGTCCCGGCATTCCCCGTCCAAGCGCGCAAACATCCAAGTGTCCTGAAGGCCTTGGGGTAAGTCCTACCCTCCATGGACCCACCGGCACAAGGACCCCTCATGCCTCTTCCCCACTGGATCGCCCTGCTCCTGCTCGGCCTCGGCTACACCCTCGCACTGACCCACGGCAGCCTCGGCCTGATCGCCCTGCCCGCCTTGCTCGCCCTGCTGTGCAGCGGCCTGCTCGCACGGCGCCGGGTACGCTGGCAACAGACCCTCGGCCACCTGCTGTTCATCGTCCTCGCCATCGCCCTGGCGCTGCACTGGCTGCCCGGCTTCCACGGCGCCCGCGTCATCGACAAGGCCGTGCTCAGCGAAGGCGCGGTGCCGTTCTCCATGTACCTGAACCTGGACAAACCGCTGATTGGCCTGTGGCTACTACTGGCCTGTCCGTGGTTGGTGATGCTGCGCGCGCGCGGCGTGGCCCTGAGCCTGGCGCTGATCTTGCCCCTGACCCTGCTCGCCTGCCTGGGCGGCGCCTGGGCCCTCGGCCTGGTGGCCTGGGCACCAAAATGGCCTGATCAGGCCTGGCTCTGGCTGGCCAACAACCTGCTGCTGGTGAGCCTGACCGAGGAATTATTGTTCCGCGGCTATATCCAGGGCGGCCTGCAACGTCTGTTCAAACATGATGGGCTGGCGTTGCTGGTGGCCGCACTGGTATTCGGCCTGGCGCACCTGGCTGGAGGTTGGCAGTGGTTCTACCTGGCCACCCTGGCGGGGGTTGGGTATGGTCTGGCTTATCGCCATGGCGGCCTCACGGCGGCGGTGCTGTGTCACGCCTGCGTCAACCTGGCGCACTTCGCCGCTTTCAGCTACCCGATGCTGGCCCTGCATTGAACAATCGGTCATGATCAGACCAAATCGTCATCATTTATAAAGAAAACTGTAATTTTTGGCGGCAACTTGCGCGATCTACGCGCTACCCCAGGTACAGCTCACGCATTTTGCGCCAGATCAACGCAGTTAATTATTCATTCAATAAAACCAGAGGCTTGCCGATACCCATGGAAAGCCTCGCGGATTGAACAGCCAATGCGTAACAACCAGCCGATTACCCAGAGAGAACGGACTTTCCCTGCCCAGCAGCGGTTGATCTCGACCACCAACGCCAAGGGCGTGATCACCTACTGCAACGATGCCTTCATCGAGATCAGCGGTTTCTCCCGCGAGGACCTGATGGGCGCACCACACAACCTGGTGCGCCACCCCGATGTACCGCCGGCCGTGTTCGCCCACATGTGGCAGACCCTCAAGCAGGGCCTGCCGTGGATGGGCATCGTCAAGAACCGCTGCAAGTCGGGCGACCATTACTGGGTCAATGCCTACGTCACGCCAATCTTCGATAGCAACCAGGTGGTCGGCTACGAGTCGGTGCGGGTCAAGCCCACCGCCGAACAGATCCGCCGCGCCGAGGCGTTGTACCAACGCATCAACCAGGGCCATTCGGCCATTCCCAAGCGTGACAAATGGCTGCCAGTGCTGCAGGACTGGCTGCCGTTCATCCTGGTCAGCCAGATCGGCTTCCTGATCGGCAACTGGCTGGGCCACTCCTGGGGCTTCGCCCTGGCCGCCGGGCTGTCGGTACCACTGGGCCTGCTGGGCCTGAGCTGGCAGCAACGCGGTCTCAAGCGCCTGCTGCGCCTGGCCGAGCAGACCACCTCCGACCCGTTGATCGCGCAGATGTACACCGACAGCCGCGGCGTGCAGGCGCGCCTGGAAATGGCCATGCTCAGCCAGGACGCGCGGATGAAGACCTGTCTGACCCGCCTGCAGGACAGCGCCGAACAGCTCAGCGACCAGGCGCGCCAGTCCGATGCCCTGGCCCACCAGAGCTCCTCGGGCCTGGAGCGCCAGCGCGTGGAAACCGAACAGGTGGCTGCCGCGGTCAACCAGATGGCGGCCACCACCCAGGAAGTGGCCAACCATGTGCAGCGCACCGCCGACGCCACCCAGGAAGCCAACCGCCTGACCAGCCAGGGTCGCAACATTGCCGGTGAAACCCGCGACGCAATCGAGCGCCTGTCCGCCGCCGTCGGTGAAACCGGGCTGACTGTCACCCAGCTGGCCAAGGACAGCGACGAGATCGGCGGCGTGGTCGATGTGATCAAGGGCATCGCCGACCAGACCAACCTGCTGGCGCTCAACGCCGCCATCGAGGCAGCACGGGCCGGCGAGATGGGCCGTGGCTTCGCCGTGGTCGCCGACGAGGTTCGCCAGTTGGCGCAACGCACGGCCGAGTCCACCGGGCAGATCCACACCCTGATTGCCAAGCTGCAACAAACCGCCAACAACGCGGTGCAGACCATGGAGACCGGTCATCGCCAGGCCCAGGAAGGTGTCGAGCGGGTAATGGAGGCCGACCAGGCGCTGGTGGGTATCAGCGAAGCGGTGGCCAATATTACCGACATGGCCACGCAGATCGCCGCCGCCACCGAGGAGCAGTCCGCGGTGGCCGAGGAGATCAGCCGCAACATCAGCACCATCGCCGACCTGGCCGACCAGACGGCCGGCCAGGCCCAGCGTTCGGCGCTGCTCAGCGAAGAACTGACCAGCACCGCCGGTTCGCAGTATTCGCTGGTGGAGCGCTTCAACCGCTGAGCAGCGGCGACGAACCGTAGGAGCCTTGCCGGTGTTCGCCGGCAAGCCGGCTCCTACGATGTTCGCGACCTGCTCGCTCCCCGTAGGAGCCAGCCTTGCTGGCGAATCAGGCGCCGCGGTGCTGGCACCGACGCCTGCGACGACCATCCCAGCGCCTGCTCAAAGGTTTGTGACTGATCTTTACCAGTCCAATTGCAAGCGGCTTTCGAAATAGCGCGCCTCACCCGTCAACGGGTCCGCGAAACTCAGGCTCTGGGCCAGCAGCTTCAACGGTTTCGCATAATCGTCCTGTTCACTGAGCAACCGCGGATAGAACGGGTCGTTGCAGATACCCGCCCCCAACGCCGCCATATGCACCCGCAACTGATGGGTCTTGCCGGTGACCGGCGACAAGCCATAGCGCCACAGCTCGCCATTTTTCTCCAGCACGCAGGCGTGAGTCTCGCTGTTCTCAACACCCTCGACCTCATGCATGCGGAAGAACGGCTCGCCATGCACCAGACGGCTGCGATGCACCAGCGGGTAGTCATGCTGCGGCATCGCAGCGGCAATGGCCTGGTAGTGCTTGTCGATGCGTCGTTCCGGGAACAGGCGCTGGTAAGCACCACGGCTTTGTGGGTTGGCCGAGAACAACACCAACCCGGCAGTGTGCCGGTCGATACGGTGCAGCGGCACCAGATGGGGGTTGTCCAGGCGCCGGATCAGGCGGCGCAGCAGGGTGTGCTCGACGTATTCGCCAGTGGGCGTGACCGGCAGAAAATGCGGCTTGTCCGCCACCACCAGGTGCTCGTCGATATGCAGAATCTCCTCCTGCACCGGTATCGCCTTCTCGTTGGGCACTTCACGAAAATAATGCAGGCGCATGCCGCGCCGATACGGCAATTCGGCTGCGATAGCCTGCCCCTGGGCATCGAGCACCCGGCCCCGGGCAAAGCGATCGAGCCACTGCTCGCGGGTGATGCCCTTGAAGTGATCGCTCAAGCAATCGAGCACGGTCGCCCAGGGCCCTGGCGGCAGGCATACGGTGCTGGCTTGCTGGCGGGCTGGGTCGAAAGGCGTGGTCATTGGCGGGCTCGGTTCTTCAGGGACAGGCATTATCCCCTACCCCGCGCGCCTCAACCAGCCTCGCAGGCCGGCTCGCAACGCGCCTTGAGCCAGCGCAGTACCTGCACCGCGTCCCAGCGACCGGGGTCAAAGAGGGCGTAGCTCAGACCCTGGTAGCCCACCACATCCAGCGGACGGTGAAACCCGGCGCGCTGGAACAGCGCCTCGATTTCCGCGAAGCAGGTATTGAAGTGGACCTTGCCGAAGGGCGTGCGCTCGTCGGTGACGATGCCGTCGAGGCGCAGTTCCAGCACGGCGTCGCACACACGCTCGGGGGACATGTGGTTGATGCTGTACTTGAGTTGCTCGACATTGAGCATGACGTTACCTCGATACTGTATTTATATACAGCATACGAAGCCAGCCGCCCTGCCGTCAATGCGCGGTTCAACGAAGGAAGGCCACCACCTGCTCGGCGTCGAACGGCCAGCCGAGCTCGGCGCCTGTGTCGCAGCGACGCAACACCGGGATGCTCAGGCCGTAGCGCTCGAACAACGCTTCGCTGTCGGCTATATCGACCAGCTCGACCAGCAGGCCATGCTCGACGAACGGCATCAGCAGGGCCTCGGCCACTTCGCACAGGTGGCACCCTAGGGTGCCGAACAGTTGGGTTTCGGGGAGCATGCAAACATCCGCCAATCGCATGAATGGATGCTCATTCTAGGCCCGCCCCCGCCATCGCGCACCTGACCTGCCTCAATCCTGGCTGGTGGCGCCAATTCGGTGCAGCGCCAGGTCCGCACCCTGGAATTCCTGCTCATGGTTCAAGCGCAGGCCAAGCAACGCCTTGATCAGACCGTACACGACAAAGCCACCGGCCAGTGCCACCAACACCCCGACCAGGCTACCCAGCAACTGGCTGACCAGGCTGACGCCGCCCAACCCGCCAAGCGCTGCCTGGCCAAACACGCCACAGGCGATACCGCCCCATACGCCACACAGGCCGTGCAGCGGCCACACGCCGAGCACATCGTCGATCTTCCAGCGATTCTGCGCCGCGGTGAAGCACCAGACGAACAACCCGCCGGCCACCAGCCCGGTGACCAATGCGCCGACCGGGTGCATCAGGTCGGAACCGGCGCACACCGCCACCAGCCCGGCCAGCGGGCCGTTGTGCAGGAAGCCCGGGTCGTTGCGTCCGGCCAGCAAGGCCGACAAGGTGCCGCCGACCATGGCCATCAGCGAGTTGATCGCCACCAGCCCGCTGACCCCTTGCAGGGTCTGGGCGCTCATGACGTTGAAGCCGAACCAGCCAATGATCAGGATCCACGAACCCAGCGCCAGGAATGGAATGCTCGACGGCGCGAACGCCACCAGGCGCCCGTCGCGATAACGGCCACGCCGCGCGCCCAGCAGCAACACCGCCGCCAACGCCAACCAGCCACCCATGGCGTGCACCACCACGGAGCCGGCGAAATCATGGAACGGCGCACCGAAGCGCGCCTGCAACCAGGCTTGCAAGCCCAGGTTGCCGTTCCACACCACCCCCTCGAAGAACGGGTAGATGAACGCCACGATCAGCGCCGTCGCGCACAACTGCGGGACGAAACGCGCCCGCTCGGCGATGCCACCGGAAATGATCGCCGGGATCGCCGCGGCGAAGGTCAGCAAAAAGAAGCACTTGACCAGCGCATAGCCGTGATGGCCGGCCAGCACCGCGGCCGGCTGCAGGAAGCTCACGCCGTAGGCGATCCAGTAGCCGACGAAGAAGTACACCAACGCCGAGACGGCGAAGTCGCTGAGGATCTTCGACAGGGCGTTGACCTGGTTCTTGTGGCGCACGGTACCGACTTCCAGAAAGGCGAAGCCGGCGTGCATGGCCAGGACCAGAATCGCCCCCATGAGGATGAACAAGGTGTTGGAGCCATGGACCAGGGAGTCCATCGCGCTGAGCGTGTTTTGCATAGAAGGCAGACCTGCAAAAAGGCACCAGGACAGTTCAAGAGCCGGCATCCTTGCACCGAATCAGTGCCAGGCCCCTGTCCCGTTTCGCTGAACCGGGCGGCGCCTGCGTGGTTTTTTCTTGGGTTTGTCGTGGATTGGGTTAAGGTTTATCGGTATCCGCCGAAGTGGCGCACGGCATGCGGCACATTCGACGCAGAGCTATTAGCAAGCGCTGTACCAGCACATCGCGCTGAACCTTCGGTGCGCGCGGTCACTCGAAATAGCCACACACATCCACAGGGAGAGGCCCATCCATGGCCAGCAAATCGGCAAAGACTGCACAAGACATTTTGATGGCTGACTTCCAGGCCCTGGTCCGCGACACCGAGAAACTGCTCGCCGATACCGCCAACCTGGCTGGCGACCAGGCCGACGAACTGCGCGAGCAAATCCACGACCGCCTGATGCAGGCCCGCGAAACCTTGCAACTGACCCAGGACTCGGTGCGCCAGCGCGGCCAGGCGGCCCTGGGCAGCGCCGAGCAGTACGTGCAGGACAACCCCTGGCAGGCGATCGGCATCGCCGCCGGCGTCGGCCTGCTGATCGGCCTGCTGGCCAAGCGTTGAGGAACCTTCATGGATAACGACGCCATCGGCGCCAGCGCCTCCGGCAGGCGCCTCGGCGCGGCCATCCTCGGACTGCTGCACAGCCATATCGAACTGTTCGGCATCGAGTTGCAGGAGCAGAAGGCACGCACCCTCAGCCTGCTGCTGTTCGCCGGGCTGGCACTGGTGTTCGCCCTGCTGCTGCTGACCGCCCTGTCCGGCCTGGTGCTGGTGCTGCTGTGGGACAGCTACCGGCTGGCCGGGATCATCGGCCTGTGCGTCTTCTATGGCGTTGCCGCGCTGTACTGCGGGCTGCGCCTGAAAGCCGCGGTGTTCGACGAATCCTCGCCATTCAACGCCACGCTCGAAGAGCTGGCCAAGGATCGGGAGCGCCTGCTGCCATGAGCCTGCCCGAACTTCCCAATACCCGTAATCCACGGGAACTGCGCAAGGCCCTGCTGCGTCTACGCATGGAAATGCACCGCCAGGAAATTCGCCACGAATCCGGCCAACTGCTCGAACCGGTGCGGCGCCTGCGCGGCATGGGCGGCTCGTTCGGCGAAGGCCTCGGGTTCAAGCACGGCTCGCTGTGGGGCATCGGCGCCGTGGTCGCGCTGGGTTTTCTCACCGGCAAGGGCGTGCGCAGCGGCAACCTGGCGCGGCTGATCCGCGTGGGTACCAGCCTGGTACCCTTGGTGCGTCTGTTCCTCAACGGTCGTCGTCCCTGAAACACGACGCGCGCCGCCCTTGCGCGCGCGCCTCGGACACCCGAAGCTATGCCGATTCAACGACGGGAGAACACGCCTTGGACTGGCACACCCTGCTGACCCGCGAACGCCTCGGCAAAGCCCTCTACAGCCCCGAGGAACTTGGCCGCAGCCCCTTCCACAAGGACCATGACCGGGTGATCTTCTCGGGCGCCTTCCGCCGCCTCGGGCGCAAGACCCAGGTGCACCCGGTCTCCAGCAACGACCATATCCACACTCGCCTCACCCACTCCCTGGAGGTCAGCTGTGTCGGCCGCTCGCTCGGCATGCGCGTCGGCGAGACCCTACGCGCCAGCTTGCCGGACTGGTGCGAGCCAAGCGACCTGGGCATGATCGTGCAATCCGCCTGCCTGGCCCATGACATCGGCAATCCACCGTTCGGCCACTCCGGCGAAGACGCCATCCGCCACTGGTTCCAGCAGGCCGCCGGGCGCGGCTGGCTGGACGACATGAGCGACGACCAACGCGCCGACTTCCTCAATTTCGAGGGCAATGCCCAAGGCTTTCGCGTGCTCACCCAACTGGAATACCACCAGTTCGACGGCGGCATGCGCCTGACCTACGCCACCCTCGGCGCCTACCTCAAGTACCCCTGGGCCGCACGCCATGCCGATGCCCTGGGCTACAAGAAACACAAGTTCGGCTGCTACCAGAGCGAGCTGGGCCTGCTCGAACAGATCGCCGGCAAGCTGGGCCTGCCGCAGCTCGAACACCAGCGCTGGGCGCGCCACCCGTTGGTGTACCTGATGGAAGCCGCCGACGACATCTGCTACGCCTTGATCGACCTCGAGGACGGGCTGGAAATGGACCTGCTGCAGTACGCTGAAGTCGAGGCGCTGCTGCTGGATCTGGTCGGCGACGACCTGCCGGACACCTACCGCCTGCTCGGGCCGGGCGATTCGCGCCGCCGCAAGCTGGCGATCCTGCGCGGCAAGGCCATCGAGCACCTGACCAACGCCGCCGCCCAGGCCTTCGTCGAGCAGCAGACCGCCTTGCTGGCCGGACGCCTGCCCGGCGACCTGGTCGAGCACATGCACGGTCCGGCCCAGCGCTGTGTGCTCCAGGCCAAGGATATGGCGCGCAAGAAAATCTTCCAGGACAAACGCAAGACCCTACACGAGATCGGCGCCTACACCACCCTGGAAATTCTCCTCAATACCTTCTGTGGCGCGGCCCTGGAACAACACGGCGGGCGCACGCCGTCGTTCAAGAGCCGGCGAGTGCTCGACCTGATCGGCAACAATGCGCCCGACCCCCACGGTTCGTTGCACGGGGCATTCCTGCGGATGATCGACTTCATCGCCGGCATGACCGACAGCTTCGCCAGTGAGATGGCCCTGGAAATGACCGGGCGCTCCAGCCCGAAGTAAGGGATGTCCGGTCAAGCACGCAACCCGCAGGCGCCAGCCTTGCCGGCAAACCAGGCACTAGTGTGTGGTTTGCCGGCAAGGCGCACACATCACGACAGCGGCAATACTCTGAACGATGAAACTTCCTACAACAACAAGCCACAAATAAACTCAACCAACCCACTCACAGTAAATAATTACAAGATTCCGATATTTACCCGCCTACTTCCACACGACACGTAGCAATATAGCTCTTATACTGTAAGTCAATTCCTATATCCCTGTTTCGGCAACCCAGCGCCTGCCACTGCTCTTTCAACTACGCTAATGTGCCTGCTGATTTCACCGTGCAGCATGGAATGTTGAATATGCAAACAGTCTTTATTGTCGATGACCATCCAGTTATTCGCCTGGCGATCCGGATGCTGCTGGAAACACAGGGATACACCATCGCAGGCGAGTCGGACAATGGTGTAGATGCCATGCAGATGATCCGCGAAACCTTGCCCGACCTGGTTATCCTCGATATCAGCATCCCCAAGCTCGATGGCCTGGAAGTGCTATCTCGCTTCCAGGCCATGGCCACACCCTTGAAAATATTGGTGCTGACGGCTCAGTCACCCGCGCTGTTCGCCATTCGCTGCATGCATTCCGGCGCCGCCGGTTATGTCTGCAAACAAGAGGACCTCAGCGAACTGCTCAGCGCCATCAAGGCAGTATTATCCGGGTACAACTATTTCCCCAGCCAGGCACTCACTCCGGCATTGGCAAGCAGCAGCCAGGAGCTCGAACTGTTCCGTCAGGTCAACGACCGTGAGTTGATGGTGCTGCAACTTTTTGCCCAAGGCCGCAGCAACAAGGAAATTGCCACTGGCATGTTCCTCAGCAGCAAAACCGTCAGCACCTACAAGAAGCGCCTGATGCACAAGTTGCGGGCCAGCACCTTGGTGGAATTGATCGAAATCGCCAAGCGCAACGCACTGGTCTGAGGTCGGCATGTGGAGGTATTTGGCGACATCAATGCTCTGCCTGAGCCTGGGCGCGCCTTTGCAAGGCGCCTGCGTCACCGTGGACCAGGGGCGCACCTACACCTTGCTCAGCCGGTCATCGCCGGCGGTAATCCGACCGAGCCTGACCGCTGATCAGTACCAGTGGCTGTCGACCCGCCGCGAACTGGTCCTAGGCACCTCGGCCCCCGACTACCCGCCATTCGACATCGCCACTGGTGGCCGCGAGTACCAGGGTCTCACCGCCGACTACGCTGGCCTGATCGGCAACGCCCTGGGGCTGGCGGTGCGAGTGCAACGCTTCCCTAGCCGGCCAGCGGCGGTGGCCGCCCTGAAGAACGGCCAGATCGACCTGCTCGGCAGCGCCAACGGCTATGAGGCGACCACCGAAGGGCTGGCGCTGTCCCGCCCCTATGCCATCGACCAGCCTGTGCTGGTGACCCGCGAAGACGAAACCCGAGCGCTGGACACTGGCCTGGAAGGCATGCGCTTGAGCATGCTCTACCATTACCTGCCAACCGAAGAAATCCACGCCAACTACCCCAAGGCCGAACTGCTGACGTTCGAGTCATCGACCCAGGCCTTGAACGCGGTGGCTTTCGAGCAGGCCGACGTGTTCATCGGCGACACCGTGTCCACCCACTACCTGATCCGCCAGGGCCACCTGCCCCACCTGCGCATGGCCAATTTCGGCAAACATGAAGCCGTGGGCTTCAGCTTCGCCTTGCGTGAGAACGACCTCATGCTGCGCACACTGGTCGATGCCGCCCTCGATGCCCAGACCCTGCCCACCCGCAACGATATCTTCAAACGCTGGAGTGCCAGCAGCGGCAGCCTGCTGACCGACCGCAAGCTGCAATTGTCGCCACGGGAGGAAAACTGGCTGCACAACCATCCGATCATGCGTGTAGTGGTCAACGAGACCGCCGCACCGCTGACGTTCTTCGACAGCAATGACCGTCTGCGCGGCATCGTCGCCGACCTACTCGAACTGATTCGCCTGCGCACAGGCCTGCGCTTCGAGATCCGCCGCGCCAGCGGTGATAGCGACATGCTCGAACAGCTCGATACCGGCCGCGCCGACATTATCGCCAGCCTGTCCACCGATAACCGCCAGGGAGATCCGCTACAGGTCAGCAGGCCCTACCTGGAAAGCGCCTATGTGCTGGTCAGTCAAGCCGGCGCAGATCAGCCGGCCAGCCTCAAGCAACTAAAGGGTAAACGTGTCGCCGTGCCCCGCGACAGTGCCGTGACCACGCTACTCAGCGCCCGCCACCCGCAGGTCCATCAAGTGGCCACCGAAAGCACCTACTACTCCTTGGCCCTGCTCAACAGCGGTGCGGTGGACGCCGCGATCGCCACCCTGATCGACGCCAACCACATGCTCGCCAGCAGCACCGGCCTGGTCATTCGCAACACCGTGGGCACCGAACCTGCCACCTTCTCGATGGCGACCACCTCCAAGGACAGCGAGCTGGCGTCGATACTCGACAAGGCACTGCTGAGCATCTCGCCGGAAGAGCTGGGGGTAATCAACAGTCGCTGGCGCGACCACGGTGTGCGTGACGACGCCTACTGGCGAAGCTTTCGCCGCATCATCCTGCAAGTGCTGGGGGTGATCGGCGTCTTGCTGGTGATTTCCCTGGCCTGGAATGCCCGCCTGCGCCGCCAGATCAAGCAGCGCCAACGTGCCGAGCGGGCCCTCAACGACCAGCTGGAGTTCATGGGCGCACTGCTCAACGGCACTCCTCATCCCATGTACGTGCGCGACCGTGAGGGACGCCTGAAAAGTTGCAACGACAGCTACCTACAGGCCCTGGGCGTGGACCTCGAGCAGGTCATCGGCAAGCGCCTTGAGGACAGCCCGTTCAGCGATGACGAATATTCCCGACAGGTTCAGGACGATTATCGTCAGGTCATGGCCCAGGGAGGGCCATTGATCATCGATCGCCCCTTGCGCCTGAATGGCGCGCAATTGACGATCTACCACTGGATCCTGCCCTATCGCGACTCGCTTGGCGAAATGCAAGGCATCATCGGCGGCTGGATCGACATCAGCGAACGTCGCGCACTGGTCCAGGACCTGCGCATGGCCAAACAGCAGGCCGATGACGCCAACCGCGCCAAGAGCACCTTCCTGGCGACCATCAGCCATGAAATTCGCACGCCGATGAATGCCCTGATCGGCATGCTCGAGCTGGCCCTCAGGCGCGCCGACCAAGGCAAGCTCGACCGCCCGGCGCTGGAGGTCGCCCATCATTCGGCCAACGACCTGCTGGGGCTGATCGGCGACATCCTGGATATCGCCCGGATCGAGTCCGGACACCTGTCCCTGGCGCCCGAGCCGGTGGACCTGGCGGCACTGGTCGAGTCGGTCGGGCGGGTGTTCGAAGGCCTGGCCCGCCACAAGGGCCTGACGCTGGACGTGATGATCAATGAACGCGCGCGCTGCCATGCAATGCTCGACCCGGTACGCTTCAAGCAGGTGCTGTCGAACCTGGTCAGCAATGCCATCAAGTTCACCGAACAAGGCCAGGTACGCATTACCGTCGACCTGCGCCAGGACACCGGGTCCGATACCCCCATGCTCGAACTGGAAGTACGCGACAGCGGCATTGGCATCCATGCGCAGGACTTGCAACGCCTGTTCTCGCCCTTCGTGCAGGCCAACCCCTACAGCGATGGTGCGCGGGCCGGCACAGGGCTGGGCCTGGTCATCAGCCGCAACCTGTGCGCCATGATGGGCGGCGAGCTCGACCTGCAGAGCCTGCAAGGCGTGGGCACCCGGGTTCGCCTGGTGATGCCGCTGCACTGCATCGACCCGAGCGAAAGCGTGCCGTTGCTCGCCAGCGATATCGCCCGACCCGATTCGCACCTGCGGATCCTGGTCGTCGACGATCACCCGGCCAACCTGTTGCTGATGGCCCAGCAGTTGAGCTACCTGGGGCTGGACCAGGAGTCCGCCAGCGATGGCCGCGACGGGCTGCACAAATGGCGCGAGGGCTGTTTCGACGTCCTGATCGTCGACTGCAACATGCCGCTGATGAATGGTTACGAACTGGCCAGGGCCGTGCGCGCCGAAGAACGCCAACAAGGTCGGCCGCCCTGCTGCCTGCTCGGCTATACCGCCAATGCACAGCCCGAGGTGCGCCAGCAGTGCCTCGATGCGGGCATGGACGACTGCCTGCTCAAACCCATCGGTCTGCAGGTCCTCGGCCAGCACCTTGCCCAGGCTGCCCGCCTGCCGCGCCAGTGCGGCCATTGCCCTGCACCAACGGCGCCCTTCACCCTCGCAGGTCTGTCCGTGATCGTGGGTGACAGCGTCGCCGACCGCGAGCGGCTGCTCAGTGCCCTGCACCAGAGCCTGGGTCAGGACCTGGACAAACTCATGGCCATCGACCCCGAGCAGGCACCCACGGCGCTATCGGCGCAGGCACACAAGATCCTCAGCGCGGCGCGGATGCTGGAGGCAAGGGCGTTGATGCAGGCGTGCGAAGCACTGGAGGACTCAGAACTGCCCGTGGGTGAGCAGAGGATACGCCGGCAGGCGTTGGCGCGGCATATGCGGCGCGCGGAGATGGCCCTGGCCAGGCACTTGAACCTGGCCAGGTCGGGTGAGGCGGCGCGCTGAGGCGCGCACCGCCTGCGCCGATCAAGAAGCCGGGTTGACCGGCTTTTCCGGATACCAGGCGTCCAGCAGCGGGCTGACTTCGATCTCGGTCAGTTCGCTACGGCCTTTGAGCCAGGTCTCGACAGCAGCGCGCTGCTCTTCGCTGACCGAACCACGGGTAGCCTTGCAGACCAGGCCGAAGTCGTCGCCGCCGACATAGTCCAGGCCGTTGGCATCCATGGCTTCAGCCAGGAAGGCGTCGAGGAAGGCATCGATGGCTTCATCGGACAGGTCTTCCTTGAAGCCCAGGTTCAGTTCGAAACCCAGCTCCTGGAATTCGTCAACGCACAGTTTCTTGCGCAGACGACGGGAACGGTTGGTAGCCATGAAACAATCCTCTCAATTAATTACGCGCGGCACTTTACCAGTTTCCGCAGGGTAACGGCGCTTTTCCGTCAAACGCGGCCCATGCGCGCCTCGCTTGGGGCATAATGCGCACTATATTTCGTCCTGGGGCCATCATTTCTTACAGCCCCGTTGTCTTTTCCCTCGCCCGCAGGGTTCGCGCACTCATGATCAAGACGCTCCGCCCACTACTGTTCGCCGGCCTGTTCCTGCCCTTCTCCCTGTCGGTCCAGGCCGCCGCCGTCAACACCAGCCTGCCAGCGAAGGTGCAGCAGGCACTCAAGACCAACAAACTGCAAGACTCGGCCCTGTCCCTGGTGATGCTGCCACTCGACGGCCCAGGGGCCGCGACCGTGTTCAACGCCGATGTGTCGGTGAACCCGGCCTCGACCATGAAGCTGGTCACCACCTATGCCGCCCTCGAGCTGCTGGGGCCGACTTTCCAGTGGAAGACCGAGTTCTACACCGATGGCAGCCTGAGCAATGGCGTTCTCAACGGCAACCTCTACCTCAAGGGCGGCGGCGACCCCAAGCTGAACATGGAAAAGCTCTGGCTGCTGATGCGCGACCTGCGCGCCAACGGCGTGCGCACCGTGACCGGTGACCTGGTGCTGGACCGCAGCCACTTCGTGCAGCCCAACCTGCCGCAGTTCAACGACGACGGCGGCGACGACAACAAGCCGTTCCTGGTCAAGCCGGACTCGCTGCTGGTCAACCTCAAGGCCCTGCGCTTCGTTGCCCGCAACGACGGCGGCAAGGTGACAGTCTCGGTCGAACCGCCGATCGCCAGCATTCGCATCGACAACCAGGTCAAGGCCTTGTCGGGCAAGCAATGCAGCGGTGAGGTGCGCTACAACCCAGTGGTGCAGCCCGACGGCGTCAGCGTGACGGTCAGCGGGCAACTGGCCGATGGCTGCAACTCGCAGACCTACCTGGCACTGCTCGACCACCCGACCTATGCGGCAGGCGCGGTACGGGCCATCTGGAATGAGCTCGGCGGCAGCATTCAGGGCCGCGACCGCTTCGAGAATGTGCCCAAGAGCGCACGCCTGCTGGCCCGAGCCTTCTCGCCGGACCTGGTGGAAGTGATCCGCGACATCAACAAGTACAGCAACAACACCATGGCCCAGCAGCTGTTCCTCAGCCTCGGCGCGCAGTTCCGCACCGACGCCGACGGCGACGATGCCCGTGCCGCCCAGCGGGTAGTACGCCAATGGATGGCGAAAAAAGGCATTACCTCGCCGCACCTGGTGATGGAGAACGGCTCGGGGCTGTCCCGTGCCGAGCGGGTTAGCACCCGGGAAATGGCGGCGTTGCTGCAGGCGGCGTGGAAGAGCCCCTATGCGGCAGAGTTCATCAGCTCGATGCCGCTGGTGGGCATGGACGGCACCATGCGCAAGCGGCTCAAGCGCACGGCCATGACCGGCGAGGGGCATATCAAGACCGGCACCCTGAACACCGTGCGAGCGATTGCCGGGTTCAGCCGTGACAGCAACGGTCACACCTGGGCGGTGGCGGCCATTCTCAATGACCCCAAGCCATGGGGCGCTTCGCAGGTGCTGGACCAGGTGTTGCTGGACCTTTACCGGCAGCCGAAGGTGGGTAATGGTACGGTTGGGGTGATACCTTAGCAGGCCAGGCGAAAGCCTTGCGGCGCCGATGAGATCGAGCGCTGCCAGGCTTTCGCCGGACACCCACCAACCTCAAGGCAACTCCCCCTCAACTCGATCCCGCCCAGCCTGCTTGGCCGCATACACCCCCGCATCCGCCCGCAACAACAGCGCATCCGCGCCTTCCCCGGGCCGCCACCCTGCCACGCCAAAGCTCGCCGTTACCCGCCCCACCCCTTCCACCGGCACACTGCGCACCCCCTGCCACAACTCCTGCGCCAGCACCTGTGCCTGACCCGCATGACTGCCCGGGCACAGCACCATGAACTCCTCGCCTCCCAGCCGGCAGAACACATCCGTGCGCCGCAGCCGACGCCCGATGCGCTGGCACAGGCTGCGCAGCACATGGTCCCCCACCGCGTGGCCGAACTGATCGTTGATCCGCTTGAAATGATCGATATCGAGCATGATAACCGCCAGGTCCAGCCCACCGCGCTGCGCCCGGTCCAATTCAGTGCGTAAACGCTCCTGGAAATAGCGACGGTTGAAAATACCGGTCAGTGCGTCGGTGATCGACAACGTGCGCAGCTCCTCCTCCACCCGCTTGAGGTCGGAGATATCGGTGAGATAGCCATGCCAGAGCGTACAGCCATGGTCGCCGATCTCCGGCGTCGCCTCGCCCCTAACCCAGCGCAGCCCCGCGCGCGGCAAGCACACCCGGTACTCCTCTCGCCACGGCGTCAGTTGCTCGGCGGAATAGCGCACTGAGCGCCGCACCCGCTCCAGGTCGTCAGGGTGAATGCGCTCGAATACCGCCGAGGCGTCCTGGCGCAACAACGCCAGGTCGACCTCGTAGATGTCGTGCAAGCCCCGGCTGGCGTAGGGAAAACAGGAATGGCCATCGACGTCCAGGCGGTACTGGTAGATGCCTCCCGGCACCTCGTCGCTGAGCTTCTCCAACAGGCGGTCACGGGCCGCCAGTGCTTCATGTACCCGGCGGCGCTCGGTGACGTCGATGCAGATCGCCAGGTACCCCACCCACAGCCCCTGCTCGTCGAGCACAGCGGTCACCAGCATGTTGGCCAGCAAGTGGCTGCCATCCTTGCGCACCAGGGTCCAATCGGCCGGCTCGCCCGCTCCCTCCTGCACCGTTTCGGCGAACATCGCCTGGCCCGCCCCCACCTCGCGACCATAGCGCTGGCTCAAGGCATGGGCGCGCCGGTGGAGCTCGTCGGGCTGCACCAGATCCTCCAGGGTCAGTTGCCCCAAGGCCTCGCTGGCCGAGTAGCCAAGCATGCGCTCGGCGCCGGCGTTGAACGTGTCGATCACCCCGCGCAGGCTGGTGGCGATGATTGCCACCTGGGTCGCGGCATCGAGCACGCTGCGCAACTGGTTGTGGGTCTCGCGCAAGGACTGCTCGCTGACACGCAGTTCCGCCGTGCGTCGCGCGACCAGGCCCAGGGCACGCTGGCGCTGGCCGAACAGGCTGTACAGCAAGGCCGCCAAGAGCAGGCTGAGCAGCCCGCCCAGCACACTCACCACGTTCACCGCCGAAGAGCGGTTGGCCGCCAGGAAATCCAGACTGGGACGGATATCCAGCTGATAATGATGGTCGGCCAGATGCAGCAGGTGGCTGCTGGCCAGGGCCATGCGCGCCGGCGTATTGCCGGAATCGAACAGCACTTCGCGCGCACCTTCGCTGGACAGGTCGTGGATACGCACCACCAGGTTGCCGTCGGCCACGGTGGGTAGGCTTTCGACGATCAGCTGGCGCAGGCTCAGCAATGCCATGACATAACCGCTGGGCGGCGCATCGGCGAACGCCGAGTCGGCGAACACCGGGGCGACCATCAGCAGGCCACGGCTGTAGGCCGGCTCGACATTGAGCATGTCCAGCGGTGCCGACACCGCCATGCTGCCGGGGCTCAAGGCCCTGGCCAGGGTCGCCTCGCGCAGCGGCTGGCCACGCAGATCCAGGCCGTAGGGTTGGCCCTGCCGGCTGGCCGCCTGGGTGAACAGCACCGGGTAGTAATAGTCACGCGCAGGCGCGGGGTGCCACGCACCCTGGGCGTCGCGGTCGCGGATCAGGTAAGGCTGCCCCAGCCAGGCACTGGCATGCTGCTCGAAGGCTTCGCGCTGCGCCGCCTCGACCCGGGGCGCCCACGAATAGGCCTGGGTGCGGTGCAACAGCGGCCGGGCATAGCCGTCGAATTCGCGGGGGGTGACCTGGCTCGAATAACTGAAGAACCGCCGCAAGCCATCGAGGCGCTGCTCCTGTTCCTCGAAACGCTCGGCGATACGGCTGTAGCGCTCACTGGCCAGCAGCTCGAAGCGCTGGCGCAGTTGCTGCTTGTGGAAGGCGTGGGTGGCGGTAGCCAACGCAGCCGTGAGCAGGCACCCGGCGACCAGCGCCGCCAGGGCCACGCCCCAGGCCGACAGCTGGTCGCCGAGCAGGCCCAGCAGCTTCGCAGGTACGTCCGGGTTCGACATAGAGGACTCTCACCAACGTCAGCGTCCTGCGAATTGTCCTGCCCTGTAGTGCTTTATAGCCACTGGCCAGTGGCCGCGCCATGTACCTCGTCGGCTTACTTCAAACGTAGCTGCCAGGCGCGGTGGATGCGGCTGTTGCGCGCGAAATCCGGATCCAGGGTCTGGGCGCTGATTTCCTCTACCGCATAGCGCGCGGCCAGATGTTCGTCGAGCTGGAACTTGCGGAAGTTGTTGGAGAAGTACAGCACGCCGCCCGGCGCCAAGCGGGCCATGGCCAGGTCGAGCAGCTCGACATGATCGCGCTGCACATCGAACACCCCTTCCATGCGCTTGGAGTTGGAGAAGGTCGGCGGGTCGATGAAGATCAGGTCGTAGCTCTCCGTCGCCCCCTGCAGCCAGGCCATCACATCACCTTGCTCCAGGCGGTTGCGCTCGGAGAAGCCATTCAGCGACAGGTTGCGCCGAGCCCAATCCAGGTAAGTCTTGGACAGGTCGACGCTGGTGGTGCTGCGCGCGCCGCCCTTGGCTGCGTGCACGCTGGCCGTGGCGGTGTAGCAGAACAGGTTGAGGAAGCGCTTGCCGGCGGCCTCGCGCTGGATGCGCAGGCGCATTGGCCGGTGGTCGAGGAACAGCCCGGTGTCCAGGTAGTCGGTGAGGTTGACCAGCAGCTTGACGCCGCCCTCCTCGACTTCCATGAAACGTCCTTCGGTCGCCTGGCGCTCGTACTGACGGGTGCCACTCTGACGCTCGCGGCGCTTGAGCACCACGCGCTGCGGGTCGACGCCCAAGGCTTGGGGGATCGCGGTCAAGGCATCGAGCAGGCGCGCCTGGGCTTTTTCCGGATCGACCGAACGCGGTGCGGCGTATTCCTGAACATGCACCCAGTCGTGATACAGGTCGACCGCCAGGGCGTACTCGGGCATGTCGGCATCGTAGACCCGGTAGCAATCGATCTTCTCGCGGCGGGCCCACTTGCCCAACTGCTTGAAGTTCTTCTGCAGGCGGTTGGCGAACATCTGCGCACCTTCGGACAGGCGTGCTGGCTCGCTGGCCACCGGCTGCGGACGACGAGACTCGCCCTCCACCGCCTCGACGGGACCCTGGCGGCGCTCGCCGGTGACGAACTGGTCGGGCTGGACCTTGAACAGCAGCAACTTGCACGGCAGCGCGCCGTTCCAGAAAGCGTACTGCTTGTGGCTGCGAATCCCCATGCGCTTGCCCAGCTCGGGCGCACCGGTGAATACCGCCGCCTCCCAGCCCATGCAGGCCTGGCGCAGGCGCTCGCCGAGGTTCTGGTAGAGGTACAGCAGGCTGGCCTCGTCGCCCAGGCGCTCGCCGTAGGGCGGGTTGCTGATCACCAGGCCCTTCTGGTTCTGGTCCGGACGCGGCTCGAAGCTGGCCACTTCGCCCTGGTAGATCTTCACCCAGTCACCCAGGCCTGCACGCTCGACGTTGTTGCGACCTGGCTGGATCAGCCGCGGGTCAGCCTCGTAGCCACGAATCCACAGCGCCGGCTTGGCAAGGCCGGCCTCGGCACGGGCCTGGGCCTCGTCATGCACCTTGCGCCACAGCGCCGGCACATGGCCGAGCCAGGCGCTGAAGCCCCAGCGTTCGCGCTTGAGGTTAGGGGCCATGTCGGCGGCGATCATCGCCGCCTCGACCAGGAACGTACCCACGCCGCACATCGGGTCGGCCAGGGCGCCGCCCTCGGCGGCGATGCGCGGCCAACCCGCACGGATCAGCACCGCCGCCGCCAGGTTCTCCTTCAACGGCGCAGCGCCCTGCTGCAGGCGATAGCCGCGCTGGTGCAGGCTGTGGCCGGACAGGTCCAGGGACAGGATCGCCTCGCCGCGGTCCAGGCGCAGGTGCACCCGTACATCCGGGTCGAGCTTCTCCACCGACGGGCGCAGGCCCTCGCGGTTGCGCAGCTTGTCGACGATGGCGTCCTTGACCTTGAGCGCGCCGAAGTGGGTATTGTCGATGCCCGAGCCATGGCCACTGAACTCAACGGCCAGGGTGCCGTCGGCGGCCAGGTGATCGGCCCAGTCGACCGCGTGCACGCCGTCGTACAGGTCGTCGGCGTTCTTCATCGGGAAACGCTTGAGCACCAACAGCACGCGGTTGGCCAGGCGCGACCAGAGACACAGGCGGTAGGCGGTTTCCATGTCGGCATCGCCGCGAATGGCCGAGGTGTGCTCACGCACCTCGTTCAGGCCCAGTTGGCGAGCCTCTTCGGCGAGCAGGCCTTCAAGGCCTTTGGGGCAGGTAAGGTAAAGTTCGAAACGGTCCGACATGTGCAATCCAGAGCCTTGGGCTAGGTAGATGGCCGCCGACGCATCGGCGACCGATGTTTTCCCGCACACCCTTCCAGCAGGCGCCCGGGTGGCCTGGCGAGACCTCTCGCCGGGCCGGGCCGCTCGGCAGATCGCGCCTTCGCCGATGGCGAAAGTGGCTTTGATCGCTGAGCAGTATGAAAATTTCCTCGACGACGGGTACGCATGTGACCCTTCGTCGCATTACCAAATATTTCAGTCATCAACCAGCAACACTGGCCATATGACGTCAACGCTGACTAAACCCTGATCATAGCGGGCCCAACGGCAAACAAGGTTGAGTCGCATTTATTTACTTATCCTTTCACCCTCTGAAAGGTTACGTCCTTATGACAAATCGATCATTCACACTGTGACTCGCATTCGATAGAACTGATCTCAGGTCGTCCCGCAACGGGGCGGCACTTTCAGCCCGCCACGCCGGCAGCGGGCGCATACCGGCAGAACGATTCTGCCCGGCCTCGGAGAGGCCGACGGGACATTACAGTCAACAAGTGAGGGCAACACCCTATGAGAAGACTTAAGCGTGATCCGTTGGAAAGAGCATATTCACGTGGCTACCAGTATGGCGTCACCGGCAAATCCCGCGAACTCTGCCCGTTCAATCTGCCGTCCGTCCGTCAAGCCTGGATCAACGGCTGGCGCGAGGGCCGCGGCGATAACTGGGACGGCATGACTGGCACCGCTGGCATCCATAGACTCAACGAAAATCACGCCGTTGGCTGAACGAGGACACTGAATTCGAGTCACCATGCGCGCCCCATCCGGGCGGCGGGCTGCGGCCCAGGGGGTCCCTTGAGGGACCCCTTTTTTATACCTGTCGGTTACGACCGCGGCATCGCCGCAATAGCGTCCACCGCTTCGCGAATCAGCGCTGGCCCTTTATAGATGAAGCCCGAATAAATCTGCACCAGGCTGGCCCCGGCAGTGATCTTCTCAGCGGCATGACGCCCTTCGGTAATGCCGCCGGCAGCGATGATCGGCAACTTTCCACCCAGCTCACCCGCCAGCACCTTAACCGTATGGGTGCTCTTGGCCAGCACCGGGGCGCCCGACAAACCGCCGGCCTCGCCACCGAACGGCAGCCCCTCGACCCCTTCGCGGCCCAAAGTGGTGTTGGTGGCGATCACCGCGTCCATGCCCGACTCACGCAGCGCCGCGGCGACCAGGGCGGTCTCTTCGTCACTCATGTCCGGGGCGATCTTGATAGCCAATGGCACGCGCTTGCCATTCGCCTGGGCAAGCTGCTCGCGTCGCTCGGCCAGGGCATCGAGCAGTTGCTTGAGCGAGTCGCCGAACTGCAGCGAACGCAGGCCTGGGGTATTGGGCGAGCTGACATTGACAGTGATGTAGCTGGCGTCGTTGTAGACCTTCTCCAGGCAAATCAGGTAATCGTCCTGGGCGCGCTCGACCGGGGTGTCGAAGTTCTTGCCGATGTTGATGCCCAGCACACCGGTGTATTTCGCCGCGCGAACTCTTGCCAGCAGGTGGTCGACGCCTAGGTTGTTGAAGCCCATGCGGTTGATGATCGCGCTCGCTTGCGGCAGGCGGAACAGCCGTGGCTTGGGATTGCCCGGCTGCGGACGCGGGGTCACGGTGCCGATCTCGACGAAGCCAAAGCCCAGCTGGGCGAAGCCGTCGATGGCCGCGCCGTTCTTGTCCAGGCCGGCGGCCAGGCCCACCGGGTTGGCGAAGTTCAGGCCCATGACGGTCACCGGCGACGCCGCCGGCTGCTTGCACAGCAAACCATTGAGGCCCAGGCGGCCACCGGCGCCGATCAGGTCCAGCGACAGGTCGTGGGAGGTTTCCGGGGAGAGCTTGAACAGCAACTGGCGGGCCAGGGTATACATGGGCGGGCGGACTCGCGGTGTGTGAGGGAGCGATTATAGCCAGCGCGTCGCCACGGCGACAGGGTCATGGCACATGGGTTGCTAAGCCAACCTCGTGTCGTCATCTGTCAACGTCCGAGGAATGCCTTGAACACACCCCTACCGACACTGCCACTGGCCTGGGTCAACGGCAGCGATGCACCGGAAAAGCCCTGTCTGAACATCGGTTTCATGGCCCTGACCGACTGCGCCTCGGTGGTGGTCGCCGCCACCCAGGGTTTCGCCCAGCAACAGGGGCTGACCCTCAACCTGCACCGCCAGGCCTCCTGGGCCGGCCTGCGCGACCGCCTGCTCAATGGCGAGCTGGACGCCGCCCACTGCCTGTATGGGCTGGTCTATGCCGTGCACCTTGGCGTGGGCGGCGGGCCGGCCAATGCCCTGGCGGTACTCATGGGGCTGAACCAGAACGCCCAGGCCATCAACCTCTCCCCCACGCTGCAACGCCAGGGGGTGACCAGCGCCGAGGCACTGGCGCGGCGGGTGCACCAGGGTGGCGCACGCCTGACCTTCGCCCAGACCTTCCCCACCGGCACCCACGCCATGTGGCTGTACTACTGGCTGGCCAGCCTGGGCGTCCATCCGCTACGCGACGTCGACAGCGTGGTGGTGCCGCCGGCGCAGATGCGCGCCCACCTGCAGGCCGGACGCATCGACGGTTTCTGCGTGGGCGAACCCTGGTCGGCCGACGCCGTGGCCGAGGGTCAGGGATTCACCCTGGCCACCAGCCAGGCGATCTGGCCCGGCCACCCCGAGAAGGTCCTGGCCTGCACCCAGGACTTCGTCACGCATTACCCCAACACCGCTCGTGCGTTGATCCGCGCGGTGCTGGCCGCCGCCCGCTTCATCGAGCAGAGCCAGGACAATCGTCGTGGCACCGCGCAACTGCTCAGCGGCAGCGCCTATCTGGACAGCCCGCTGGGCAGCATCCAGCCGCGCCTGCTCGGCGACTACCAGGATGGCCTGGGCAACCGCTGGCACGACCCCCATGGGTTGCGCCTGTTCGACCAGGGCCGGGCCAACCTGCCCTACCTGTCCGACGGCATGTGGTTCATGACCCAGTTCCGCCGCTGGGGAATCCTGCGCGACGACCCGGACTACCTCGGCGTGGCACGCCAGGTCCAGCAACTGACGCTGTACCGCGAGGCCGCCCAGGCCCTGGGCGTGCCCTGCGCCTACTTGCCCCTGCGCAGCAGCCTGCTGATCGATGGCAGCCGCTGGGACGGCAGCGACCCCCATGGCTACGCGCGCAGTTTCGCTCTGCATGCGCTGGATACGACACCCGCCCTGCGGGCCGGACGCTGAGGGCGCGAACATGTTGCGCATCCTGCTGATCGACGACACCGAGAAAAAAGTCGGCCGCCTCAAGGCCGCCCTGAGCGAGGCCGGTTTCGAGGTGATCGAGGCCGGCAACTTGAGCATCGACCTGCCGGCCTGCGTCGAAACGGTGCGCCCGGACGTGGTGCTGATCGATACCGAGTCACCTGGCCGCGATGTGATGGAGCAAGTGGTGCTGGTCAGCCGCGACCGCCCTCGGCCGATCGTGCTGTTCACCGACGAACACGACCCCGGGGTGATGCGCCAGGCGATCGAAGCCGGGGTCAGCGCCTACATCGTCGAGGGCATTCACGCTACGCGCTTGCGGCCGATCCTCGACGTGGCCATGGCACGCTTCGAGGCCGACCAGGCCTTGCGCGCGCAATTGCTGGCCCGCGACCAGCAACTAGCGGAGCGCAAGCGTATCGAGCAAGCAAAAGGGCTGCTGATGAAGCTCAAGGACTGCAACGAAGAGCAGGCCTACACCCTGATGCGCCGCCAGGCCATGAGCCGCCAGCAGAAGCTGATCCAGGTGGCCGAACAAATCATCGCCATGTCGCAGATGCTTGGCTAAAACCCCATTTTTCAACTGTAGGAGCGGCCACCTGCGCCAACACGCTTGGCCCGTCTCTTGCTCAGAGAATGCCCAGGTAGCCAACGGCGGTTGCCAATATACCCCGACAAAGACGTCGCTCGCCCTTCCACGGCCGTGGACCGGGCAGCGGCGTCTTTTCGTTTCCGCGCCCAACGAGGTGTTCGATGAATACAAGCTTCTGGAAATCCGGGCATGTGCCCACCCTGTTCGCCGCCTTTCTGTACTTCGACCTGAGCTTCATGGTCTGGTACCTGCTCGGCCCCCTGGCGGTGCAGATTGCCGCCGACCTGCAACTGACTGCACAACAACGGGGCCTGATGGTGGCCACGCCGATCCTCGCCGGCGCGCTGCTGCGCTTTGCCATGGGCCTGCTGGTCGATCGCCTGTCACCCAAGACCGCGGGGCTGATTGGCCAGGTGGTGGTGATCGCCGCGCTGGCTTGTGCCTGGTGCCTGGGCGTGCACAGCTACGAACAGGCGCTGCTGCTAGGCGTGTTCCTCGGCTTCGCCGGGGCCTCGTTCGCCGTATCCTTGCCTTTGGCCTCGCAGTGGTACCCGCCGCAACACCAGGGCAAGGCCATGGGCATCGCCGGCGCCGGCAACTCCGGCACGGTGTTCGCTGCCCTGCTGGCTCCGGCTCTGGCCGCAGGCTTTGGTTGGAACAACGTGTTCGGTTTCGCCCTGCTGCCGCTGCTGCTGACCCTGGCATTGTTCGCCCTGCTGGCACGCAACGCCCCGCAACGGCCCAGACCCAAGGCCACGGCCGACTACCTGAAGGCCCTTGGCGACCGTGACAGCTGGTGGTTCATGTTCTTCTACAGCGTCACCTTCGGCGGTTTCATCGGCCTGGCCAGCGCCCTGCCGGGCTACTTCAGCGACCAGTACGGCCTGAGCCCGGTCACCGCAGGCTACTATACCGCCGCCTGCGTGTTCGCCGGCAGTCTGATGCGTCCATTGGGCGGAGCCCTGGCTGATCGCTTCGGCGGCATCCGCACCCTGCTGGCGATGTACGGCGTGGCTGCCGTGTGCATCGCCGCCGTCGGCTTCAACCTGCCCAGCGCGGTCGCGGCACTGGCCCTGTTCGTCAGCGCCATGCTCGGCCTGGGCGCCGGCAACGGCGCGGTGTTCCAACTGGTGCCGCAGCGTTTTCGCGAGGAGATCGGCGTGATGACCGGGCTGATCGGCATGGCCGGTGGTATCGGCGGCTTCCTGCTCGCCGCCGGCCTGGGCGCGATCAAGCAACACAGCGGCGACTACCAGCTCGGCCTGTGGCTGTTCGCCAGCCTCGGCCTGCTGGCCTGGTTCGGCCTGCATGGCGTCAAGCAACGCTGGCGCACCACCTGGGGCGCGGCGGCCGTCACCGTGGCGCGGGTCTGATGAGTTTGCGCCTGCGTTTCGCCCAGGCCAGCGCCATCGGGCCGCGCGCGGAGAACCAGGATGCCCTGCGCCTGGTCACCCCCACGCCGGAGCTGGCCGCCAGTAAAGGCTACCTGTGCGCCCTCGCCGACGGCGTCAGCCAGTGCGCCGACGGTGGCCTGGCGGCGCGGGCGAGCTTGCAGGCCCTGGCCCTGGACTACTACGCCACCCCTGCCACCTGGGGCGTGGCCCAGGCCCTCGATCGCCTGCTCAGCGCGCAGAACCGCTGGCTGCGCGCCCAGGGCAACGGCCAGCCACTGTTGACCACGCTTAGCGCCCTGGTGCTGCGTGGGCGGCGCTTCACCCTCGCCCATGTCGGCGATTGCCGGGTCTACCGCTGGCATGCCGGACACCTGCAATGCCTGAGTGAAGACCACGTTTGGGATCAGCCCGGCATGCAGCATGTGCTCAAGCGCGCGCTGGGCCTGGACCAGCACCTGCTGGTCGACTACCTGGACGGCGAGTTGCACGAGGGCGAATGCTACCTGCTGCTCAGCGATGGCGTCTGGGCCAGCGTCGGCGACCAGCGCATCCAGGCGATCCTGCGTGAGCAAGCCGACCTGCAGGACGCTGCCGACACGCTGGTAGCCACCGCCCACCACAGCGGCAGCCAGGACAACGCCAGCGCCCTGCTGGTGCAGGTCGAGCACCTGGGCGCAAGCAACCTCGGCGATACTCTGGCGCAACTCGGGCAGTGGCCGCTGCCAGGACCATTGCGCGAAGGCCAGCAGGTCGATGGCTGGCAAGTACAAGGGCTGCTGACCCAGAGCCGGCAGTCATTGCTCTATCGGGTGCGCGATCAGCAAGGCCAGCCCTGGCTGCTGAAAACCTTGCCCCCAGGCCGTGAACACGAACCTGGAGCCGCCCAGGGCCTGCTGCTGGAAGAGTGGTTCCTGCGCCGCGTTGCCGGCCGCCACTTCCCCGAAGCCCACCCAGCCAGCCAGCGCCAGTACCTGTACTACCTGATGCGTGAATATGCCGGCACGACCCTCGCCGCCCGACTCGAAGCCCATGGCCCGCTGCCCCTGGCTCAGTGGCTGGAAATCGCTCGCCAGCTGCTGCAGGCGGTTGGCGTACTGCACCGACGCAATCTGCTGCACCGCGATATCAAGCCGGAAAACCTGCACCTGGGCGACGATGGCCAGTTGCGCCTGCTGGACTTCGGCCTGGCCTACTGTCCGGGTCTATCCGAGGATCAACCCCACGCCCTGCCTGGCACGCCTTCCTACCTGGCGCCGGAAGCCTTCGACGGCGTGCCGCCGAGCCCGCGCCAGGACCTGTATGCCGTCGGCGTGACGCTCTATCACCTGCTCACCGGTCATTATCCCTATGGCGAGGTAGAGGCCTTCCAGCGCCCGCGCTTCGGCAACCCGGTCAATGCCGGGCGTTATCGTCCCGATCTGCCGGAGTGGTTGCAGCGCAACCTCGAGCAGGCGGTAACCGCCAACCCCGCACTGCGTTTCGAGACCGCCGAGCAATGGTTGCTGCTGCTCGAGCATGGCGACCGCCAGGCCCCCGCCGAGCGGCCACGGCCGCTGCTGGAGCGCGAGCCGGTAAAAGTCTGGCGCACACTGGGTTTGATGTCGCTGCTATTGAATATGGTGCTGTTGCTGATTTTGCTCAAGCATTGAGCGCCTCACACGCCCTTTAGGAGCGGCCTTGTGTCGCGATGGGGCGCGTAACGTCCGCACATTTTCAGCTTCGCCACGAAGATTGCCGGGGCCGCTGTGCGGCCCTTCGCGACACAAGGCCGCTCCTACAAAAAACAGACGTGCGGGCCCGTTAAATCGCAGGCAAAGAAAAACCCGGCCGGGGCCGGGTTTTTCGTGAAGCATCAAACCAATTACTTGGCCTGGGCTTCTACCTGAGCTTCTACGCGACGGTTAACGGCGCGGCCAGCTTCGGTGGCGTTGTCGGCGACCGGACGGGTCTCACCGTAGCCAACCGAGTCAACACGGGTCGATTCGATGCCGTACTGCTGGGTCAGGACTTGCTTGACAGCGTTGGCACGACGCTCGGACAGCTTCTGGTTGTAAGCGTCTGGGCCGACGGAGTCAGTGTGACCTTCCACGGTGGTGGTGGTCTGTGGGTACTGCTTCATGAAGTCAGCCAGGTTCTTGATGTCGCCGTAGCTGTTTGGCTTGACGACCGACTTGTCGAAGTCGAACTTGACGTCCAGCTCAACGCGAACGACTTCGGCAACAGCCGGGCAGCCATCAGCGTCAACGGTAACGTTGGCTGGGGTGTCAGGGCACTTGTCGACGTTGTCGCAGACGCCATCGTTGTCGCTGTCGGAGCAGACTTCGGCAACAGGAGCCGGAGCGACTTCAGCTTGCTTCGGGCTACCGCCGAAGTTCAGGCCGATACCAACGCTCGGGGCCCACTCGGTGTCGCCCTGGTCGATGTTGTACTGAGCTTCGACGCCGGCACGGGCGTAGAACATGTCGGTGATGTACCACTTGGCGCCAGCGCCAACGTTGGCGAAGGTGGACTGGTTACGACCACCACGGCCGGTCTGGCCCAGCGACTGGTGGGAGAAACCAGCCGACACGTACGGACGGATGGCGTCGTACGGGTTGTTGAAGTGGTAAACGGCGTCCAGGGCGGTGTTCGAGCCCTTGATGTTCTTGCCGTCATCGCCACGGGCGTTGTGGACTTCGTCGTAACCCAGACGCAGTTCAACGTCGTCGGTCAGGAAGTAACCGATCGAGCCGCCGAACAGGTTGCCGTCGTTCTTGAAGTCACGCTGGCTGTCGAAGAATTCTTTCTTGTAGAAGCCTTCGACTTCTACAGCGCCAGTGCCTTGTGCCATAGCGCCAATCGAGGTGGCGGCTACGAGCGAACCAATGGCCAGGCCCAAGGTGTTTTTCAATTTCATCCGTTAAATCCCCATCTGGTGATAGTTAAGCGGTCCCACCAAAATCCGGGGGACAACTCGACGGCAAGTCTAGCAGAACTCGCCGGTTGGTTAGAGGTATTTGCAGGCGACTAAGTTTCAGCCACCCCTGCAAATTTCTCTCTAAGCTTGTCGAGCGCACGCTTGTAGCGCATTTTCGTGGCGCTCAGACCCATGTGCATGATGTCGGCGATCTCCTGGAATTCCAGCTCTGCGACAAAACGCAGCACCAGGATTTCCCGGTCGATTGGGTTCACATGCACGAGCCATTTATCCAGCCCGCCTTTCTCCTCCGGCTTCGGTGCCTTGTCCTCGGACGCCTCTTCGACAGGGTCCAGGCTCAGGGCATCCATCAACCGGCGCTTACGGCGCTCCTTGCGGTACTGGGTGATGCATTCGTTGTAGGTGATGCTGTAGAGCCAAGTCTTGAACTTGGACTTGCCCTCGAAGTTCTTCAACCCGTAGAGCACCTTGAGCATGACCTCCTGACAGACATCATCGGCATCCCGGTCGTTCCCCAGGTACCGCGCGCAGACGTTGAACAGCGTGCGCTGGTAGCGCCGCATGAGCTCCTCATAGGCGCGGGTAACGTGAAACAGCTCCTCATGCGAACGCGCCACCAACTCCTCGTCGGTGAGCTCTCGGGGGTCATAGCGCATGGGCGGCGAATGAACTTTATTCAAAACGGATCTGGCCGACAGTCAGGTCAATGTCGCCGCTCGGCCCCGTGGGCCGATTTCGCGGCGGCATACATTAACAGCTTTTGCGCGGTTAGCGGCTATTCACGCGCTGCTCGAGCAGCTCACGGTTAGCCAGCGACACCAATTCGCCCTCGTCGGTCAGCACGGTGGTCTTCACCGTGCCGATCTCCTCGATATGCCCTTCGACCTCGCCAATACGCACCTGCTGGCCCACCTGGAAAAGTTCACGCACGTAGATCCCGGCCAGGATCTGCCCGGCGATTTCACGACTGCCCAGGCCCATCGCCAGGGCAACAGCCAGACCAACGGTAATCAAACCGATGACGATCACGTGGTTCAGCAGGTCGGTCTTGACCTCAAGCTGGCTGATCGCCACCGAGATGCTGATGATGATCACCAGGCCCTGGACGATCCGCCCGACGCCAGCGGCGTATTCCAGGCCGATACCTTCGGCGGCGCCGCGCACCAGGCCGTTGGCCAACTGCGCCAGCAACACGCCGGCCAACAGCACCAGCGCCGCGCCGAACACCTTGGGCAGGTACAGGGCGAGCATGTCGAGGGTCGCCGAGACTCGCTCAAGGCCCAGGGATTCCGCGGCCGAAACCAGGAAGATCAACAGCACGAACCAATAGACGATCTTGCCGATCAGGGTCGAGATCGGCACCTGGATGCCGACCCGGGCGAGCATCTTGGTCAGCCCGGTGCCGCTCATCAGGCGGTCCAGGCCGAACTTGGCCAGCACCTTGGACAGCAGGGTGTCGAGCAGCTTGGCCACGACGAAACCGAGCAGCACCACGACCAGCGCGCCGAACAGGTTGGGGATGAAGTTCGCCACCTTGGTCCAAAGGGCAGTCATGGCGGTGACCAGGCTCTGGGTCCAGAGATCGAGTTCCATATTCAATCGGCCTTATCTGCTTTGCTGCCGGCGGCAGGCATGCGGGTAGAGTTGCGACGCACCGGCGCGACATGCGCCGAGCCATTGTTCACGGCAATCAGCAGCGCCTGGCTCCAACGGCCAAGCAAGCTGAACAGATCGCCCGCGCCGACCTGACGGTTGGCGGTCTTGAGCACGCGACCCAGGCAGGCAGCGTCGTCGCGGTTCTCGCCGGACGGCGACGCCTTGAGCAGGTCGCGCAAGGATTCTTCAAACGGATCGTGCATGGGCACCTCGCGCAATGTCAGTCAAAGACGTGGGCGCCGGGCGATGGGTCACACACTGAAGTGGGACGAATGTTTCAAAATGAGTGCTAAAGAGCCTCGCGGGGGTGCCTTTCATACCCAACGCAACCGCCGGAACAACAGCCACTGCCCCACGGCCAGGCCCAGCACGATCAGGCTGGCGAACAGGAATCCGTAGGGGCTGTCGGAGCCCGGAATTCCGCCAACGTTGATGCCGAGCAGACCGGTGATAAAACTCATGGGCAGGAAGATGCAGGTGATGATACCGAAGCGGTACATGGTCCGGTTCATCCGCTCGCTGCGCCGCCGGTCCTCGCTTTCCAGCACCAGCGCGGCGCGCTCACGAGCCAGCTCGAGTTCTTCAAGGTAGCGGATCAGGCTGTTGTTCAGCTCGTTCCAGTAGTCGCTGTCGGGGTCGGCGAACCAGCTGCACTTGTTACGCGACAGCTGGGCATAGATGTCACGTTGCGGGGCGAGAAAACGACGTAGCCCGGCGGCGCGGCGGCGGATCTGCTGCAGGCTGCCTTGCTCCGGGGTATACCGTTCGTCGGATTCCACCTTCTCTTCCTCTATATCCACCGCTTCCGACAGGTCGCTGACCAGCGCCTGGACCTTCTCGGTGAGCAGTTCACCCATCAGCAGCAGCAATTCGGCAGCCGATTTCGGCCCACGGCCTTCATCGAGCTGCTGGAGAATCTCGTCACTGGCGCGCAGGGGCCGCAGGCGCAGGGAGATGACCCGGCGCGCCTCGGCGAAGATACGCACCGAGACCATGTCTTCTGGCTCGGCGCCCGGATTGAGGTTGACCCCGCGCAAGAACAGCAGCATCTGCTCGTTGGCCATCTGCAACAGGCGCGGGCGGGTGTTCTCCTCAAGCAACAGGTCGCAGGCGAACTCGCTCAAGCCACTGTCATGCAGCAGCCAGGTGCGGGTCTGCGGATGGCTGCGGTCCCAGTGCAGCCACAGGCTCTCCTGGGGCCGCAACTGCAGGTCGTCCAGCTCGGTACGGGCGATCGAACGCGCGCCACCCTTGCCATCGAGCACCAGGGCATGCACCAGGCCCCATTGCGCGTTGTCTTCCTCGAACATCAAAGCTCCATGGATGTGCGGCGAATCACTCGGGCATCTTCAGCGGGCTTGGCGAGACCAGCACGCCGTTGTTGTCGGCGTATACATATTCGCCCGGGCGGAAGGTCACGCCGGCAAAGGTCACCGCGACGTTAAGGTCGCCAATGCCGCGTTTGTCGGTCTTCATCGGGTGGCTGGCCAGGGCCTGGATACCGACATCGGTCTGCGCCAGCACGTCCACGTCACGCACGCAGCCGTAGATCAGCAGGCCTTCCCAGCCATTCTTCGCGGCCTTCTCGGCGAGCATGTCGCCCAGCAGCGCCCGGCGCAGCGAGCCGCCGCCATCGACCACCAGGACCTTGCCCTTGCCATCGAGCTCGACCTGCTCCTTGACCAGGGAGTTGTCTTCGAAGCACTTGATGGTGACGATCTGGCCGCCGAACGAGTCGTGGCCGCCAAAGTTGCTGAACATGGGTTCGAGCACCTGGACCAGGTCCGGATAGGCGTCGCACAGGTCGGGCGTTACGTAATGCTGCATGGGAAACTCCTGTCAGTCACAACGAAAGCGGGTGTGCCAGCAAGGCTACACCGCAGGAGGGCTGGCAGTCATCCGAGACCGGTGGGTCATGGCATTTTTATCGCCCCCCCCCCGATAGGACGCCCCTTAATTCACAGGCACCGGCTCCATCGCCACGGTCGAGGCATGCACCGGCAACAACGGATCACGCAACCAGCGCTCCACCAATGGCCAGACCTGGGCCTGGGCAGCCTTGCTGACCAGCATGTCGACATGACCGAAAGCCTCGAAGCCCTCGTCGCGCCCCAGGCGCAGGAACTGCTTGCTGTCGCCGCCCAACTGGTCGAACAGTTTGCGGCAGGCCCACACCGGGTCCTGAAAGTCCCCGGCGCCAGCCACCGCCAGCACCGGCAACGTCACGTCGGCAAGCCCCGCCCACCAGTCGCGCTCCTGGTCGCCGAAGCGACCGAACAAGCCATTCCAGCGCAGGCTTTCCAAGGCCAGGCCAATCGGCTCGTCCTCGGGGCCGCGCTTGAGCCGCGAACCGGAAATCTGCGCGAAACGCTTGAGCAGCAGACGTGCGCCCCACTCCACCGGCGGTACCTTCAATGGCCAGTACACCCGGCTGACCTGGGTGCCGAAGAAGGCGGCGCTGGCCACCTGCTCGGGCGCCAGGTAGCCGCTGCCCAGGGCCGCCGCCAGGGTGGTGCCACCAAGGGAGTGACCGACCCAGTGCGGCGCCCGCCCGGCCTGTTCCTGGACAAATGCGGCAATCACCGGCAGGTCGTAGCGCGCATAGTCGGCGACACGATTGTGCCGCCACTCGCGGTTGCGCGGCGACAGGCCATGGCCACGCATCTCGGGGATCCATACATCGAACCCGGCGCGGGCCAGGTAGGCGCCCAGGCCGATGCCCTTGGGCGAATACCAGAAGCGCCGGTTGGAAAAACTGCCATGCACAAGAACGACCGGCACGCCCTGGGCGCGGCCCTGGTCGGCCAGCCCCAGGCGGGTGACGGCCAACTCGACGCTCGGGTCTGGGCTGTTGCCGGCCTTGATCCGGTAGACGTCTTCGCTGAGGTCGCCGCGGCGCTCGGCACTGAGCAACGCGACGGGAAATTGGGTGCTGCTGCTTTGCATGGGGTCACGAACTTGTAGGAGATAACAACGTGGGAGCGGGCTTGACCCGCGATGGCATCAGGCCAGGTGACACTAGTGTCAACGCTGACGCCATCGCGGGGCAAGCCCGCTCCCACGATTCGATACAGGGGCGCGGCAGGCGCCCCTGATCAGTACATCAGGCCGCGCCCTGGCCTTCGGCCAGGAAGAACCAGGTCTCGAGCACCGAGTCCGGGTTCAGCGACACGCTTTCGATGCCCTGCTCCATCAGCCACTTGGCCAGGTCGGGGTGGTCCGACGGGCCCTGGCCGCAGATGCCGATGTACTTGCCGGCCTTGTTGCACGCGGCGATGGCGTTGGCCAGCAGCTTCTTCACCGCAGGATTTCGCTCGTCGAACAGGTGGGCGATGATGCCGGAGTCACGGTCCAGGCCCAGGGTGAGCTGGGTCAGGTCGTTGGAGCCGATGGAGAAGCCGTCGAAGTACTCGAGGAACTCTTCGGCCAGGATGGCGTTGGACGGCAGCTCGCACATCATGATCACGCGCAGGCCGTTGTCGCCACGGGCCAGACCGTTCTCGGCGAGCAGGTCGACGACCTGGCTGGCCTCGCCCAGGGTGCGCACGAACGGCACCATGATCTCGACGTTGGTCAGTCCCATCTCGTTGCGCACGCGTTTCAGCGCACGGCACTCGAGCTCGAAGCAGTCACGGAACGACTCGCTGATGTAGCGCGAGGCGCCACGGAAGCCCAGCATCGGGTTTTCTTCTTCCGGCTCGTAGAGCTTGCCGCCGATCAGGTTGGCGTACTCGTTGGACTTGAAGTCCGACAGGCGCACGATGACCTTTTTCGGATAGAAGGCCGCGGCCAGCGTGCTGATGCCCTCGACCAGTTTCTCGACATAGAAACCGACCGGGTCGTTGTAGCCGGCAATGCGCTTGTCGACGCTGTCTTTGAGCTCCGGCGGCAGCCCGGCGTAGTTCAACAGCGCCTTTGGGTGCACGCCGATCATGCGGTTGATGATGAACTCCAGGCGCGCCAGGCCGACACCGGCGTTGGGCAACTGGGCGAAGTCGAAGGCACGGTCCGGGTTGCCGACGTTCATCATGATCTTGAACGGCAACTCCGGCATGGCGTCGACCGAGTTCTGCTTGATATCGAAGCCCAGTTCGCCTTCGAAGATGAAGCCGGTGTCGCCTTCGGCGCAGGAAACGGTGACGCCCTGGCCGTCCTTCAGGACCTGGGTGGCGTTGCCGCAGCCGACCACCGCCGGGATGCCCAGCTCACGGGCGATGATCGCCGCGTGGCAGGTACGCCCGCCACGGTTGGTGACGATGGCGCTGGCGCGCTTCATCACCGGCTCCCAGTCCGGATCGGTCATGTCCGAGACCAGCACATCGCCTGGCTGGACCTTATCCATCTCGGACACGTCGTTGATCACGCGGACCTTGCCGGCGCCGATGCGCTGGCCGATCGCGCGGCCTTCGACCAGCACGGTGCCCTTCTCCTTGAGCAGGTAGCGCTCCATGACATTGGCGCTGGCACGGCTCTTCACGGTCTCGGGACGGGCCTGGACGATGTACAGCTTGCCGTCGTCACCGTCCTTGGCCCACTCGATGTCCATCGGGCGCTGGTAGTGCTGTTCGATGATCATGGCCTGCTTGGCCAGTTCATTGACTTCGTCGTCGCTCAGGCAGAAGCGCGCACGCTCGGCACGGTCGACCTCGACGGTCTTGACCGAACGACCGGCCTTGGCTTCTTCGCCATAGACCATCTTGATCGCCTTGCTGCCCAGGTTGCGGCGCAGGATCGCCGGGCGACCGGCCTGCAAGGTGTTCTTGTGCACGTAGAATTCGTCCGGGTTGACCGCGCCCTGCACCACGGTTTCACCCAGGCCATAGGCACCGGTGATGAACACCACGTCGCGAAAGCCCGACTCGGTGTCCAGGGTGAACATCACGCCCGCGGTACCGGTCTCGGAACGGACCATGCGCTGCACGCCAGCGGACAGGGCGACCAGTTTGTGGTCGAAGCCCTGGTGCACGCGGTAGGAAATGGCCCGGTCGTTGAACAGCGAGGCGAACACTTCCTTGGCCGCGCGGATGACGTTATCGACGCCGCGGATGTTGAGGAAGGTCTCCTGCTGGCCTGCGAAGGAAGCATCCGGCAGGTCTTCGGCGGTGGCCGAGGAGCGCACGGCCACGGCCATGTTGTCATTGCCCTGGGACATTTCGGCGAAGGCGGTTCGGATTTCCGAATCGAGACGCGCCGGGAAATCGGCTTCCATCACCCACTGGCGGATCTGCGCGCCGGTCTTGGCCAGGGCGTTGACATCGTCGACATCCAGCGCGTCGAGCGCCGCATGGATGCGGTCGTTGAGGCCACTTTGCTCGAGAAAATCGCGGTACGCCTGAGCCGTAGTGGCAAAGCCGCCCGGCACCGAGACACCGGCACCGGCAAGATTACTGATCATCTCGCCCAGGGATGCGTTCTTGCCCCCCACATGCTCCACATCATGGACGCCGAGCTTATCGAGGGAAACTACGTACTCTACCAAGGTGATCTCTCCACTAACTGTATTGGAAAAGCTCAAGGGCGCCCGCCTGCCGGAATGACTGGGCCGGACGCTTGTGGCCTGGACCTGGAAAATAAGTGAGAATGCCGAGCAACCACGTTCGGCAAACCGAACCTATCATATCCAGAAATCTTCGGCAGCTTAAGGCCCCAGGTGCAAATGAAACGAACCGCGTTCTTCATCTCCGACGGTACCGGCATCACTGCAGAAACGCTGGGCCAGAGCCTGCTCGCACAATTCGAGAGCATTCCGTTCAATAAATTCACGCGCCCCTACATCGACACGCTGGACAAGGCCCGGGCCATGGTCCAGCAGATCAACGCCGCGGCCGAGCGCGACGGGGTACGCCCGATCATTTTCGACACCATCGTCAACCAGGACATCCGTGAGGTCATGGCCACGTCCAATGGCTTCATGATCGACATCTTTTCCACGTTTTTATCCCCGCTCGAGCAGGAATTGACCGCCCATTCGTCGTATTCCGTGGGCAAATCCCACTCCATCGGCGGCAACTCCAACTACATGGAGCGCATCGAGGCGGTCAACTTCGCCCTCGACAACGACGATGGCGCGCGCACCCACTACTACGACAAGGCCGACCTGATCCTGGTGGGCGTGTCGCGCTGCGGCAAGACCCCGACCTGCCTGTACATGGCCATGCAGTTCGGCATCCGCGCGGCCAACTACCCGCTGACCGAGGACGACATGGAACGCCTGCAATTGCCGGCGGTACTGAAGAAGCACCACAGCAAGCTGTTCGGCCTGACCATCGACCCCGACCGCTTGACCGCCATTCGCCACGAGCGCAAGCCCAACAGCCGCTATTCGAGCTTCGCCCAGTGTGAATTCGAGGTGCGCGAGGTGGAGAACCTGTTCCGTCGGGAGAATATTCCCAACATCAACTCCACGCATTTTTCGGTTGAGGAGATCTCGGCGAAGATCCTGGTGGAGAAAGGCGTGGAACGCAGGTTCAAGTAAGCCTGGCCTGTGGGTACCTGTAGGAGCGGCCTTGTGTCGCGAAAGGGTCGCGAAGCGGCCCCGGCAACATCCCTGTGATGCGCAAATGATGGGGGCGCTTCGCACCCCTTTCGCGACACAAGGCCGCTCCTACAGAGACTGCGCAAGCGCCAAATGAAAAGCCCCGGCATTACTGCCGGGGCTTTTTCATTTCAGCGCGAAGATCAGGACGGCACCACCGTCGCCTGCCCGCTCATCGCCAGGTCGACCAGCTCGCGGTTGGCCACCGCGTACATTGCATAGTCGGTGCCGGTGGCATTGCGCAGGTCGTCGAGCATGGCGCGCCAGCGCTCGACCATCACCCGGTGCTGTTCGCACCACAGCGCCACCCGTGCATCCATGTCTTGCGGCGCATCGGCCATCTGCAACACCGAGATGGTGATCGCCCGCTGCTGCAGGTCGATATCGTCGCGGAACGCCTCGCGAGCCAGGGCCTGCCAGTTGTTCTCCACCGGCAGGTTGCTGATTTCCTGCAGGTACCAGGTCAGGTCCAGCGAGCTGCCCACGGCGAAGAACGCCTTGGCCACCTGCGCCGGGTCGTGGCCGGTGACGTCCGAGGCCTCGATGATCGGCAACAGGGTGTACAGGTGGGTGGTACCGGCGACCATGCGCGCCAGCAGCTCCGGCACACCGGCCTCGACGAAGCCCTGGTAGCGGTCCATCCAGCGTTCGCGGGTCGGGCCTTCGAGCAATTCGTCCAGTTTCAGCCCCAACTGGGCGATTTTTGGCCCGAAGTGGGCGACATCGCGACCAGCGTCCTGCTCGTTTCGGCGGCTGCGCAGGAACCAGCGGGTAGCACGGCGGCCCAGGCGCATCAGCTCGTCCATCAGGGTCAGCTGGATCTCGGCCGGAACCTGGTAATCCAGGGCCTCGATCTGGCGGAACCAGTGCGGCAGGTGGAAGATGTCGCGCACGATCACGTAGGCACCCGCCACGTTGGCCGGGCTCATGCCGGTCGACTCCTTCAGGCGCTGGACGAAGGTGATGCCCATGTTATTGACCAGGTCGTTGGCGATCTGGGTGCTGACGATCTCGCGCTTGAGGCGGTGGCGGCGCATGGAATCGGCGAACTTGCTGACCAGCGACGGCGGGAACGCGGTCTCCATGTCGCGGGTCAGGTAGTCGTCGTCCGGCACCAGCGACTTGAGCAGTTGCTCCTTGAGGTCGATCTTGCTGTAAGAGATCAACACCGACAGCTCGGCGCGGGTCAGGCCCTGGCCTGCGGCCAGGCGCTCGGCCAACTGCTCCTCGGTGGGCAGGAACTCGATGGCGCGGTCGAGCTTGCCGCGGGCCTCGAGGTCGGCCATCAGGCGCTTGTACTCGGCGATCCGCTCGCGGGCGCGGCGGGCCGCCAGCGACAGCGCCTGGGTCTGCTTGTAGTTGTTGCCCAGCACCAGCCCTGCGACTTCGTCGGTCATGCTGCCCAGCAGCTGGTTGCGCTGCTTCTCGGTCATGTCGCCACCCTGCACCACTTCGTTGAGCAGGATCTTGATGTTGACCTCATGGTCGGAACAGTCCACGCCACCGGCATTGTCGATGAAGTCGGTGTTGGTGGCACCGCCATGCAGGCCGAACTCGACGCGGCCGAGCTGGGTCATGCCCAGGTTGCCGCCCTCGCCCACCACCTTGCAGCGCAGTTCGTTGCCGTTGACGCGCAGGGCGTCGTTGGCCTTGTCGCCGACATCGGCATGGCTTTCGCTGCTGGCCTTGACGTAGGTGCCGATACCGCCGTTCCACAGCAGGTCCACCGGCGCTTGCAGCAGGGCATGCAGCAGCTCGGTCGGGGTCAGGCGGTCGGCCTCGATGGCGAAGCGCTCTTTCATCTGCGGGCTGATGGCGATGCTCTTGGCGCTGCGCGGGAAGATCCCGCCGCCTTCGGACATGATGCTGGTGTCGTAGTCGCTCCAGGCCGAACGCGGCAGGTCGAACAGGCGCTTGCGCTCGACGAAGCTGGTGGCTGGGTCCGGGTTCGGGTCGACGAAGATGTGCAGGTGGTTGAACGCGGCCACCAGTTGCAGCTTGTCGGACATCAGCAGACCGTTGCCAAACACGTCGCCGGCCATGTCGCCGACGCCGACCACGGTGATCGGGTCTTCCTGCACGTTGATGCCGCGCTCGCGGAAGTGACGCTGCACGCCGACCCAGGCGCCACGGGCGGTGATGCCCATCTTCTTGTGGTCGTAGCCGGCCGAGCCGCCGGAGGCGAACGCATCGCCCAGCCAGAAGCCGTAGTCGATGGCGATGCCGTTGGCGATGTCGGAGAAGGTCGCGGTGCCCTTGTCCGCCGCGACCACCAGGTAGGGGTCGTCGTCATCGTGACGCACCACGTTGGCCGGCGGCACCACACCGCCGTCCTTGAGGTTGTCGGTGATGTCGAGCAGGCCGCTGATGAAGATGCGGTAGCACGCCACGCCTTCGGCGGCGATCTCGTCGCGGCTGCCGCCCAGTGGCAGGCGGCGCGGCAGGAAACCGCCCTTGGCGCCGACCGGCACGATCACCGAGTTCTTCACCTGCTGGGCCTTGACCAGGCCGAGCACTTCGGTGCGGAAATCTTCTTCGCGGTCCGACCAGCGCAGGCCGCCACGGGCGACATTGCCAAAGCGCAGGTGCACGCCCTCGACCCGTGGCGAATAGACGAAGATCTCGAACTTCGGCACCGGTTTGGGCAGCTCGGGGATCAGCTTGGGGTTGAACTTGAAGCTGAAGTACGACTTGTTCTGACCGTTCGCATCCGGCTGGTAGAAGTTGGTGCGCAAGGTGGCCTTGATCAGGTCCAGGTAGCGGCGCAGGATGCGGTCCTCGTTGAGCACCTGGACGTCGTCCAGGGCAGTCAGGATCGCCTGTTCCAGGCGCTGCTGCTTGTCGTCGAGGTCGTCCTGGGTGAGCTTGCGCGCCAAGTAGAAGCGGGTCTTGAACAACCGGGTCAGCTCGCGGGCGATGTCGGTGTGGTTGTTCAGGGTGCTGGCGATGTAGCCCAGGTCGAAGCCCAGGCGAATCTGCTTGAGGTAGCGGGCATAGGCACGCAGCAGCGCCACGTCGCGCCACGGCAGGCCGGCGGTCAGCACCAGGCGGTTGAAGGCGTCGTTCTCGGCGTCGCCCTTGACGATATGGACGAAGGCGTCCTGGAAGGTGTCGTTGAGCTGCTGGATATCCAGGTTGAGGCCTTCGCTGTAGGTGAAGGCAAAGTCGTGGATCCAGAACTCGCGGCCACTGGCGTGGCGCAACCGATACGGGAACTCGCCGAGCACGCGCAGACCAAGGTTTTCCAGGATCGGCAGCACATCCGACAGCGCCAGCGGCGTGTCGGCGTGGTACAGCTTGCAGTGCAACTGGCGCTCGCCGAGCTGGGTCAGCGGCTGGTAGAAGCTCATGGCCAGCGGCTTGGCCTCGGACAGCCCCAGCACATGTTGCATGTCGACCACCGCCGAATGGGCGGCGAAACGCTCGCGATAACCGGCCGGGAAGCCCTTGGGGAAGTCGGCGAGAATGTTGGTGCCCTGGGCTTCGCCGAAGTTTTCCACCACCAGCGCCGAGAAGTCGTCCTGCCACGAGCGGCAGGCCTGGATCACTTCGTTTTCCAGCTGCTGCGGGTCGATGTCGATGCGGTTTTTCGGGTCGACCCGCAGAATCAGTTGCACACGAGCAAGCACCGACTCGGAGAAGAAAGTCCAGAACTCGCAGTCGGTGGCCTTGAGCCGCTCCATCAGTACCTGCTGGATCTTCTGCCGCACTTCGGTGGAGTAGATCTCGCGCGGCACATAAGCCAGGCAATAGCAGAAGCGGCCGTACGGGTCCTTGCGCAGGAACACGCGGATCTTGTTGCGTTCCTGGATCTGCACGATCGACATGGCGGTGTTGAACAGCTCGTCGACCGGGGTCTGGAACAGGTCGTCGCGCGGCAGCACCTCGAGCACCTGGGCCAGTTCCTTGCCCAGGTGAGCCTTGGCGTCGAAGTGCGAGCGGCGCTCGACCTCGGCGACCTTGCCGCGGATGTAGGGGATGGTGTGCACGCTTTCGCCATACACCGACGAGGTGTACAGGCCCATGAAGCGGCACTCCTTGACCACCTTGCCGTCCTGGTCGATCTGGCGGATCGACACGTAGTCCGGGTAGGCCGGGCGGTGCACGCGGCTCGGCTGCGAGGCCTTGGCGAACGACAGCAGGCGCGGCTCGCGCAGGTAGGCGACGGCGTAGTCCTCGATGCGCAGGTCGTCGGCGCCCAGGCCCGCACGCAGCAAGCGGGCCAGACCTAGGAACGAGCTTTCGTCGTAGACCAGGTGGCCACCGGCGGTGTCGGACTCGACGGTGAACTCCTCGTAGCCGAGGAAGGTGAAATGATTGTCCAGCAGCCACGCCAGGAAGCTCTTCACCTCGGCCTTGTCGTTTTGCGCCGGGCCGAAGGCGTTGTCCTCGACCAGTTCCAGCAGTTCGTGGATCTTGGCCTTCATCGGCTCGAAGTCGGCGACCACGCCGCGCACTTCGGCCAGCACCTGTTCCAGCTCCTTGGCCAGGGTGCTCAGCTCGGCGGCGTTGGAGCAGCGGTCGATCTCCAGGTACATCAGCGATTCATGGCGAATGCCCTCGCCCTGGGTGCCCTTGGGCAGCAGTTCGACCAGCTCGCCCTTGGCCCCGCGGCGCACGCTGAGCACGGTGGTCTGCAGGGTATGGATGCTGTAGCCGCGGCGGTTGAGCTCGGTGCGCACCGAGTCGACCAGAAACGGCAGGTCGTGGTGCAGCACCTCGACCACGGTGTGGGTCGACTGCCAGCCGTGGCGTTCGTAATCGGGGTTGTAGACCCGCACTTGCGGGTGCTGGGGGTCGAAGCGCTCGATGATGCGCCAGGCGGACAGCGTGCAGCCGGCCAGGTCCGACAGCCTGCGCTGAGTAAGTTCGTCCAGAGAGATGATGCCGAAGAACTGCTCGGCGAACAGTGCCACTTGTGGCAGGGACTGCTCGCTGATGTGCTGCGCCAGGGCCGCTTGCAGTTGATGCTGGAAGTCGGCTTTGCTGGCTGCGGTGAAGAACGCCATCTGTGGTACTCCGCTTGGGCTTTGTTATAGGTGAAGCGTCGCGTATGTCCGCCGTGTACGGATCAACGATAGCCAACCCGTAGCAGCCGGACGGTAAACCAGGCGTTGGACGTGGCGACACGTCCATCTGTTCCAGGGATGGGCATCTGCAAAGCCGACAGCCGGATGGCGGTGGCTTTACGGGTGTCCATCGACTGGGCAGCTTAACGACTGAGCGGTCACCACGGCTTGCAGCCCTGCGACATATTCGGACAGAACGTGCACCCCCTATCCGCGAGAACAGGACGATTCGCACAGCGCCCGCTGATAACGCGACTTGCCCTGGGCCTTGGCGCTGAGCATAGCCCGATCGGCACTGGCCAGCAGGCGCCTGGCTTCGCAGCCCTGCCCTGGGCAGGCGGCGATGCCGATGCTGACGCCGATGCGTAACACCGGCAGTTCCTCGGCCAGGGCCAGCCCGGCCACCGCGATCAGCCGCTCGCACAAGGCGTCGACCTGCGTGCCGCTGGCCTGGGTGATCAGCACGAACTCATCGCCGCCCAGGCGCGCCAGCACATCACCAGCCCGCAGCGTGCGCTCCCAGCCCTGGGCCACGGCCCTTAGCACCTGGTCGCCAAGCTCATGACCATGGCCGTCGTTGACCTGCTTGAAGCCATCCAGGTCGAGGTACAGCAGGGTGAACGCATGCCGCCCGGCCAACAGTTGAGCCAGGGCGGCGTCGAAGCCGCGACGGTTGAGCAGCCCGGTCAGCTCGTCGTGCCCCGAGGCATGCTCCAGGCGCGACAGCAGCCTGGAACGCACCTGCATGATGCCCCGCAGACGTACCGCGATGACCACCAGGCACAGCAATAGCGCCAGGCTCAGCACCACCCCAGCGGCAAACCCCAGGTACGAGGCGATACCCAACTGCGCCCGGTGCCACCAGACGAACACCAGCATCGCGGCCATGCCCAGCCAGGCGCAGCAGGAGACTGCCAGCAAGGCGGCGAAACGGTGACGCAGGTGACGGACCAGCTGCTGCTGATGGACTTCCAAGATGACCCCTTCCACGGCGCGGCCGGCGTGGTGTTCAGTGAATGCGTTTGCTGGGCTGGGCCTGGGGCAATGGTGCACGCCCCTGGGCCAGTTCGGCGGCAGCGATCTCGATCACCTCGACGTAGGTCTTGCCGTACCAGCCCATCAGCTCCCTGAGGCTCTCGGTGAATTCGTCGCCATGTGGCTGGGCGTCGCCCGCCGGGCTGGGGTTTGTCTTCCTGTCTGCCACCTTCGCTCCTGATGCGCGGCCCCATGCCGGTATATGCCACCCTAGGGCCCGGTCACGCAGGCGTCCAATCGATAGTTGTGAAGCGCCGATCAGGGCGCTCTATCGACGCGCCGCTGGCCGCACGCCAGACGGCGCGGTAGCATGCGCGGCATTATCCCGAACCCTGGTCGACTGCCATGCAACTGAAAACCGCCCTGCTCTTCGCCACCCCTTGCGACGACGAAGAAGACAACATGGCGACCCTGTGCTGCCACAGCGACAAGGGCCAGATGTTTCTGCTGACCCGCTACCCGGACGAAGACACCGTCGACCTGACCCTGGACGACGAGCCGTCGACGCTGGACGGGCTGAAGGTGACCCTGAGCGCCGAGCGGCTGCTGATCGAGGTGGCGCCGGGGGATCGTGATGCGCTCAAGGGCGACGAGCAACTGGAAATCATCCTGACCAGTGCCGGGACCGACATGGATGAGGTGAAAGAAACCTTGCAGAACATCCTTGCCGGTACCGGGACGTTCGTGGCCACGCTCTGAGCCGAGACATCGCACCCTGTAGGAGCGTGCAAGGCTTCACGACATTGACAGGTCACTATCGAGACAGGCATTGTCTGACAACCTGATCAATAAGTCCCCCGCACGTCCATGCTAGAGCTCCAGCGCCCCGACACCCTCGTTGAACGCGTCGTCAGCGCCATCCGCGCCGAGATCGATGCCGGCCGCCTGGCCGCCGAATCACGCCTGCCCACTGAACAGCAACTGGCTGAACAGCTCAATGTCAGCCGCTCGGTGGTGCGCGAGGCCGTGGCGCAGCTCAAGGCCGACGGCGTGCTGATCGCTCGCCGCGGGCTCGGTTCGTACATCTCGCAGACCCCCAACGGCACGGTGTTCCGCTTCCCCGGCAGCAATGGGCGCAAACCGGACCTGGTGCAGATGTTCGAGATGCGCCTGTGGATCGAGACCCAGGCCGCCGCCATCGCCGCCCGCCGCCGCGACGCCGACGACCTGCAGCGCATGGCCGCGGCCCTGGGCACCATGGAAGACCCACGCAGCGACTTCGCCACCGCCGCGGCCGCCGACGTGGCCTTTCACCGCGCCATCGCCGACGCGGGCAAGAACGACTACTTCGTCGCCTTCCACGATTTCCTCGGCGGCCAGCTGGCCGCCGCGCGCCGTACCGCCTGGGAAAACTCCGCCACCCCGGCGGTAGGCGGTTCGGCTGACGCCCTGCGTGAGCACCGGGCGTTGTACCAGGCCATTGCCGACGGTGACCGCCATGCGGCCGCCGCCTGCGCCGAAGCCCATCTGCGCGCTTCGGCCAAGCGCCTGAAACTCGACCTCCCCGACCTCGACTGACCCAGGAGAACCCTATCGCGACCTGGCGAGGCTTTTACGCGCACTACTTAGTCTGACAACCTGATAAGCAGATTCACCGACAAGAATTCCAAGGTACCCTGCATGACCTACGACTACTGCATCATCGGCGGCGGCATCGTCGGCCTCGCCACCGCGATGGCCCTGCTCACCCGTCGCCCCGGCGCCTCGCTGCTGATCCTGGAAAAGGAAGCCAGCCTCGGCCGCCACCAGACCGGCCACAACAGCGGCGTGATCCATGCCGGTATCTACTACGCCCCCGGCAGCCTCAAGGCCGACCTGTGCAAGCGCGGCGCCCAGGCCACCAAGGACTTCTGCGCCGAGCACGGCATCGCCTTCGAGGTCTGCGGCAAGCTGCTGGTGGCTTCCAACGACCTGGAGGTGCAGCGCATGCAGGCGCTGTACCAGCGCTCGCAGCAGAACGGCCTGAAGGTCGAGCGCCTGGACGCCGCCGCCCTGCGCGAGCGCGAGCCGAACATCGTCGGCAAGGGCGCGTTGTTCCTCGATGCCACCGGCATCGTCGACTACCAGCAGGTATGCGACGCCATGGCCAAGGTGATTCGCCAGGCCGGGGGCGAAGTGCGCCTGTCCACCGCCGTGCGCGCCATCCAGGAACACGCCGATCATGTCGCGGTCAGCGCCGACGGCAACACCTGGCGCGCCCACCAGCTGGTGGCCTGCGCCGGCCTGCAATCCGACCGCCTGGCGCGCCTGGCCGGGGTGAAGATCGACCACCAGATCATCCCCTTCCGCGGCGAGTACTACCGCCTGCCGGCGAGCAAGAACCAGATCGTCAACCACCTCATCTACCCGATCCCCGATCCGGAACTGCCGTTCCTTGGCGTGCACCTGACGCGGATGATCGACGGCAGCGTCACCGTCGGCCCCAACGCGGTGCTCGGCTTTGGCCGGGAGAACTACCGCAAGTTCTCGGTGAACTGGCGCGACGTCGCCGAGTACGCACGCTTCCCCGGCTTCTGGAAAACCATCTGGAACAACCTCGGTTCCGGCACCGCCGAGATGAAGAACTCGCTGTTCAAGCGTGGCTACCTGGAGCAGTGCCGCAAGTACTGCCCATCCCTCGAGGTCTCGGACCTGCTGCCTTATGAAGCCGGCATCCGCGCCCAGGCGGTGATGCGCGACGGCAGCTTGGTGCACGACTTCCTGTTCGCCGAGACCGCACGCATGGTGCATGTGTGCAATGCGCCATCACCTGCCGCCACCTCGGCCATCCCCATCGGCCAGATGATCGCCGAGAAGATCCTCAAGGCCCGCTGATCCATCCGCTGCACCCACAATTACAAAGACAACAAGGAAACTCCCATGTCGGTACACGAGACGGCCCTGGCCGCGAGCGAAACCCCCGAACAGCAACGCAAGCGCCTGCGCAAGGTGGCAGCGGCGACCATCTTCGGCTCGATGCTTGAGTGGTATGACTTCTACCTGTACGCCACCATGGCGGCGATCGTCTTCTCGAAGGTTTTCTTCGACCCGAGCAACCCGGCGGTAGCCTCGTTGCTGGCGTTCTCGACCTTCGCCATCGGCTTCATCGCCCGTCCGTTCGGCGGCGTGCTGTTCGGCTACCTGGGCGACCGCTTCGGGCGCAAGCACGTGCTGGTGATCACCTTCTGCATGATGGGCCTGTGCACCATGCTGATCGGCCTGATCCCCGGCTACGCCACCATTGGCATCTGGGCACCGATCCTGCTGGTGATCATCCGCATCATCCAGGGCCTGGGCGCCGGGGCCGAGCTGTCCGGCGCGGCAGTGACCTCCTACGAGCACGCCAGCGAAGGCAAGCGCGGCAGCCAGGGCGCCTGGCCGGCGCTGGGGCTGAACCTGGGCCTGCTGCTGTCGTCGCTGACGGTGTACCTGCTGACCATGAACGGCAACGAGTTCCTGCTGGCCGGCGGCTGGCGCATCCCGTTCATCGCCAGTATCGCCCTGGTGGCGGTGGGCCTGTGGGTGCGCAAGAGCATCCCGGAGACGCCGGACTTCAAGGAACTGGACAAGGCCGATGACAAACCGCAGGTGTCGCCGCTGAAGCTGCTGTTCAGGAACGACCTCAAGGGCCTGGCCGTGGTGTTCTTCGTGGCGGTGGGCTACAACGCTCTGAGCTACATCTTCAAGACCTTCTCGCTGGCCTATCTGACCCAGTTCAAGGGCGTCGAGGCGCATGTCACCTCGCTGTCGGTGACCCTGGCCAGCCTGGTGGCGATCTTCGCCGTGCCGTTCTTCGGCTGGCTATGCGACAAGTGGAGCAGCAAGACCGTGCTTATGCTCGGTGGCGTGCTGTCGGCGCTGTTCGCCTTCCCGTTCCTGCAACTGCTGTCGACTGGCGAGCCGATGATGATCTACTTGGCCATCGCCGTGGGCACCGGGATCCTGGCGCCGATGATGTTCGCCCCGCAGGGGTCGTTCCTCAGCCGGCAGTTCCCCACGCAGACGCGCTCGTCCGGGTTCGGCACTGGGCGAGAGGTCGGTACCGCGGTGGCTGGCGGCCTGGCGCCGTTGGGCGGGCTGGCGCTGGTGGCAGGTTCCGCGACTCATTCCACCGATGGCGTGGCGATGATCCTGGCGGTGGCTGGGGTGTTGGTGGTGGTGTTTGCGTTCTTTGACCAGGGCTGGCGGCATTCGAAGGCAAAGAACTAAACGAAGCCATGATCCGATCTTGATCTTGATCTTGATCTTGATCTTGATCTTGATCTTGATCTTGATCGGGAAGATGCCCCTCGTAACCCGCTAGCGGTAGCTGCGCCGGTACAGGCGCCACCCCTAACTTCGCGACTTCAGGAGGCCGAACGCAGGCCTTGCGAAG
>NZ_JBMDJI010000025.1:0-67445 GCF_057809115.1 Pseudomonas sp. FG47
GGCGCAGCTGTCGCTCGCTGGGGTTGGCGCTAGCCTTTTGATCGGCAACGGCAACCGAGCAGTTCCAGGTGCTGCAGGAGCGCGCATGGCGCCTGTAGGAGCCGGCCTTGCCGGCGAAGGGGCCGGACCGGCCTACTTGAACTTCGGCCCCGAGCGGGTATTGAGCCCCTTGGCCATGCGGTCATACAGCACCACGTTGACCGTCGCCGCGAGGTTCATGCAACCCTGGGTCGGGATATAGATAGTCTCTTCGCACCAACCACGTACGTCCTCGCTCAACGAGCCATCCTCAGGCCCGAAGATATAGATCGCCCGGTCCGGGTGGGTGTATTCGGGCAGGGCGCGCGCACCGTCCACCAGCTCCACCGCCACCGGCGTGCAGCCCAACGGAATGATGCGTTGCAGGTCGTCGATGCCAATCAGCGGGATGTCGTAGTGCACCCGCTTGGTATCGGTGACGAAATCGCGGGCGCGCTCATAGCGCTTGCCGGTGTAGAACACCGAGTTGACGCCATAACAGCCTGCCGCGCGCATCACCGAGCCGACGTTCTCGGCCGATTTGGGGTTGAACAGGCCGATGCAGCTGTACCGTTTATTCGCCACGTGTCGGGGCCCTTCGCAAAAAAAGCGCGATTATACGGGCTTGCCGACACGCCGGGGGCGGCAATCGACGGTCAGTCCTTGTTCATCAGCGCGGCCAGGCCGGCGAACGGGTTGTGGGTGGCCACGGCGACCTTCGGCGTGCTCAACGAGCCTTCGCTGAAATACTGCTGGTCGGTGTAGCGGGCGTGCTCGTTGTCGTGGCAGTACAGACACAGCAGCTCCCAGTTGGAGCCGTCCTGCGGGTTGTTGTCGTGGTTGTGGTCACGGTGGTGCACGGTCAGTTCCGACAGGCGCTTGCCAGAGAACTCACGGGTGCAGCGGCCACAGACGTGGGGATACATCTTCAGCGCCTTGTCGCGGTAGCCCATTTCCTTGTCGCGCTTGGCGTCGGCGAGGATACGGTCGAGGCGGGCGGTGGCGTCGGGGGTGGAGCTCATGGTGTTACCTTTTTCTGATCAGGCTGAGTGACGGTTATGCCGTTGAGTCTAGCGTGCCTGCAGGGCGGGCGGACAGGCGAAAATGCGCGGTTAGGCGTAGCCTGTAGGAAGGTTTCTGACAGGAGGTTGCCGATGCTGCATGCGATCCTCGCCGCCGTGCTGCTGGCCGCGGCTCCGCTGGCCGATGCTGCCGGCCAGCAACAGCGCCCGCTCACCCCGGTGCCCGGTGCCCCCGGCACGCCGACGCCCACGCCGTACCCGCAGATAACCCCCAGCACGCCGCCCAAGGCCGGTGCCAACCGGCCCGGTGCGCCGTTGCTGCCAGCGATGCCGGTGCCGGGGCCACCCAAGGACCAGCCGTTGCCGGGCCTGCAGCCGGCGCCGCCGAAGCCTGCGCCCAAGGCCGACTAAACCTGTTGCGACAGGCGCTGGCCGTCCTGCATGCGCAGGCGCCTGGAGAGCGCCACGGCCAGGGCGCGAATGATACGGGCGGCAATACGCGGCGCGTCGGCGAGCATCTTCTCCAGCGAGTCCTTGCCCAGGGTCAGCAACTGACAGTCGCTGGCGGCCACGCAGGTGGCCGAGCGGCGCTCGCCGTCGAGCACGGCCATCTCGCCGAAGGCACGGCCCTTGCGCAGGGTGGCGATTTCCACCTTGGTGCCGTTGCCGTCGGTCTTGCGCACCGAGACCACGCCACGGTGGAGGATGCACATGAAGGTACCGGCGTCGCCTTCGCTGAACAGGGTCTGGCCTTCGCTCACGGCGGTGAGGCTGAAATAGCCGGCGGCGGTGACGAAGTCGCTGGGCTGCAGGGTGTCGAACAGACCGCAGTCCATGAGCATGTCGCGGATTTCGGCGTTCAGGTGCTGGGTGTCGGGCATGTGTTGTTCTTCTTCGCATGTCTGGAAAGCGCCGCGTGCGCACAATCAGTGGCCGTGGCGCTTGTGAGACAACGAAATTCGCGTTTTACGCCACGCCCAGCTCATTGAAGACGAACGCATACTCCAACGCCACGTCGCGCAGCCCCTGGTAGCGGCCGCTCATGCCGCCGTGGCCTGCGCCCATCTCGGTCTTGAGCAGCAGCAGGTTGGCGTCGGTCTTGCGCGTGCGCAGGCGCGCCACCCACTTGGCCGCCTCCCAGTACTGCACTCGGCTGTCGTTGTAGCCAGCGATCACCAGCATGGCCGGGTAGGCCTGGGCCCGGACGTTCTCGTACGGCGCGTAGGCCTTGATCCGCGCATACACCTCGGGGTCTTCCGGGTTACCCCATTCATCGTACTCGGTAACGGTCAGCGGCAGCTCGGGGTCGAGCATGGTGTTGAGCACATCGACGAACGGCACTTCGGCGATGGCGCAGCGGAACAGCTCGGGGCGCAGGTTGAGCACCGCGCCCATCAGCAGGCCGCCGGCACTGCCGCCACTGATGGCCAGGTGTTCGCGGCTGGTAACGCCTTCGGCAATCAGGTGTTCGGCGCAGGCGATGAAGTCGTCGAAGCTGTTGTGCTTGTGTTCCTGCTTGCCGGCCCGGTACCAGGCTTCACCCAGCTCGCCGCCACCGCGCACATGGGCGATGGCGAAGGCCACGCCACGCTCCAGCAGGCTCAGGCGGGCATGGGAGAACCACGGGTCGAGGCTCTCGCCGTAGGCACCATAGCCATAGAGGTAGAGCGGCACCGTCTTGCCTTCGTCGACGCGACGGCGCACCAGGCTGATCGGTACCCGGGTGCCATCCTTGGCCACCGCCCACAGGCGCTGGCTGATGTAGTCGTCGGCGTCGAACGCGCCGAGCACCGGGGTCTGCTTGAGCACCTGCTGGGCGCCTGTGGCCAGTTCCAGCTGGCGCACCTGGGCCGGGCGGTTGAGAGCTTCGTAGCGCAGGCGGATGCGCGTGCTGGCGAATTCCAAGCTGTCCTGCACGTAGAGGCTGTAGGCGGCGTCCGGCAGTTCAACGCGGTAGGCCGGCAGGCCTTGCGGGCGCACTTCGATGATTGGCAGGCCGCCTTCGCGCAGGCTCAGGGACAGTGCCGAGGCATTGAGGCTGACGCCTTCGAGCATGATGTCGTCGCGGTGCGGCACCAGCACCTGCCATTGCGCGCGGGCCGGCACGCTGTCTGCCGGCGCATGGAACAGGGCGAAGTTGATACCGTCCTGGTTGCTGCGGATGAACCAGCGCCATTGACCGTCGAGCTGGCCATGGTCGAGGAAGTACTCATGGCCTTCGACCCGTGGCGCCAGGCAGGTGAAGTCGGCATGCGGCGTGGCCGCATCGAGCACCCAGGCTTCGCTGGTGGTCTTACTGTTGAGCAGCAGCACCAGTTGGCGTTCGGAGCTGGCGCGGTAGCAGTGCAGGAAGAAACGTCCGTCGGGTTCTTCGAATACGGTGGTGGCCGCGGCCTCGCCCAGGGCGTGGCGACGCAGGCGCCAGGGGCGATGAGTGTCGTCCAGTTCGGCGAAGAACAGCGTCTGGCTGTCATTGGCCCAAGTCATGCTGCCATCGCAGTCGTCGAAGGGCAGGGTGGTCAGCGTGCCGCTGGCCAATTCCTTGACGTACAGGGTGTAGACCTCGTCGCCACTGGTATCCAGGCTGTAGGCCAGCAGGCGATGGTCGGGGCTGATGCTGAAGGCGCCGAGGGAGAGGAAACCGTCGTTCGCCAGCGCATTGGGGTCGAGCAGCAGTTCCTCGCGGCTTTCATCTACCGTATTGCTGTCGTCGGCCGGGCGCGGGCAGCGGTAGTGACGCGGGTACTCGTCGCCGGCGGTGGTGCGGGTGTAATAGAGGTACGGGCCCCAGGGCGAGGGCAGCGACAGGTCGGTCTCGAGGATGCGGCTCTTGATCTCTGCGAACAGTTGCTCGCGCAGCGGCGCCTGGCCGGCCAGGCAGGCTTGCTGGTAGGCGTTTTCCTCGGCCAGGTAGGCCAGCACCTCGGGCGTGTCGCGGTCCTGCAGCCAGGCATAAGGGTCGTTGCCGTCGGCTTGATGGGCGATAGGGGCGGGAAGGGTCAGGGGCATGGGTGATCTCATCGATTGTGGACCCCATCGCGGGTCCCTTGCGGTGCGGGGGCAGCCTGCGCCGGTAAAAGTGTTTATCATAGGCCTCTCTTTGCCTGGCTTGCACCAACACCATGACCGAACACGACTATACGCTGGCCTGGGGCCTGTACGCCGTTGCCGCCCTGGGCTGCCTGCTGGTGGGCTTCAAGCTGACTGGCTGGATGTGGCGCTGGCTGCGCGAGCCGCTGCGGGTGATCATCGCCGTGCTGCTGTTTGCCCCGACCATCGTCGACCCGGTCAAGGAAAGTTTCGCCCCGGCCATCGCCATCACCGCGCTGGATGTCGCCTTCAAGGTCGGCAACAACGCCTGGCGCGCAGCCTCCGACCTGGCCATGTACGGGATGATCGCCTTTGCCTTGTACTTCGTCTTCGTGCTGATCCGCTGGCCGCTGGAAAAGCGTGCCCGCGAACGCCGCGCCCAGCGCGAGGCCGTCGCCCAGCGCCAAAAGCAGGACGATGACCAGGCCACGGTCGAGACGCCGGTGGTCGCCAACCGCCAGGACCGCTACCGCGAAGAACCGCCGGCCACCCCGGTGCGCCGCGCGGGCCCCGGCCAGGGCCGGGTCGAGCCACGTCTGTAAGCCAGGAGCCGCGAGCATGTGCGAACTACTGGGCATGAGCGCCAACGTCCCCACCGACATCGTCTTCAGCTTTACCGGCCTGATGCAGCGCGGCGGGCGCACCGGCCCGCACCGCGATGGCTGGGGCATCGGTTTCTACGAGGGGCGCGGCCTGCGCCTGTTCCAGGACCCGGCGGCGAGCAGCGAGTCGGAAGTGGCCAACCTGGTGCAGCGCTACCCGATCAAGAGCGAAGTGGTCATCGGCCATATCCGCCAGGCCAACGTCGGCAAGGTCTGCCTGTCCAACACCCATCCGTTCGTGCGCGAGCTGTGGGGCCGCAACTGGTGTTTCGCGCACAACGGCCAGCTGGGTGACTTCGCCGGCCAGCGCACGTTCTACCGACCGATAGGCGATACCGATAGCGAGGCCGCCTTCTGCGACCTGCTCAATCGTATCCGCGAGGCCTTCCCCGAGCCGGTGGCAGCCGAGCAGCTGTTGCCGGTGCTGGTCGAGGCCTGCGCCGAGTACCGCGGCAAGGGCGTGTTCAACTGCCTGCTCAGCGACGGCGACTGGCTGTTCTGCTTCTGCTCGACCAAACTGGTGCACATCACCCGCCGCGCACCCTTTGGCGCGGCGCGGCTGAAGGATGTCGACCTGATCGTCGACTTCCACACGCAAACCACCCCCAACGACGTGGTCACGGTGATCGCCACCGAGGCCTTGACCGAGAACGAGACCTGGAACCGCTACGAGCCGGGTCAATGGGGGCTGTGGCGCCATGGCGAGTGCGTCGCCCACGGCCAGAGCTAAGGAAGCTCCATGTTCAGAAGCTACCTGCGTTTGCTGTTGTTCACCTTCGGCCTGCTGGCCGGTCTCCAGGTGCCGGGGCTGGTCAAGGACTACAGCCAGCGCGTCGAGGCGCACCTGCTCGAGTCGCGCCAGGCCCTGGACGGCTTCCGCCAGACCGCGCAGCGCTTCTTCAATGGCGACCTGCAGGCGCTGGTGCGGCATTACCGCGGCAGCGACGATCCGGTGTTCAACAGCGATGCCAACAGCATCGACAGCCTGCTGATCCGCAACCAGGCGCTGGAGCATGAATGGCAGGCCCTGCAAGGCTCGTGGGTGAGCCGCACCTGGCATGTGCTGGTGCAGCCGGAGCCGGCGCTGCGCGAAGAGACGCTCAAGGGCTACAGCTACCAGATCCTGCTGGTGCCCGAGGCGATCGGCTGGGGGATTGGCAGCGGGTTCGTGCTGGCGTTCGTGGTCGAGAGCCTGTTGCTGGTGATTGGCTGGGTGATTCTCGGTGGGCGGCGCAAGGTGGTGAAAGAGAGCTGGCGCTAGGTTCGCCAGCAAGGCTGGCTCCTACAGGGGCTGCGCTCAACCTGCAGGAGCCGGCCTTGCCGGCGAAAGGGCCTTTCAGACCAGCACGATCCGTTGCCCACCCACATCCCGCGCATAGCGCTCCAGCACCTGCCGGCAAACCCCCACCACCTCGTCCACCAGTGCCACACCGGTTTGCCAGGCCACTACCAGCTCCAGGCTCGGCGGCGGTTGCAAGCCGGCGAGCAACACCAGTTCACCGCGGCTCAATTCGCCATCCACCAGCGCCGGTGGCAAGGCGCCAATACCGAAGCCGTCGCGCAGCAGACGAGTGATGGCTGCCACCGAGTTCACGCAGTTCAGCCGCGGCGCCTCGGCCCCGGCGCCCTGCAGCAGGCTGAGCACTTCCTGGTGCGGCCGTGAGTTCTTCGAGAAGGTGATGATCCGCTCGCGGGCCAGCTGCGCCAGGTCGGCGTAGGCGCGGTGCTGCGGCGAGCCGGCGGCGACCAGCCAGCCCATGGGGTAGCGCGCCAGGTCCTGGCTGCGGATCGACTGCTCGCGCAGCAGGTCGGTCTGCAGGATCACGTCGAGAAAACCCTTCTGCAACTGCTCGCGCAGGTTCAACGCGGTATCGGCCACCAACTCGATCTCCACCTGCGGGTAGCGCTCGCCCAGTTCCGCCACCAGCGCGCTCATCCAGGTGTGGATCACCGTGTCCATTACCCCCAGGCGAATGCGCCCGGTCTTGGCCCGGTCGCTGTCCAGCGACTGCTTCATGGCCTTGGCGGTGTCGAGCATGCGCTCCGCGTATTCAAGCACCTTGGCGCCCTCAGGCGTCAGGCTGACCCCGCGCGAATCGCGCAGCAGCAGCTTGACCCCCAGGTCGGCCTCCAGCGCGGCGATGCGGCTGGAGACCGAAGCCTGGGTGGTGAACAGCTTCTCGGCGGTGAGGCGGAAGCTCTTGAGCCGGGCGACCCAGACGAAGGTTTCGAGGAAACGGAGGTTCATGATCAGTTTTTCTTGTTCCAGACCGACGGTTTTTCTCGTTGGACGGCCAGGGCATCGGCCTTCGAACATGGCGTCCAGGCCGCGACCTCGACGTCGCCCATAGAACAATACCAACAAGCCGAGGCAATCATGAACCCGACCGGCGTGCAGCAGCAGGCCCCCGCCCGTTCTTCGAGCGGCCCTTTCGCCTGGTACCGCGACATCGACTCCCAGCAACGCCGCACCTTCTGGAGCTGCAAGATCGGCTATGGCCTGGACGGCATGGACACGCAGATGCTGAGTTTCGTCATCCCCACCCTGATCATGCTGTGGGGCATCACCACCGCCGAGGCCGGGCTGATCCACACCAGCACCCTGATCGCCTCGGCCCTGGGCGGCTGGATCGCCGGGATTCTCTCCGACCGCATCGGCCGGGTGCGCACCTTGCAACTGACGGTGCTGTGGTTCGCCTTCTTCACCTTCCTGTGCGGCTTCGCCCAGAACTACGAGCAATTGCTGATCGCCCGTACCCTGATGGGCTTTGGCTTCGGTGGCGAGTGGACTGCCGGCGCGGTGCTGATCGGCGAGGTGATCCGCGCCCAGGACCGTGGCAAGGCGGTGGGCATGGTTCAGTCGGGCTGGGCCATTGGCTGGGGCCTGACCGCGATCCTCTATGCGCTGCTGTTCACCTGGCTACCGGCCGAGCAGGCCTGGCGCGCGCTGTTCCTGCTGGGGCTGTTGCCGGCGTTGTTCGTGATCTTCGTCCGGCGCCTGGTCAAGGACCCGGAAATCTACCGGCAGGCCAAGGCCGTGGAAAAGGCCGAGGCACCTTCGCACTTCTACGAGATCTTCGCCCCGGGCATGCTCTGGACCACCATCCGCGCCTCGCTGCTGACCACCGGTGCGCTGGGGGGCTATTACGCCATCACCTCGTGGTTGCCGACCTTCCTCAAGAACGAACGCGGTTTAAGCGTGCTGGGCACCGGCGGCTACCTGGCCATGGTCATCGTCGGTTCCTACATCGGTTATGTGGTCAGCGCCTACCTCTGCGACCTGCTGGGGCGCAAGAAGAACTTCATCCTGTTCGCCGTGGGCTCGTTCGTCATCGTGCTGCTGTACACCCAACTGCCGGTCAGCGACCAAGTGATGCTGTGGCTGGGCTTTCCCCTGGGCTTCTTCGCCTCGGGCATCTTCAGCGGCATGGGGTCGTTTCTCACCGAGCTGTTCCCCACCCGCGTGCGCGGCTCGGGGCAGGGGTTTTGCTACAACATCGGCAAGGTCATCGCGGCGATGTTCCCGCTGCTGATCGGCCTGCTGGGTGAAAAGATCCCGTTGGGCCTGGGTATCGGTGCCTTCGCCGCGGTGTCTTACGGCGTGGTGATCCTGGCGGCGTTGAGCCTGCCGGAAACCCGCGGCAAACAACTCCAGGCGCGCTAAGGTAGGCAGCATGAACATCGAAACAGGAGTCCGCGAAGTGAAACGCCTGCTGCTCAACTGCGACATGGGCGAGAGCTTCGGTAACTGGCGCATGGGCCAGGATGCCAAGGTCATGCCTTTCATCGACTGCGCCAACATCGCCTGCGGCTACCACGCCGGCGACCCCGGCACCATGCGCCGCACCGTGGCCCTGGCGCTGGAGCACCGGGTGGCGATAGGCGCGCATCCGGCCTACCCGGACCTGGCCGGTTTCGGCCGTCGTTCCATGGCCTGCAGCAGCGAGGAGATCCGCGACCTGCTGCACTACCAGATCGGCGCCCTGGACGGCATCTGCAAGGTGCTGGGTGGTCGAGTCGCCTACGTCAAGCCGCACGGCGCGCTGTACAACGACATGATGGCCAACCCGGACATCCTGCGTACCGTGCTCGAGGCGGTGGCGGCGTTCGACAGCGGCCTGCCGCTGATGCTGATGGCCACTGCCGACGACCGCGCCGCCCAGGCCCTAGGTGACGAGATCGGCGTGCCGTTGTGGTTCGAAGCCTTCGCCGACCGTGGCTACACCGCCAGCGGCCACCTGATGTCGCGGCGTCTGCCCAATGCGGTGCATCACGACCCGGCGCTGGTGGTCGAGCAGGCCTTGCGCCTGGCCAAGGGCGAGCCCCTGGTGGCCGACGATGGCAGCGAGGTACGGTTGAACGCCAGCACCCTCTGCGTGCATGGCGACAACGACGGATCGGTAGCCGCCGTGCGCCAGATCCGCCAGGCCCTGGACGCGCTGGAGCAAGCATGACGCCACGTATCGAGGTGGTGGCCATCGACAGCCTGATGGTGCGGTTGTTCGATGCCATCGATGAAGCCAACATGCCGTGGATTCTTGCCGCCAGCCAGCGCTTGCGCGAGGCTTTCGGCCAACAGTTGATCGACCTGGTGCCGTCCTATACCACGCTGTTGGTGCAGTTCGACCTGGCACCGGGCGTAGCGCGCCAGCGCATCCAGCGCGCGCTGCAAGGGCTGCAGCCGGATGCCGGCAGTGGCGGGCGCCGGCACGAGATACCTGTGTGGTACCACCCCAGCGTCGGGCCCGAGTTGCCGCTGCTGGCGGCACGCAGCGGGCTGAGCGAGGACGAGGTGATTGCCCTGCATGGTAGCCGTGATTACCCGGTGTTCGCCCTGGGCTTCGCGCCCGGCTTCGGCTTCATGGGGTTGGTCGACGAACGCCTGGCCACGCCGCGCCTGAGTACCCCGCGCAAACGCGTGGCGGCGGGCAGCGTCGGTATCGCCGAGCGTCAGACTGCGGCGTACCCGGCCGTTTCGCCGGGGGGCTGGAACTTAATTGGCCGCACCCCAGTGCGCCTGTTCGCGCATGGCCATAGCCTGCTGCAGCCCGGTGACCGGGTGCGCTTCGTGGCGGTCGGGCATGCCGAATTCATCAACCTGGGCGGTGACGACAGCCCGCTGGAGGCCCAGGCATGAGTCAGTTGAGAGTCGAAGCCAGCACCGCGCTGTGCCAGTTGCAGGACGCCGGGCGTTTCGGTGTGCGCCACTTGGGGGTGACCCAGGGCGGCGCGCTGGACTGGGTGGCCATGCGCTGGGCCAACTGGCTGCTGGGCAATGCCCTGGACAGCGCCGTGGTGGAAATTGCCCTCGGCGGCTTCAGCGTGGTCGCCGAGCAGGACTGCGTGATGGCACTGGCCGGGGCCGACCTGGATGCGCAGGTCGACGGGCAGGCTGTGGCGCCCTGGACCAGCTTCAACCTCGGCAAGGGCCAGCAGCTGACGCTGCGTCAGCCTCGCCAAGGGGTACGTGCCTATCTGGCGGTGCCGGGCGGGTTCGTGGGCGAGTCGGTGCTGGGGAGTTGTGCCACGGTGGTTCGGGAAGAACTAGGTGGAGTAGACGGCCAGGGCCTGGCGTTGGTGATAGGGGAGGTACTGCACGCTGCCGGAGCCATCGCGGGGCAAGTCGGGGCGCCGAACCGCCGCTCCCACGTTCCCGAAACGTTGCGGCCGATGTATGCGGACAAGCCTGTGCTGGACCTGGTGATGGGGGCGCAGATCGGCGATTTCAGCGGCACCAGTCTGTTTGAGGCGTTCAATCGCGACTGGACCCTGGACAGCCGCGCCGACCGCATGGGCATCCGCCTGCTTGGGCCGCAGCTGGTGTACCAGGGCGCGCCGATGATTTCCGAAGGGATCCCGCTTGGCGCTGTTCAGGTGCCACCAGACGGGCAGCCGATCGTGCTATTGAACGACCGGCAGACCATTGGTGGGTATCCACGGCTGGGGGCGCTGACACCGCTGGCGCTGGCGCAGTTGGCGCAGTGCATGCCGGGCGCGTCGGTACGCTTCAGGGCGGTGGTGCAGGATGAGGCCTGGCGGGAGCAGCAGGCCTTTGGTCGGCGTTGGTTTTGAGATTTTAGGGCTGCTCTGCAGCCCTTTCGCGACACAAGGCCGCTCCTACAGAGATAACGCGATAGCGGCCTTGTGCCGCGAAAGGGCCGCAGAGCGGCCCCAGGGCATTAGCTACTTGGACAGGTAACGCATCCCATCCTCCAACCCCTGCAAGGTCAGCGGGTACATCTTGTCCTCGATCAGGTCGCGCACCAGGTGGGTCGAGGCGGTGTAGTCCCAGGCCTGTTTGGGGTACGGGTTGATCCAGATGATCTTCCTGAACTTCTCCATGAAGCGCTGCATCCACACGTACCCGGCCTCTTCGTTCCAGTGCTCGACGCTGCCGCCGGGCTGGGTGATCTCGTAGGGTGCCATGGCCGCGTCGCCGACGAAGATCACTTTGTAGTCGTCGCCGTACTTATGCAGCAGGTCGAAGGTGGAGAAACGCTCCGAGGTGCGGCGCAGGTTGTTCTTCCACACCGACTCGTAGACGAAGTTGTGGAAGTAGTAGTACTCCAGGTGCTTGAACTCGGTCTTGCAGGCCGAGAACAGCTCCTCGCAGACCTTGACGTGGGCGTCCATCGAGCCGCCGATATCGAACAGCAACAGCAGCTTCACGGTGTTGCGCCGTTCGGGGCGCATCTGGATGTTCAGCAAGCCGGCGTCACGGGCGGTGTGATCGATGGTACCGTCGATATCCAGTTCCTCGGCGGCGCCTTCGCGGGCGAACTTGCGCAGCCGGCGCAGGGCCAGCTTGATGTTGCGCGTGCCCAGCTCGACCTGGTCGTCGAGGTTCTTGTATTCACGTTGGTCCCAGACCTTCACCGCCTTGCCCTGGCGCTTGCCGGCCTCGCCGACGCGGATGCCCTCGGGGTTGAAGCCGCCCGAACCAAACGGGCTGGTGCCACCGGTGCCGATCCACTTGTTGCCGCCGGCATGGCGTTCCTTCTGCTCCTCGAGGCGCTTCTTGAATTCCTCGATCAGCTTGTCCAGGCCACCCAGGGACTGGATCTGCGCGCGTTCCTCGTCGCTCAGCGAGCGCTCGAACTCCTTGCGCAGCCACTCGTCGGGGATCAGCGCCTCGATATGCTGGTCGAGGTTTTCCAGGCCCTTGAAGTAGGCGGCGAACGCCCGGTCGAACTTGTCGAAGTGCCGTTCGTCCTTCACCAGGATGGCGCGGGCGAGATAGTAGAAGGCGTCCATGTCGGCGAACACCACGCCCTTTTGCAGGGCGTGGTGCAGGTCGAGCAGTTCGCGCACCGACACCGGCACCTTGGCCGCGCGCATTTCATTGAACAGGTTGAGCAGCATGGCCCGGCTCCTGTCAGCGGTTGCCGCGCCGGCTCATGAAGGCCAGGCGCTCGAGCAGCGTCACGTCCTGTTCGTTCTTCACCAGGGCCCCGGCCAACGGCGGGATGGCCTTGGTCGGGTCGCGTTCACGCAGCACCGCCTCGCCGATGTTGTCGGCCATCAGCAGCTTGAGCCAATCGACCAGCTCAGAGGTGGAGGGCTTTTTCTTCAGGCCCGGCACCTTGCGCACGTCGAAGAACACGTCCAGCGCCTCGCTGACCAGCGACTGGCTGATGTTCGGGTAGTGCACGTCGACGATCTGCTGCAGGGTGGTGCGGTCGGGGAAGGCGATGTAGTGGAAGAAGCAGCGGCGCAGGAAGGCGTCGGGCAGCTCCTTTTCATTGTTGGAGGTGATGATGATGATCGGGCGCTGCTTGGCCTTGATGGTCTCGTCGATTTCGTAGACGTAGAACTCCATCTTGTCGAGTTCCTGCAACAGGTCGTTGGGGAACTCGATGTCGGCCTTGTCGATTTCGTCGATCAGCAGGATCACTCGCTCTTCGGCTTCGAAGGCTTCCCACAGTTTGCCCTTCTTCAGGTAGTTGCGCACATCGTGGACCTTGTCCACGCCCAGCTGCGAGTCGCGCAGGCGGCTGACCGCGTCGTACTCGTACAGGCCCTGGTGGGCCTTGGTGGTGGACTTGATGTGCCAGGTGATCAGGCGTGCGCCGAAGGAGGCGGCCAGTTGCTCGGCGAGCATGGTCTTGCCGGTGCCCGGCTCGCCCTTGACCAGCAGCGGGCGCTCCAAGGTGATGGCCGCGTTGACCGCCAATTTCAGGTCGTCTGTGGCGACGTAGTCGCGGGTGCCTTCGAACTTCATGAACCGATCCTCTGCACGGGTGTCAGCGAGGGCCCTTCCGCGGGCAAGCCCGCTCCCACAGGGGACGGTGCGATCCTTGTGGGAGCGGGCTTGCCCGCGAAAGGGCCGGCTCGGACAACATCTGTTTGTGATTTGTCCGCGACTATAACTCCGCACCCGCCGTGTGCAAACGCAGACCGGGTATTCAGTCCCTGAATGGTCCGTCACCCCAGCTGGCCAGACAGGCTTTACGCTCCCCGCCAGCAGGCTTACCCTTTTAGGTCCACCCGCCAGTCCATGCATTCAAGGACCCCGCCATGAGCCGTATCTACGCCGACAACGCACACTCCATCGGCAACACGCCGCTGGTGCAGATCAACCGTATCGCCCCGCGTGGGGTGACCATCCTGGCCAAGATCGAAGGGCGCAACCCAGGTTACTCGGTGAAATGCCGGATCGGCGCGAACATGGTCTGGGATGCCGAAGGCAGCGGCAAGCTCAAGCCGGGCATGACCATCGTCGAGCCGACCTCGGGCAACACCGGCATCGGCCTGGCCTTCGTCGCCGCCGCCCGCGGCTACAAGCTGATCCTGACCATGCCGGCGTCCATGAGCCTGGAGCGGCGCAAGGTGCTCAAGGCCCTGGGCGCTGAGCTGGTGCTCACGGAACCGGCCAAGGGCATGAAGGGCGCGATCGAGAAGGCCAACGAAATCGTCGCCTCCAACCCTGCGCAGTACTTCTTGCCAGGTCAGTTCGACAACCCGGCCAACCCGGCCATCCACGAGAAGACCACCGGCCCGGAGATCTGGAACGACACCGACGGCGCGGTGGATGTGCTGGTGGCCGGTGTCGGCACCGGCGGCACCATCACCGGTGTGTCGCGCTACATCAAGCAGACCCAGGGCAAGTCGATCCTGTCGGTGGCGGTCGAGCCGGTCAGCTCGCCGCTGATCAGCCAGACCCTGGCCGGCGAGGAGCTCAAGCCCAGCCCGCACAAGATCCAGGGCATCGGCGCTGGCTTCGTGCCGAAGAACCTCGATCTGGCCATGGTCGACCAGGTCGAGACGGTGACCGATGAAGAGTCCAAGGCCATGGCCATCCGCTTGATGCAGGAGGAGGGCATCCTCTGTGGTATTTCCTGCGGCGCGGCGATGGCGGCGGCGGTACGCCTGGCCGAGAAGCCTGAGATGCAGGGCAAGACCATCGTGGTGATCCTGCCGGACTCGGGCGAGCGCTATCTGTCGAGCATGCTGTTCAGCGATATGTTCAGCGAGCAGGAGAACCAGCAGTAAGCGGCAAGCTGCAAGCGGCGAGTCGAAGGCATGGCCGTATTGACGCGGATCAGCTTGAGCTTGCCGGTTGCAGCTTCTGGCTTGCAGCTGCTCCTGATGGGTTTATGATGTCCGGCTATCTGGGGATGGCCTGATTTCCCCTCCAAGGAGTGTTGCATGACCTTTTCCTTCGTCGCCAAGGCGGGTGTCCTGCTGGTGTTCTTCGGCAGCGTGCTGTTTGTGCACCTGCGCGGCAAGGCACGCCTGCCGGTATTGCGCCAGTTCGTCAACCATTCGGCGCTGTTCGCCCCCTACAACAGCCTGATGTACCTGTTCTCCGGCGTGCCCTCCAAGCCCTATCTGGATCGCCAGCGCTTCCCTGAACTGGACGTGCTCAAGGACAACTGGCAAGTGATTCGCGAAGAGGCCATGCGCCTGTTCGACGAGGGCTACATCCGCGCGGCGGAAAAAGACAACGACGCCGGCTTCGGCTCGTTCTTCAAGAAAGGCTGGAAGCGCTTCTACCTGAAGTGGTACGACAAACCGCTGCCTTCGGCCGAAGCGCTGTGCCCGAAGACCGTCGAGCTGGTCAGCGCCATCCCCAACGTCAAGGGCGCGATGTTTGCCTTGCTGCCCGGCGGCAGCCATCTCAACCCGCACCGTGACCCGTTCGCTGGCTCCCTGCGCTACCACCTGGGGCTGTCGACGCCGAACTCGGACAACTGCCGCATCTACGTCGACGGCCAGCCGTATGCCTGGCGTGACGGCGAGGACGTGATGTTCGACGAAACCTTCGTGCACTGGGTCAAGAACGAAACCGACGTCACCCGGGTGATCCTGTTCTGCGACGTCGAACGCCCGCTCAACAGCCCGCTGATGACCCGCATCAACCGTAAGGTCAGCGCCTTCCTCGGCCGTGCCACCGCGCCGCAGAACACCGATGACGAGCGCGTCGGCGGGATCAACCAGGCTTATGCCTGGAGCAAGCGCTTCAGCAATGTCATCAGCACCCGGGTCAAGCGGTTCAAGCGCGCCAACCCCAAGGCCTACCGCATTCTGCGGCCAGTGCTGGCGGTGGTGGTGGCCTACGCGCTGTATCGCTGGTTGTTCTGAGGCGTCATCGCAAGGCAAGCCCGCTCCAATGTGGCAGTGGGCTTGCCCCGCGAGGATTCCCCCGCTATATTCCAAAGCACTTTCTTCCCAGAAGACTTGTTCATGCCTGCCATCCCTTCCATCACTGCTGACGTTCTCGCGCCTGTCGCGGGCGTTGTCGTGCGTGGCAGCCAGCAGCCGGCCATGATCAGTCACTATCCACCACCTGTCAGTGGCGTGGTAGGCGGCGTAGCTCCGCCTCCTCGCGCAGTCGTGGTGCTGGGCTGATCGGCCGCTGGCCGCATCCCCACCGCACGCGCAACTCACTGAACACGGTCGGCTATCCCTTCATCATGCGATAGGTCCGCCCGTACGGCTTTACTTGCCCATACAGGTGGCAACACATGTCTGTCTTTTCCAAAGCATCCGTGGCCTCGGCGGCCACTACCAGCCTGTTCGTCCTGCTGTGGAGCAGCGGGGCGATCGTCTCCAAGCTCGGCCTGGCCCAGGCCAGCCCCTTTACCTTTCTGCTGCTGCGCTCGGCCTTGGCCCTGGCCGGCCTGCTATTGATCGGTCCCTTGCTGGGGCTGCGCTGGCCGCGCAGCCGCGCCGGCATCCTGCGTGCGCTGGGGACTGGTTGCGTGCTGCTCGGCGCCTACCAGATCTTCTACCTGCTGGCGCTCGACACCCATGTAACGCCGGGGGTAATGGCCACGGTCATGGGCGTGCAACCCATCCTCACCGTGGCGCTGATGGAGCGCCAACGCTCGTGGAGCCGGCTGTTCGGCCTGGGGCTTGGGCTGGGTGGCCTGGTGCTGGTGGTCTTCCAGAGCATCAACCTGGGCGGGGTGTCCCTGGCCGGGATGCTGTTCGCCCTGCTGGCGCTGGCAAGCATGACCTGCGGCTCGATCCTGCAGAAACGCATCACCGACAACCCCATGGGCACCTTGCCGCTGCAGTACATCGCAGGTTTTGCCCTGTGCGCGTTGTTCGCACCGTTCCAGCCGCTGCATGTCGAGTGGAGTGCGAGCTTCCTCGGCGCCTTGCTGTGGATGGGGTTGGTGGTCTCGCTGCTCGCCACGCTGCTGCTGTATCGGCTGATCGCCCGGGGCAACCTGGTCAATGTCACCAGCCTGTTCTACCTGGTGCCGGCGGTAACCGCGGTGATGGACTTCATCATCTTCGGCAACCGCCTGGCGCCGCTGAGCCTGCTGGGAATGGGGTTGATCGTGGTTGGGTTGCTGTTTGTCTTCCGCAAGCCGGCGTTGCGCACGGCTGAGGTTTGAGATGAATCGGTGGGAGCGGGCTTGCCCCGCGATGCGTTCGGCCAGGTTGTATTGTTGCCTGGCCTGACGCAATCGCGGGGCAAGCCTGCTCCCACGTCATGATCGTGCCGGGCGCAGTACCAGCCACAGCGCCGCGCCGATCAACACCCCGCCATACAAGTGGGCCATCGACAGTGGCTCATCCAGCAGCCATGCCCCCCACAGCACGCCAAACACCGGGATCAGGAAGGTCACGGTGCTGGCCTTGACTGGCCCGATTTCGTTCAGCAGGCGGAAGTACAGGATGTAGGCGAACGCCGTGCACAGTAGCCCCAGGCCCAAGAGCGACAACCATACCTGCCAGCCACCCCAGCTGGCCGGCGGCTGGCTCAGCGCGCTCCAGGCGAACAGCGGGCTCAACAGCAGGGTGGCGCCGAGCATGCTGCCCAGGGCCGAGAGGCGGCTGTCCAGGGTGCCGACCCAGCGCCGCGCCAGGAACCCGGCAAAGCCATAGCAGGTGGTGGCCGCCAGGCAGGCCAGTGCGCCTTGCACCAGGGCCATGTCCAGCGCCACCGGCCCGGCGCCGCTGAGGATGCCGACGCCGAACAGCCCGAGGAAGATACCGCAGAGCTTGGGCAGGGTCATCGCCTCGCGGAAGCACAAGGCACCGATCAATACGCCCATCAGCGGCGTGGTGGCGTTGAAGATCGCCGAGTAGCCGGCGGGCAACACCTGGGCGGCCACCGAGTAAAAAGTGGCCGGGATCCCCGAGTTGATCATGCCCAGCACCAGGCAGGCGCCCAGCTTGCCGTCGAAGTCCCAGCGCACGCGAGCGGCGGCGAGGATGGCGATCAGCCCCAGGCAGGCGATCGACACGCGAAAGAAAGCGGTCGGCACCGTGCCCAGTTCGGGGGCGATGATACGCATGAACAGGAAGCTGGCGCCCCAGACAGCGGCAAGGGTCAGCAGGCGGGCGAGGGCAATGGGGCTCACGGTGGTCTCCGGCGGTGGGGCAGGGCGCGAGTGTACGTCAGGGCGAGTGGGGGATTCTTGTGCTTTCTTGCTGTGTGAATCCGCGATTGCCTCACGGGCTTCATCGCCGGCAAGTCGGCTCCCACAGGGCTCGTATCCGACTAAGCTCTCTCGGTGACCATTGCATAGAGGCACGCGCATGACCCCAGCCTGGCCCGCCGTCGATATCGCCCGGATGATCCTCGATGGCTTCGACGACTACCGCGAGCACTTTCGCCGTATCACCCTCGGCGCCCGCGAGCGCTTCGAACAGGCGCGCTGGCAGGACATCCAGCACGCCGCCGCAGCGCGCATCAACCTGTATGAAGAGAAGGTCGCCGAGGTCAACGGCTGGCTGCGCCAGCGCTTTGCCAGTGCGGTGTTGCTGGACGTCGAGCAGTGGCCGCTGGTCAAGAACGCCTACATTCGCCTGATCGACCCTCGGTTGGACGACGAGCTGTCCGAGACCTGGTACAACTCGTTGTTCTGCAGCCTGTTCAGCCATGACCTGATCAGCGATGGCTGCATGTTCATCCACACCACCCGGCCGTCGATGCGCGGCCATGAGCGGGCGGCGCAGACGCGCACCTATACGCTGCAGGACGGTCTCAAAGGCTTGTTGCGAGCGATCTTCGCCGATTATGCGTTCGATGTGCCGTATGGCGACCGGGAAGGCGATATCGCGCGCCTGGAGGATCAATTGCGCGAATGCCTGCCCGACTGGGTCTGCAAGGATCCGGCCCTCGCCGTGGAGCTGTTCACCCCGGTGCTCTACCGCAACAAGGGCGCCTACCTGGCCGGTCGGCTGTACACCCCCGACGAGCAGTGGCCACTGGTGATCCCGCTGCTGCACCGCGAGGGGCATGGCATCGAGGCCGATGCGCTGATTACCGACGAGGCGGAGGTGTCGATCATCTTCTCCTTCACCCGTTCGTATTTCATGGTCGATGTGCCGGTGCCGGCGGAGTTCGTCAACTTCCTCAAGCGCATCCTGCCGGGCAAGCACATCGCCGAGCTGTATACCTCGATCGGGTTCTACAAGCATGGCAAGTCGGAGTTCTACCGGGCGCTGATCAACCACCTGGCCAACAGCGATGACCGCTTTGTCATGGCCCCGGGTGTGCGCGGCATGGTCATGAGCGTGTTCACCCTGCCGGGCTTCAACACGGTGTTCAAGATCATCAAGGACCGCTTCTCGCCATCGAAGACTGTCGACCGGGCCACGGTGATCGAAAAGTACCGGTTGGTGAAAAGCGTCGATCGCGTCGGACGCATGGCCGATACCCAGGAGTTCGCCGATTTTCGCTTCCCGCGCGGCAAGTTCGACCCCGATTGCCTGGCTGAATTGCTAGAGGTCGCGCCATCCACGGTGGCCCTTGAAGACGACAGCGTGCTGATCCGCCACTGCTGGACCGAACGGCGCATGACCCCGCTCAACCTGTACCTCGAGCAAGCCAGCGAGGCCCAGGTGCTGGAAGCGTTGGAAGACTATGGGCTGGCGATCAAGCAATTGGCGGCGGCGAACATCTTCCCCGGCGACATGCTGCTGAAGAACTTCGGCGTCACCCGTCATGGCCGGGTGGTGTTCTATGACTACGACGAGATCAGCTACCTCACCGAGGTCAACTTCCGCCATATCCCGCCGCCGCGTTATCCGGAGGACGAGATGTCCGGCGAGCCGTGGTACTCGATCGGGCCGCATGACGTGTTCCCCGAGGAGTTTCCGCCATTCCTGTTCGCCGATATCGGCCAGCGCCGCTTGTTTAGCCGCTTGCATGGCGAACTGTACGACGCCGATTACTGGAAAGGCCTGCAGGAGGCGATCCGGGCGGGGAAGGTGATCGATGTGTTCCCTTATCGACGCAAGGCGCGTTAGGCCTTAGCTTTTCACCCCTTGAGGCACTTGAGCTCGCTGAAGTCCGCGCGCACCTTGCTCAGCCGCTGCTGCAGGAATTGCCGCTGGGCCGGGCTGCTCTGTTTCAGCAGATCCACCAGCAGGCTGCGTGCCTGGCGCTCGGTGTTCTGGAATGCCTGGCGATATTCCGGCGTCCACAGGCTTTCCTTGCGCTGCAGCAATTGCGCCAGCCGGGGCTCGAAGCTTGGGCTGGCGCGCTGCTCCATCGCCAGCACCAGTTGCTGCTGCCAGTGGGCGCGGTTGGCGATCCACTGGCGATTCTGGTCACCCAGGGCCTGTGACCAGCTCATCACCCGCAGTCGTTGCTCGGCATCGAGCTCGCCCAGCCAGGGCTCGAGGCGCTTGCGCATGCGTGCGGCACGGTTCTCGACCTGCTTGGCCAGTGGCGTGTCGACGTATTCCTTCTGGCGTTTGTCGATGTCCTTGCGAAAAGCCTCGCGCATTTGCGCTACCTGGCTGTCATTCATGCCCTTGAGCAGTTCCGCGGCAGAGGGGGTTATCGCTTCGGTGACCCGGCCGATGGCCTGGCGCGCCTCGACCGTGCGCTGGCGCAGGCTTTCATCGGTGACCGCGTCGTTGGCGACCATCAGTTGCACCCGGTCGAGCCAGTCGAGGTAGCCGGGCAGTTGGGTCTTGCAGTGCCAGGCCAGGTGCGTCTTGAGCCGTTCGTCGAGCAACTGCTTCTGCTCGCGGTTCATGTCCAGGTAGTCGCCCAGCGACCAGGGTACCAGGCGGTCGAGGTTGCGGTAGGCCAGGTCGATGCGGCTGCAGGCGGCCAGGGCCAGGGTGATGCCGAGGATCAGCAGCAGGGCGTGGGTCAGGCGTGATGGCATGGGCGAATCCTTGCGAGGACTGACCTGGCGATAGACGCGCAGCCAGCCTGGCAGGTTCCTGCGCGGTTGGGCGAGGCCTGCCGGATGGCTTCACCACCAGCGTAGCCTGCGCGGCGGGATCGATCAGCCCAGGCGGAACGATCCCGCCACCAGTTCGATGATCAGTTCCCTGACCTGCAGCAGAGCCGTGTCGTGCTTGCTGCCCACGCGCATGCCGATCTCCAGCTCGTAGGACGGCATGGGCACGGGGCAGGCAAAGGTCCGGATGCGGCTGATCCGTTCCAGCGCCAGCGCGGCATGGGTGGGGACCGTGGTGATCAGGTCGGTGTCGACGAGCAGGAACGGGACTGCCGCGAAGTGTGAGGTGGAGGCCCTGATACGACGCTTGTAGCCTGCGGCATTGAGCCCTTCGTCGACGATGCCGACGTAGCCGGCGGACGATACCAGCAAGTGCGGACGCTGGGCATAGTCCTGCGCGCTGGTCGGCACGGGGTTGTTGGCGTCGGCAATGCCCAGGTAGTTGCCTTTGCCCAGGCGCTGGCGGGCGATCAACGGGGAGGACAGGCCGCCGGCGCTTACAGCAATGTCGATCTGATGGCGCATGAGCATGTCCTGGACCAGGCCGCTGTGGGTCTGCCGGAAAATGATCCGCAAGCCCGGCAACTGTTGCTCGACACGTTGCAGTAGCTGTTGCCCCAGGGCGATCTCGCTGTCGTCCGATAAGCCGATGGTTAGCGTGCGACCGTTGACCTCCTTGCCACCCGCTGACAACGCCAGGGCCTGGCGACAGCGGTTGAGCGCCTCGCTGATCAGCGGAGCCAGTTCGTTGGCGCGCATGGTTGGCCGCAAGCCTCTGCCGGTGCGCTCGAACAGGGGGTCGGCGTACAGCTCGCGCAATCGCCCCAGGGCCGCGCTGACGGCGGGCTGGGTGACGCCGAGGCGAATCGCCGCGCGGCTGGCACCGCCTTCTTCGATCAGGGCGACGAATACCCGCAACAAGTTGAGGTCGATTCTTTCGATATCAACTGAGTTCATAACAGATATCCTTTATGGCGCGTTGATTTATAGTCTACGCCTCTGCACCATGTTTTCAATGTTGCTGGCGGGCGCTGAACTTTGAACAAAGTTGCTGGCCGGGTGTTATTGCAAGTTGTTGATGTGGTGCGATTTAAAAACGATGAAAAAGATCAGGCGGATTTATTGGCTATTGCTGTTGCAGGTGTTTATCGGCGTCGCGGGGGCCAGTGCCGAGGAGTGGGCGGGAGCACCGGGTATCGCTGCCCAGGCGTGGATATTGATGGATGCCGACAGCGGCGCGGTACTGACCGAAGGCAATGCCGACACGCCGGTGGAGCCGGCCAGCCTGGTCAAGATCATGACCAGTTATCTACTGGGCCAGGCTCTGGAGTCGGGAGCGCTGCTAGCCACCGACAAGGTGTATGTAGGTACAGAGGCCTGGGCTGCGGGGAATCCGGTGTTGCAAGGGTCTTCGCTGATGTTCCTCAAGCGGGGTGACCAGGTATCGGTGGCCGAGCTGAACAAAGGCATGGTCGTCGCCTCCGGCAATGACGCCTGTATCGCACTGGCCAACTACCTCGCCGGGAGCCAGGACGGCTTCGTCAAGTTGATGAACGAGGCCGCCCGGACGCTAGGGCTGAGCAATACCACGTTCAAGACCGTGCATGGCTTGGCGGCGCCTGGCCAGTTCAGCAGCGCACGTGACATGGCGGTGCTCAGCCGTGCGCTGATCCACGACCTGCCGGAGGAATATGCCCTTTTCAAAGAGCGGGCGTTCACCTTCAACGGCGTGCATCAGTACAACCGCAACCGCCTGCTGTGGAGTACCAGCCTGCAGGTGGACGGTTTGAAAACCGGCAACTCGCAGGAGGGAGGATTCAGCTTGGTGGCGTCCGCGGTCTCGGGCAATCGTCGCTTGATTGCCGTGGTGATGGGCGCTGACTCCGACCACGCCAGGTTCCAGGAAACCGAAAAGTTGCTGAAATGGGGCCTGCGCGCGTTCGAGACCGCCATGCCGATCAAGGCCAATGAGGTCTTCATCGAAAAGCGCGCCTGGTTTGGCTCCGCGCGAACTGTGCGGCTTAACGCCGGCGAGCGTCCCGCGATCACGGTCCCTTATGGCAAGGCGGACGCGGTGAAGATCAGCGCCATCCTCAACGAACCTTACTTGCGGGCACCGCTACGCAAGGGCCAGGTGGTAGGTGTCGTCAACTTTCAACTCGATGCGCTGACAATTGCGCAAAAGCCACTGGTGGTCATGGAAACGGTTGAACAGGCGGGTTGGTTCAGCCGCCTGTGGGACGCCGTGTTGTTGAAGCTCCATCAATGGCTCGGTGTCTGCGTGGCCTGTGCCGTCTGATGCTGTGGGCCCAACCTTGGAACATTCAGTTGATGAGCGTGTGGCCCATGAATGCCTTGCGGATGTATTGGCTTGTCCTGCTTGCACTGATGTTGTCGGGATGCAGTGTGGATGCCGACAGCGGCCCCGACGCGCTGTGGGTAAACCTTGCGCAGGCCGATCAGCTGCAGGCTGCGAAACTCCAGCAATTGTCGGACGAGCAGGACAATGTCGCGGGATTGGTGGCGTTGTTCGGCTCGGACAGCGCGCAAGTGAGCAGTGATGTGCAACGCCAACTGCGGGTCGTCGGCCGTTACCTGAATGCCCACCCCATGGCAGAGGTGCGTATCGAGGGGCATACGGATGACCTGGGCTCGCCCGAGCAGAACGCGGTGCTGGCCCAGGCTCGGGCGCAGATGGTCAGTTATTACCTGATCAAGTACGGCGCCTTGTTCGAGCAGATCGACACCTCGGCCTACGGCGAGCGCTATCCGCAGCGCGATGGGCAGACCGCGCAGGATCGGCAGTGCAACCGGCGGGTGGTGGTCGAATGGACGATTTATTGACCCAACGCAGGTGCTCGACCAAATGGCGCACGCTGCCAAGCCTGGGGATGTGCTGGCTGCTGGTCCTGGGCGTTGCGCTACCCTGTTCGGCGCGCGCACTCCCGGAGCATGAAGGCTCGGCCCCCTTGGGCACGGCCTTGGTGGTCAGGCTGCAAGGGGCATTGCAGGCCCGCGAATATTATCGCGGCGAGATCGATGGCCTTGCCGGGGCGCAAACCCAGCAAGCCATCTACCTGATGCAACTGGACTTCGAGCTGCCGCTCACTGGCAGTGTCAACGCGAGGCTGCTGCGCCTGCTCGATATCCCGGCACCTGCCTGGTTGGCGCAATGAACCTGCGCTGGCGTTTCAGGGTGGTGGTTTTTCTGGTGGTGTTCATGGCGGCGATTGTCAGTGGCCGGGTGGTCTACCTGCAGGTTATCGATACGGCGTTTCTTCGCCAGCAGGGCGATGCCCGCAGCCTGCGCCATGTGCCGATCGCCGCGTCGCGAGGGCTGATCACGGACCGGGCCGGGCGACCGCTGGCGGTCAGCACGCCGATGGTGACGGTGTGGGGCGATGCCAGGGTGCTGATGACGCAGCAAGCCAAGTGGCCGCTGATCGCCCAGGCACTGGATGTGCCTCTGCCGTTGCTGGCGGCGACATTGCGTAGCCGTCGCGACCGGGCGTTCAGTTATCTGCGGCGGGGTTTGTCGCCGGAGCAGGGGCAGAGGCTCGTCCAGATGTTGCGGCGTGAGCAGATCCAGGGCGTGCACACCGTGGAGCAGCCGCGGCGGTTCTACCCGGCGGGGGCGGTCGCGGCCCATGTGGTCGGCGTCACCGATCGGGACAATCGCGGCAGCGAGGGCATGGAGCTGGCATTCGATGCGACCTTGCGGGGTGTCGATGGTCGGCGTCGGCTGGTCAAGGATCGCCGTGGCAGTGTGATCGAGGATCGGGGTGTCAGCCGGGTGGCGAGCCCAGGACAGGCGTTGGCGTTGTCGCTGGACCTGCCGTTGCAGTACCTCGCCAACCGCGAGCTGCGCCATGCTCTCGATGAGCATGCCGCCGTGGCCGGCAACGTCGTGGTGCTCGATGCGCGCAGCGGGGAAGTGCTGGCGCTGGCCAGCCAGCCGACGTTCAACCCGAACAACCGCACACGCTTGCGCCCATCATTGATGCGCAACCGCGCATTGGTCGATGTATTCGAGCCTGCGTCCACCCTGAAACCTTTCGCGGTGGCGGCGGCGCTGGAGAGTGGCCGCTGGCTGCCGGGCGATACCGTGAAGGTCGAGACCGGCAACTTGCAGGTAGGGCGGTATCTGATTCGCGATGCGTCGCGAACCGCCGGTGAAGTGCTGGACATGACGCAGATTCTCGTGCGTTCGAGCAACGTTGCCATCAGCACGGTTGCTTTCGATATTGGTGCGGCGCGGATCCACGGGTTGCTGCGGCGTGCAGGGCTGGGCCAAGCGACCGGCACAGGGTTTCCCGGCGAGCGTTCGGGCGCCTTGCCTGTGCGCAAGGTCTGGCAACCTGCCGAGACGGCGACCTTGGCCTATGGCTACGGTGTTTCGCTGACGGCGGTGCAGTTGGCCCGGGCCTACGCCGCTTTGGCCAACGGCGGCCAACTGCTGCCGGTTTCGCTGTTACGGGTCGATGCACCGCCGGCGATGACCCAGGCCCTAAGCCCTGGCATTGCCGACAGGGTCAGGGACATGCTGGTACAGGTGGTCGAGGACCGCCGAGGGATCCACCGGGCGCGGGTGCCTGGCTACCGGGTGGGGGGTAAAAGCGGCACGGCAAGGCTGTCCAGGGTGGGCTCCCGTGGTTATGCGGGGCACGCCTATCGGGCGATCTTCGCCGGTTTTGCCCCAGCCAGCGCGCCGCGCTTCGTGGTGGTCGTGGTAATCGAGGACCCGACCCGCAATGGCTATTACGGTGGGCGGGTGGCCGCGCCTGTGTTCAGTCGGGTAATGGCGCATGCGCTGCGCCTCTATCAGGTCGCGCCCGACAATCTGCACTGAAAGCCTAGACTGGGTGAACCGTAGGTCAGGGCCTGGCTGTCAATGCGCGGCAATCTTTGACATCCACCTGTGTCTCTGGAAAATAGCCGCCTTGTCTTGAGGATCTTCGGAAATGGCTCTGCTTGGGCGTTACAACAGTTTGCAAATCGTGAAACACGTGGAGTTCGGCCTGTACCTGGACGGCGGCGCCGACGGCGAAATCCTCCTGCCGCGGCGTTACTTCCCCAAGGACGCCGAGCTGGAGCTGGATGACTGGCTCAACGTGTTCATCTACCTCGACAGCGAAGACCAGCTGATCGCCACCACCGAGAAACCGAAGATGCAGGTGGGCGAGTTCGCCAGCCTCAAGGTCAAGGACATCAATGGCGCGGGTATCTTCCTCGACTGGGGCCTGTCCAAGGACCTGCTGATGCCGTACTCGGAAGAGTCGCGGCCATTGAAGATTGGCGACTACTGCGTGGTGCACGCCTATCTGGACAAGCGTACCCGGCGCATCACCGCCACCGCCAAGCTGGATCGCTACCTGGACCTCGCCCCGGTCGACTATCAGATCGGCCAGCCGGTGGAACTGCTGGTGGCCGGCGAGACGCCCATGGGCTTCAAGGCGATCATCAACAACCGCCATTGGGGCCTGATCCACAAGAACGAAGTGTTCAAGTTCCTGCGTTCAGGCATGCACGAGAAGGGCTTCATCAAGGAAGTGCGCCACGACGGCAAGATCGCCCTGAGCCTGCAACCGGTGGGTCAGGCGTTGGCCGACAGCCTGCACGAGCAGATCATGCAGCGCCTGGAGGCGGCCGGTGGTGTGTTGCCGGTGTGCGACAAGAGCGACCCGGCGCTGATCAGCCAGATGTTCAACGTCAGCAAGGGCAACTTCAAGAAAGCCATCGGCGCGCTGTTCAAGCAGGGCCGCATCGTCATCCATGACGATCGCATCGAGCGGGCCTGATCAGGCCTGCACGAAGGTGCTGAAATCCAGCTGCTCGCCACCCGGGCGGGTGTCGCGCAGCCGTGAGTCGCGGTCGGCGCTCAAGGCCAGGCTGATGGTCGAACGGCGCTTGCCGGGGTTGCGCACTTCCATTTGCTCCTGGTGAGCGCGCAGGAAGTTGGTGGGCACCTTCAGGTGCTGCAGTTCGTCGGTTTGCGGGGTGTGCAGCAGCAGGTTGACCCAGTCGGGCTGGCCCTTGCGCAGCAGGGCCACCGGCACCTCGAACCACCACAGGTTGCGCTTGGGGTCGAGGATGGCGAACAGGGTGTTGTCGCGGTTGAGCACCGGCCGGGTCAGCGCTTCGTTGCGCCGCGCGATGGCGGTGGGCTTGTCGAGTTTCATGCAGGTTCCTGCGGGTTGACGCTAGATTGGCCTGCCATTGTGCGGCGGGCTCCATCGCGGGGCAAGCCCGTGCTCGCGTCGTCCCTCGCAACAAATTGAAACTCTGGCGAGGCGGCATGGGTCGATCTGATGTCGACACGATTTTCCGTGTCTTTCCTTCAAGGAGACATCCCATGAGTGGCACCAAGGACAAAGCGAAGGGCCTGGCCAACGAGGCCGTGGGCAACATCAAGCAGGGCGTCGGCAAGGTGACCGACAACGACAAGCTGCGCGCCGAAGGCAAGGCCCAGGAGCTCAAGGGCGAGGCGCAACAGGCGGTAGGCAAGGTCAAGGATGCCGTGAAGAAGCCGTGATGCCTGCCTGATTGAACTGTAGGCGCCAGCAAGGCTGGCGCCTACAGTCATCATCATGATTTCGGGTAGCCGTTTTCCTGCATTGGCCATTGAGCCGTCACAGTTGCGGCACGGTCTATTAGACTTGCCTGCATTGCCAGGGTTTTTTCGGCGTTGGCCGGCCCTCCGATGATCAAGCGGCGAAAGGAGACGCTATGATTTTTCCCGACCTGCGCGGCCTGCCTCTGCACCGTGTGCTGGTGCGTACCGTCAAGGAGTTTCTCGATGACGAGATGTCCACTTATGCCTCCGCGCTGGCCTACCAGATGCTGTTCTCGCTGTTCCCCTTCCTGCTGTTCCTGATCGCCCTGATCGGTTTTTTGCACCTGCCGGACTTCTTCTCCTGGTTGCGCCTGCAATCGGAGCTGGTGCTGCCGCCCCAGGCCCTGGAGCAGGTCAACCCGGTGATCGACCAGTTGCAGCAATCCAAGGGTGGCTTGCTTTCGGTGGGTATCGTCATTGCCCTGTGGACCGCCTCGGCCGGCGTGCGCCTGATGATGAGCGCGATGAACGCCGCCTACGATGTACCGGAGGGCCGCCCGGTGTGGAAGCGCTTCCCGCTGTCGATCATCTACACCGTGGGCATCGCCGGCATGTTGCTGGCCGCCGCCGCGCTGATGGTGCTGGGGCCGCAAGTCATGGAGTGGATCGCCTCCCAGGTCGGGCTGGAGGAAGCGGTGGTGGTGGTCTGGACCATACTACGCTGGCCGGCGATCATCATCCTGATGATGGTGGCAGTGGCGTTGATCTATTACGTGATGCCCGATGTGAAACAGAAATTCCGCTTCATCACCCCAGGCTCGGTACTGGCGGTGGTGGTATGGATCGTCGCCTCGCTGGGCTTTGCCTACTACGTGAAGACCTTCGCTGACTACAACGCCATGTATGGCAGTATCGGCGCGATCATCGTGCTGCTGCTGTACTTCTATATCTCCGCCGCCGTGTTGCTGCTGGGCGCGGAGATGAACGCGGTGATCGAGCATATGTCGGCCGAGGGCAAGGACCCTGGCGAAAAGACGTTCAATGAGGACAACCCGCAGCAGACCGTCACCGTGCTCGGCCATGAGCACCCGGTAACCTCCGAACCCCAGACCCGCGAGCCGAACACCTGATGATCCGTGACATTCTCAAGATGGGCGATGAGCGCTTGCTGCGCATTGCCCCGCTGGTACCTGAGCACATGCTCGGCAGCGCCGAACTGCAGCAACTGATCGACGACATGTTCGAAACCATGGCCCATGTCGGCGGGGTTGGCCTGGCCGCGCCGCAGGTCGGTATCGACCTGCAACTGGTGATCTTCGGTTTCGAGCGTAGTGAGCGCTATCCGGATGCCGAACCGGTGCCGCGGACCATCCTCCTCAACCCGGTGATCACCCCGCTGGCCATGGAGGTCGAGGACGGCTGGGAGGGTTGTCTGTCGGTGCCGGGCCTGCGTGGTGTGGTACCGCGCTACAAGCACATCAGCTATTCGGGCATCGACCCCCAGGGCAAGCCGATCAACCGCTTCGCCGACGGTTTTCACGCGCGGGTGGTGCAGCATGAGTGCGATCACCTGATTGGCCGCCTATACCCCTCGCGCATCCAGGACTTCAGCAAGTTCGGCTACACCGAGGTGCTGTTCCCCGGGCTTGATGTTGCCGACGACTGACCGCGGACCATCGCCATCAGCGGCTTGCTGCGCCGGTAGCGGGCCAGGCGCGAGGCCAGGGCTTGGGGTAGGTCGACGGCGGGGGTGAAGGCCAGGTTCTGGTAAAAGCGCGACAGGTCTGGGTGGCAGAACAGCCAGGTGGCGCCGGGCGCATCCCTCAGCGCAGCGTCGAGCAGGCGCGTGGCCACGTGTTGGCCCCGCCATTGCGGTGCGACGAACAGGGCGGTCAGCCACTGGCCGCCGGTGACGGGAGTCAGGTTCACCCCGGCAATGATTGCATCCGCGCGGGCTACCCATTGCTCGCCTTCGCCGGCCGCGCGCATGCGTGAGCCATGCTGGCGGTAGAAGTGATCCAGCAGGCGGCGCTGAACCTCGGGAAGGCGGCTGTAATTCATGGCAATTCAGTCAAAGGAGGATGAGTACGGGCGAGGGCTTTGTCGCAGATTGTTGCAAAAACGGCAAGGGTGAATGTCCGAGTTCGGGGTTCAACTATTCCGGCCTGGGAGTAAAATTTCCCACATCCCCCCAGCAGTACGATAAAGCGGGATCGGTACTTCGTGTCATCTTCGCAGTCGATGACAACTTCTCCGCGCCATTGACGGCTTCAGAAGTCACGCGACCAGCTTGATAGCCATCAAGGTCAACACCCATGAAAGCCCTACTGATTCTTGCATTGGTCGGTATGTCCTCGTTCGCCCTCGCCGATGAGGCCAAGACCGCCTCCAGCCAACCTGCCGTCGAGCAGTACGACTACTCGACCAACCTCGACATCAAGCGTGTCATCAGCTTGTCGACCATCCCCAACGTATGCGACGTGGTGCCTGCCACCATGACCTACGAGGACCATCAGGGCCAGGTGCACACCCTGCAGTACCGCGCCATGGGCGAAGGTTGCCGGCTGAATTGAGGCCCGGTGTCGTGGGCGTCGGTGTTCGCCGGCAAGGCCGGCGCCTACAGCGATAGTTGTCGACGTATCAGTTCCAGGCCCTGTTTCAGCTGGGCCCGGCTGCGCGCTGCCGACAGGCTGACCCGTACCGCCGGCACGATGTCGGTGCCAACCGCGAACACGCTGGCCGGGACGATCTCCACCCCTTGGGCGCGACAGCGCGCCACCAGTGTCTCGGCCTCTGGTGGCGTGGCCAGCCAGGCATGGGGCGAAGCTACGCCATCGGTTGTCAGCGCGTCGCCGAGGATCGTCCGCGCCAGGCGCCAACGTTCACCCAGCTCTTGGCGCTGCCAGGCCAGGCGCCGGGCAGCGCTGCCGTCGGCGATCCACTGGCAGGCGATGTGCAGGTTCAGCGGTGACACCGACCAGTGGGTGGCCTGGGCGTGGGGGTCGACCTGTTCCAGCAGGTCTGGCCGGGCGACGATCCACCCCAGGCGCAGGCCGGCGGCCACGGTCTTGGACAAGCTGCTGATCAGCACGCCACGGCCGTCGAGCAAGGGGTAGAGCGGCGGCAGGTCGGTCAAGGCGCCATACACGTCATCCTCGATCACCAGCAAGTCGTGGCGTCTGGCGACTTGCGCCAGCGCCTGGCGTCGGGCCTCGCCCATGCATGCCCCGGTCGGGTTGTGGAGGGTCGGGGTGGTCACCAGTACCCGTGCGCCGCTGGCCCGCACGACGCGGTCCAGCTCGTCCGGGCGCAAGCCCTGCGCATCCAGGGCCACGCCATGCACCGGCAGGCGCAATTGGCGACAGGCCGCCTTGATGCCAGGGGCGGTCAGCGCTTCGACCAGCACCGGTTCGCCCGCCTGGCACAGCGACTGCAAAACCAGGATCAGGGCCTGTTGGGCGCCACCGCACAGCAGCACCTGCTCGGGGACAAGCGCCAGGCCGCGGTTGGCCAGCCAGCGAGCCCCTTGGATCCGCCCCAGCAGCAGCTGCTCTGGCCCCAGGTAATGGTCGAGCAATGCGCTTTGCCCCTGCTCGAGCAAGTGGCGCAAGCTATGCGCGAGGTCATGATTGCGCGGGTCGGCCACCGGCACATTGGTCGACAGGTCTATCACCTGGTGTTGACGGGCGGGTTGCTTGAGCCGGAACAACGTCGCCTCCTTGCTCCCCGCCAGCACATAGGTGCCGCGCCCCACCTCGCCAGAGACCAGGTGCCGCGCGGCAGCCTCGCGGTAGGCCTGTTGCGTGGTACTGGGGTTCAGGCCCAGGGCCCAGGCCAGGCGTCGCTGCGGCGGCAGGCGCTCGCCTATCTTCAGCTCGCCGTGCTCGATGGCGGTGGCGATGGCCTCGACCAGCGCCAGGTAGCGCGGTTGCTGGTTGTCCGCCAGGGTGGGAAGCCACACGAAATTGTCGCCCATGCAATATAAGTTTGGACCCATACAATGCCCGGCCCTTAGCATCGGTTCAACCCATTACCGATAAGGACGCCCGCCATGTTCGACCTGCCCGCCCTGCGCGAAGCCGCCGCCTTCGTTCACCAGCATGTTCCGCCGACCCCGCAGCACGCCTGGCCGTTGCTGGCCGAACGGGTGGGCTGCGAGGTGTGGGTCAAGCACGAGAACCATGCTCCCACCGGCGCCTTCAAGGTGCGCGGCGGGCTGGTCTATGTGCGCTCGCTGCTGGCCGGCGACCAGGTGCCGCGCGGGTTGGTCACCGCCACCCGGGGCAATCACGGCCAGAGCATGGCCCTGGCGGCGCGTCAGGCCGGCTTGCCACTGGTGATCGTGGTCCCGGAAGGCAACTCGCCGGAGAAGAATGCCGCCATGCGCGCCCTGGGGGCCGAACTGGTGGAGCATGGCGTGGACTTCGACGTGGCCCGGGAAGAGGCAGCGCGCCTGGCTGAGGCGCGAGGCTATGCAATGGTGCCGTCGTTCCACCCGGAACTGGTGCGCGGGGTGGCCACCTATGCCCTGGAGCTGTTCGAGGCAGTGGCCGCGCTCGACTGCGTGTATGTACCGATCGGCATGGGCTCGGGTATTTGCGGGCTGATCCAGGCGCGCAATCTACTGGGGTTGTCCACCGAGATCGTCGGGGTGGTCTCCAGCGCAGCCGATGCCTATGCCCGCAGCTTCGAGCAAGGGCGTATCGTCACCACTGCCAGCGCCAATACCTTCGCCGATGGCATGGCCTGTCGAGTGCCGCAACCGCAGGCGTTTGCCATGGTACTCGAACACGCAGCGCGTATCGTGCGGGTAGAGGACCGCGAGATCGCCGAGGCCATGCGTTTGTACCACGAAACCACCCACAACACTGCCGAGGGCGCGGGTGCGGCGGGCCTGGCCGCGTTGTTGCAGGAGCGTGAGCGCCAGGCCGGCAAGCGCGTGGCGGTGGTGCTCAGCGGGGCCAATGTCGATCGCGAGCGCTATGCGCGGGTGCTGGCGGGTTGAACAACCCTGATTGAGTGGTTCGCCCTGTACCGCCAGGCAAGATTCGGGTTCAATCCAACGTTTCGCTTGCGACCGAGCCATCCATGCCCTTTTCCAACGGTTTTCTTCTCAGCCTGTCCCTGTGCCTGGACATCGGCATTGCCAACATCGCCATGATTACCTTGGCCATGCAACGTGGCTTCCTGCAGGGTTTCTGGCTTGGGTTGGGCACTTGTGTCGGCGACCTGGTCTACGCTATCGCGGCGCTGGCGGGCATGACCGTGCTGCTGCAGTTCGAGAGCGTGCGCTGGACGCTGTGGCTGGGTGGTTCGGCGTTGCTGGTGTGGTTCGCGTTGAAGATGCTGTTGGCGGCCTGGCGCGGCGGGCACTTGGAATCGCGCGGTGAGGTGGTGCTCGAGTCGGGCTGGCGCGAGTTTCTGCGCGGCATCTTCCTGGCCATGTCGTCGCCCAGCGCTATCCTCTGGTTCGCCGCGGTGGGTGGCGTGCTGATTTCCCGGTCCGGCGCGGGCAGTGCGCTCGATGCCGGCTTGTTCCTCGGCGGTTTCTTTGCCGCGGGGCTGTTCTGGTGCGCCGGGCTGTGCGGTATCGCCAGCCATGGCGGGCGGCTGCTGGGCGATCGCCTGCTGACCTGGTCCTACCTGCTGTCGGCGGCGATTTTCTGTTACTTCGCCGGGTATGTGATTTTGTCGGGTTATCGCGAGTTCATCCTGGCCGTTCCTGCCTGAGGTTGTTTTTTCGGCTGTGTTGTCGATTCGCGACGTTCTCGTTCGACCAGTGTTGAAGGTGCCGGAATGTGTTCGGCGCCACGCCGGCAAACACTGGGAGAAACCACCGATGAATGCTGCAGCTGAAACCGAGATCCGCCAACTGATCGAGCAATGGATGCAGGCCGTGCGCGAGCGTGACATCGAGCGCATCGTCCAACCCTACGCCGACGACATCCTGGCCTTCGATGCCATCCAGGCCCTGCAATTCAAAGGCAAGGCCGCCTACCGCGCGCACTGGGAAATGTGCATGGGCTATTGCACCGGGCCGATGGTGTTCGAACTGGCGCAGTTGACCGTGCACGCCGACGGCGATCTGGGCCTGGCCCATTGGCTCAACCGCTGCGGCCCGTCCGACGATGAAAGCCAGTGCGGTTTCATGCGTGCCACCGTTGGCTACCGGCGCAGCGGCGGTCAATGGCAAGTGATCCACGAACATTGGTCGGCGCCGATCGACATGGAAACGCAGAAGGCCCTGTTCAACCTCAAGCCTTGATACCGCCCATCGGCTATTACCCGCCCGACCTGCCGGAGACGATCATGAAATACCTGTGCCTGGTCTATTGTGACGAAGCGCTGTTGCACAGCTTGCCCGACAGCCCCGAAGACGCCGAGTGCATGGCCTATGCCGAGTCCATCCACGGCTCTGGACGCATGCTCGCCGCCGAGGCGCTCAAGCCGGTGCAAACCGCCACCACGGTGCGTGTACGTGCCGGGCATATGAGCCTGACCGACGGTCCATTCGCCGAAACCAAGGAGCAACTGGCCGGTTTCTACCTGGTCGATGCTCGCGACCTCAACGAGGCGCTGAATATCGCCAAGGGCATCCCGGCGGCGCGGGTCGGCAGCGTCGAGGTTCGGCCGGTACGTGAACTGCAACCCTGAACGGGAGCGAGGACCACCCGCATGGCGCAACAGGGAATGCCCATCCGATGACCGCTGAAGGGCGGGTGCGTCAGGAGGTCGAGGCGGTCTACCGTCGTGACTCCCGGCGTATCCTCGCGACCCTGATTCGCCTGCTGGGGGACTTCGACCTGGCCGAGGAGGCCATGCACGATGCCTTCTTCATCGCCGTCGAGCGTTGGCAGCGCGACGGCATCCCGGACAACCCGCGGGCCTGGCTGGTCTCCGCCGGCCGCTTCAAGGCCATCGACGGCTTGCGTCGGCGGGCGCGTTTCGATCGCTCCCAGGCAGACCTGATCATGTTGCTTGAGGGCGAGGCGAGTGACCCGAGTGAACAGGCGTTGCTGGCCGACGACCGCCTGCGATTGATCTTCACCTGCTGCCACCCGGCGCTGGCCGCCGATGCCCAGGTGCCGCTGACCCTGCGCGAGGTGTGCGACCTGACCACCGAGCAGATCGCCCACGCCTTCCTGCAGAGCCCGGCAACCATTGCCCAGCGCATCGTGCGGGCCAAGACCAAGATCCGTGATGCGAGGATTCCGTATCAGGTGCCGGAACTGGCCGAACTCCCGGAGCGCCTGGGAAGTGTGCTGCGGGTGATCTACTTGGTGTTCAACGAAGGCTACTCGGCGTCCTCGGGCGAGCATGTGACAACCCGTGAACTGATGGACGAGGCCATTCGCCTGGGCCGGCTCGTGGCGCAACTGCTGCCCGATGCCGAAGTGCTAGGGCTGTTGGCGCTGATGCTGTTGCAAGCTTCGCGGCAACAGGCGCGTAGCGATGCCAGCGGTGAACTGGTGCTGCTCGACGAACAGGACCGCAGCTTGTGGGACCGCGCGCAGATCGACGAAGGTTGCCAGTTGGTGCAGCAGGCGCTGCGCAGCCGTCAATTTGGCCCTTACAGCGTGCAGGCAGCGATCGCCGCGGTGCATGCCGAGGCGCCCAGTGCCGAGGCGACCGATTGGCACGAGATTGTCGGTTTGTATGATGTGCTGCAGCGGCACTGGCCGTCACCTGTGGTGGCACTGAACCGGGCGGCGGCGTTGGCCAGGCGCGATGGCGCGCAAGTGGGGTTGCAGGCGGTCGAGGCGATCCTCGCAGCGGGTGAGCTGGGCGATTACCACCTGGCCCATGCCGCGCGGGCCGAGCTGCATTGGCAACTGGGTAACCTCGAGCAGGCCCGCGAAGCCTGGCGGCAGGCCCTGGCGTTGACCCGCCAGGGGCCGGAGCGCCGGCATATCGAGCGGCGCTTGCGCGAGCTGGGCTGAGCGCCTACAGGTAGTCTGTGGGAGCGTGAGAGCCGCTGTACTTTCAGCTGGCGACGAACGCCGGCGGGCTGACCAGCTCGACGGTCTGCTGCTTGCGCGGCGCGAGGATTTCAGCCTCGCCAGCAACCACCAGCTCGTCGTTCTGGTTGTACACATTGGTGGCAATACGCACCTTGAACTTGGGCAGCTTCTCGAGAATTTCCAGGCGCACGGTCAGGGTGTCGCCGATCTTCACCGGTTTCTGGAAGCTCATCTGCTGGCCCAGGTAGATGGTGCCAGGGCCAGGCAGGGTGCAGGCCACTGCGGCGCTGATCAGCGCGCCGCTGAACATGCCATGGGCGATGCGCTCCTTGAACATGCTCTTGGCGGCGAACTCGGCGTCCAGGTGCACCGGGTTGTGGTCACCGGACATGGCGGCGAACAGCTGGATGTCACGCTCTTGCACGGATTTCTTGTACTCGGCTTTCTGGCCGACTTCGAGGGCTTCGTAGGGCGTGTTGCTGACCTGGGTCATCAGGGCTTCCTTGTGGGGCGGCGAGGGCGGCTATCATTCACTGCGGGCAGGGCGGCCAAGGGCCAGCGCCTGTTCCAGCCAGCCGATGATATCGGCGCTGACCTCATCGCGATGGGTTTCGTTGAGCACTTCGTGCCGTGCACCGGGGTAAAGGCGCAACTGTACATGACAGTTGCCGGTCGCGCGCAGGGCGTCGGCCAGACGGGTGAGACGCTTGCCGGCACTCACCGGATCACATTCGCCGCCCATCACCAGCAATGGCAGGTTCGGATCGATCTGCGCCAGCTGCCGCGCCTGGCTGATTTGCGCCAGGCCTTGCAGGAGATCGAGCCACAGCTGGTTGCTGCAACGAAAGCCGCACAGCGGGTCGGCGATGTACTTGTCCACCTCTACCTCATCGCGGCTGAGCCAGTCGAACGCGGTGCGGTTGGGCTTGAACGCCTTGTTGAACGAGCCGAACGACAGCCAGTCGATCAGCGCGCTCTTGCCCAGCGGCCCCTGGCGCCAGGCTTCGAGCCGGGCGATCAGGCGGGCCACGCGGTACAGCGTCACCGGCTGGAAGTTCGAGCCGCTGAGGATCGCCCCCTGCAGGCTGGCGCTGTGGTGCAGCAGGTAGGCCTGGGCGATGTAGCTGCCCATGCTGTGGCCGAACAGGAACAACGGCGTGCCGGGAAACTGCTGGCCGATGTGCTGGGCCAGCAGGCCCAAGTCGTTGACCACGGCATTCCAGCCATTGTGGCGGGCGAACAGGCCCAGGTGGCCGAGCTCGGCGGTGCGACCATGGCCGCGCAGGTCGGGGGCGAGCAGGGCAAAGCCTGCGGCATTGAGCGCCTGGCCCAGGCGCTGGTAGCGCCCGGCGTGCTCGGCCATGCCGTGGGCCAGCAGCACCACGGCCTTGACCGGCGTGGTCGGCAGCCATTGGTGCACGTACAGGCTGCAATGCTCGCTGGCAGGCAGCCAGAAGGCGTCGTGGGGCATGGCGGGTCCTTGCGCGCAGGGGGTGCCAACAGTGTATGCGCAAAGCGGCCGATTGCAGGAAGGGCAGAAAAGAGATTCACAATGTTAATGGCGGCACTTGGCGTATTTGCCACCTTCGGCATTGCTGCTAACGTCGGCTGAACGCCTTTTTGCCACCAGGCAATCAGGTCAGGGACGGTCCCGGCAGAGGAACAACAATAAATGCAAGCCGATTTCTGGAATGACAAGCGCCCGGCGGGCGTGCCTTCGACCATTGACCTGAATGCCTACACCTCGGTCGTCGATGTCTTCGAGCGCTCCTGCAAGCGCTTCGCCGACCGCCCGGCGTTCAGCAACCTGGGCGTCACCCTCAGCTACGCCGAGCTTGAGCGCCATTCTGCAGCCTTCGCCGCCTGGTTGCAGCAGCACACCGACCTGCAGCCTGGCGACCGCATCGCGGTGCAGATGCCCAATGTCCTGCAATACCCCATCGCCGTGTTCGGCGCCATGCGCGCCGGGTTAGTTGTGGTCAACACCAACCCGTTGTACACCGAGCGCGAGATGCGCCACCAGTTCCAGGACTCCGGCGCCCGTGCCCTGGTGTTCCTGAACATGTTTGGCAAGCGGGTCCAGGAGGTGTTGGCGGACACCGGCATCGAATACCTGATCGAGGCGAAGATGGGCGACCTGTTGCCGGCGGCCAAGGGCTGGCTGGTCAACACCGTGGTCGACAAGCTGAAGAAGATGGTGCCAGCCTATCAGTTGCCCCAGGCCGTGTCGTTCAAGCAGGTGCTGCGCCAGGGACGCGGGTTGCTGCACCAGCCGGTGCCGCAGGTGCTCGACGACGTCGCCGTGTTGCAGTACACCGGCGGCACCACGGGCCTGGCCAAGGGGGCCATGCTCAGCCACGGCAACCTGGTGGCCAACATGCTCCAGGTGCTGGCGTGTTTCGGCCAACATGGTCCGGATGGCCAGCCGCTGATCAAGGAAGGGCAGGAGGTGATGATCGCGCCGCTGCCGCTGTACCACATCTATGCCTTCACCGCGAACTGCATGTGCATGATGGTTACCGGCAATCACAACGTGCTGATCACCAACCCGCGGGATATCCCCGGTTTCATCAAGGAGCTGGGCAAATGGCGCTTCTCCGCGCTGTTGGGGTTGAATACGCTGTTCGTCGCGCTGATGGACCACCCAGGTTTCAAGGCGCTGGACTTCTCGGCGCTCAAGGTCACCAACTCCGGGGGCACCGCGCTGGTCAAGGCCACCGCCGAGCGCTGGGAAGCGCTCACGGGCTGTCGCATCGTCGAAGGCTACGGGCTTACCGAAACGTCACCTGTGGCCAGCACCAACCCCTATGGGCAGTTGGCGCGCCTGGGCACGGTGGGCATCCCGGTCCCGGGTACCGCGTTCAAGGTGATAGACGACGAGGGCAACGAGCAGCCTGTGGGCGAACGCGGTGAACTGTGCATCCAGGGGCCGCAGGTGATGAAGGGCTATTGGCGCCAGCCCGAGGCGACGGCCCAGGCGCTGGACGCCGAGGGCTGGTTCAAGACCGGCGATATCGCGGTGATCGACCCGGATGGCTTTACCCGGATCGTCGACCGCAAGAAGGACATGATCATCGTCTCGGGTTTCAACGTGTACCCCAACGAGATCGAGGATGTCGTGATGAGCCACCCGCAAGTGGCCAGTTGCGCGGCCATCGGTGTGCCCGACGAGCGCTCCGGCGAGGCGGTGAAGCTGTTCGTGGTGCCGCGTGCGGGCGGGGTCAGCGTCGATGAGCTCAAGGCCTTCTGCAAGGCCAACTTCACTGGCTACAAGGTGCCCAAGCACATCGTGTTGCGTGAGTCGTTGCCGATGACGCCGGTGGGCAAGATCCTCAGGCGTGAGCTACGGGACATCGCCTGACAGCATGCCATGGGTGCGGCGCGACGCCGCTCCCATGGCTGAACAAGGATGGCTCTAGCGCAAGGTTTTCAGGCGAATTCGCGACATTTTGTACAATTACTCTAAAAATGACCTATAAGGTTCTTTGAGTCATTTTTGTGACCGATCGGGCTGCTTTGGCCTCTAGGCGACCCTTGGCAAAGCTGTTACTCTCGGCGCGCTTTCAGATGATTCGGTTTGCAATGAACCGTCATCCCATATCAATAATAAGCGCATCGACGCGTACCGAATTCGCTGTTGCTGAAGGAGCGGGCTTCCATGATCGAACATTTTTGGAAGGATAAGTACCCAGCCGGAATTACGGCGGAAATCAATCCTGACGAATTCCCCAATATCCAGGCGGTGCTCAAGCAATCCTGCCAACGCTTTGCCGACAAACCGGCCTTTAGCAACCTGGGCAAGACCATCACCTACGGCGAGCTGTATGCCCTGTCCGGCGCCTTCGCCGCCTGGCTGCAACAGCACACCGACCTCAAGCCTGGCGATCGCATCGCCGTGCAACTGCCCAACGTCCTGCAGTACCCGGTCGCCGTGTTCGGCGCCATGCGTGCCGGACTGATCGTGGTCAACACCAACCCGCTGTACACCGCCCGCGAGCTTGAGCACCAGTTCAACGACTCCGGGGCCAAGGCCCTGGTGTGCCTGGCCAACATGGCGCACCTGGCGGAAAAGGTGGTGCCCAAGACCCAGGTCAAACACGTCATTGTCACCGAAGTGGCCGACCTGTTGCCACCACTCAAGCGCCTGTTGATCAACAGCGTGATCAAATATGTGAAGAAAATGGTCCCGGCCTACAACCTGCCGCTGGCCGTGCGTTTCAACGACGCGCTGGCGCTGGGCAAGGGCGGGGCGGTCACCGAGGCCAATCCGCAGCCCAACGATGTTGCCGTGCTGCAGTACACCGGCGGCACCACCGGGGTGGCCAAGGGCGCCATGCTGACCCATCGCAACCTGGTGGCCAACATGCTGCAGTGCCGCGCGCTGATGGGGGCCAACCTGCACGAAGGTTGCGAGATCCTGATTACCCCGCTGCCGCTGTACCACATCTATGCCTTCACCTTCCATTGCATGGCCATGATGCTGATCGGCAACCACAACGTGCTGATCAGCAACCCGCGCGACTTGCCGGCCATGGTCAAGGAGTTGGGCAAGTGGAAGTTCAGCGGCTTCGTCGGCCTGAATACCCTGTTCGTGGCCCTGTGCAACAACGAAGGGTTCCGCAACCTCGACTTCTCCTCGCTAAAGATCACCCTGTCCGGTGGCATGGCCCTGCAGTTGAGCGTGGCCGAGCGTTGGAAGGCGGTCACCGGCTGCGCCATCTGCGAAGGCTACGGCATGACCGAGACCAGCCCGGTGGCGGCGGTGAACCCGAGCGAGGCCAACCAGGTCGGTACCATCGGCATTCCGGTGCCGTCCACCCTGTGCAAGGTCATCGACGACAACGGCCAGGAACTCCCCCTGGGTGAGGTCGGTGAGCTGTGCGTGAAGGGCCCGCAGGTGATGAAGGGTTATTGGCAGCGTGATGAAGCGACGGCCGAGATCATCGACAGCGAGGGTTGGCTGAAGACTGGCGATATCGCCCTGATCCAGGCGGACGGCTACATGCGGATCGTCGACCGCAAGAAGGACATGATCCTGGTCTCGGGCTTCAACGTGTACCCCAACGAGCTCGAAGACGTGCTCGCGGCCCTGCCGGGCGTGCTGCAATGCGCGGCCATCGGTATTCCCGACGAGAAATCCGGCGAGGTGATCAAGGTGTTCATCGTGGTCAAGCCGGGCATGACCCTGACCAAGGAGCAGGTGATGGAGCACATGCGCGCCAACGTTACCGGCTACAAGGTGCCCAAGGCCATCGAGTTCCGCGATGCCTTGCCGACCACCAACGTCGGCAAGATCCTGCGTCGCGAGCTGCGTGACGAAGAGCTGAAGAAGCAGGGCCTGAAAAAAATCGCCTGATCTGCAGCCTGCTTTGGGATTGAAACATGGGAGCGGGGCAAGCCCGCTCCCATTTTACGTTATGAAGCTCAGCGCAGCTTCTCAAGCATCTGGTAGTACCACATTCCCGCCGCCAGCAGCGGATTGCCCAGCAAGTCGCCCATCGGTACCTTGATGTGCTTGCATGCCGCGAAGGTATCGAACTTCTCCAGCGTCCCGGTCAAGGCCTCGGCCATGATCTCGCCCATGATGTGGCTGGTGGCGATGCCGTGCCCGGAGTACCCCTGGCAGTACCAGACATTGTCCGACAGCTTGCCCAGTTGCGGGATGCGGTTGACCACGATGCCCATGGCGCAGCTCCACTGGAATTCGATCGGCACGCCCTTGAGCGCCGGGAAGGTGCGCTCGATGCACGGGCGCAGTTCGCCCTCTATGTCTCGTGAATCGCGCCCGGAGTAGTTGGCGCCGCCGCCGAACAGCAGGCGTTTGTCGGCGGTCAGGCGGTAGTAGTCGAGGACGAAGCGGCAGTCGTAGACAGCCAGATCCTGCGGGTTGATCTGTTCGGCCAGCTCGCCCAGCGGCGCGGTGGTGACGATGCCGCCCATGGCCGGGAAGATCTTGCCTTTGAGTTGGCGTTTTTCCAGCTTGTGGTAGACGTCGCCGGCCAGCATCACCTGGCGTGCCTCGATGCGCCCGTTGGCGGTAACCACGGCTGGGCGGGGGCCGTGGATGATCTCCAGCACTTCGGAATTCTCGAACAGCAGCGCGCCGAGGCCATGGGCGGCGCGGGCCTCGCCCAGGCACAGGTTGAGCGGATGCAGGTGCAGGTTGCGGCGGTTCTTCAACGCGCCAAGGTACAGCGGGCTTTGCAGGTGCTGTTGCATGGCGTCGCGATCAAGCAGTTGCACCAGGTCGCCCATGCCGCGGCGCTGGGCTTCGGCCTCGAAGGCGCGTAGTTCGGTCATGTGCGAAGGTTTCATCGCCGCGTGCAGGTGGCCGTGCTTGAGGTCGCACTGGATGCCGTAGCGTTCGACGCGCTGTTCGATGATCTGGTGGCCGCGCCAGCGCAGGTGCCAGATGAAGTCGTCCACCTCGGCGCCCAGGCGGTCGCGCATCTGCGCGCGCATGGCCTCGTCGCCCGACAGACTGCCGGTAACCTGGCCACCGTTGCGCCCACTGGCGCCCCAGCCGATGCGGTTGGTCTCGACGATGGCAACCTTCAGGCCACGTTCGGCCAGCTCCACCGCAGTGGCCACGCCGGTGAAGCCGCCGCCGATGATCGCCACGTCCACCTGCACTGTGCCTTTGAGCGTGGGGTATTCGGTCGCGTCATTGAGGGTGGCGCTGTAGTAGGACGGCGCGCGCTGGGCCGGCCCGTTGTTGACTGCTGCGTTCATGGGTGTTCCTTGTTGTAGTTCGTCTGTCAGGCCTGGTGCAGGTACCAGCGCCAGTCCTGTTCGCCGACTTCGGCCATGAACTGGCGGTACTCGGCGCGCTTGACCTTCAGGTACACGCCGAGAAAGGCCTCGCTCAGCGCCTCCGGGGCCCAGGTCGACTGTTCCAGGGCCTCCAGGGCAGTCAGCCAGTCGGTGGGCAGGTACTCGCGGGCCTGGGCATAGCCGTTGCCTTCGACCGGCGCGCCGGGATCGAGCTGTTCGCGGATGCCCTGGTGCGCGGCAGCAAGTATCGCGGCGGCGGCCAGGTATGGGTTGGCGTCGGCGCCGCAGATGCGGTGCTCCACATGCCGGCTGTTGGCCGGGCCGCCGGGCACGCGCAGGCTCACGGTGCGGTTGTCCACGCCCCAGGTCGGCGCCAGCGGGGCATAGCTGTTGGCCTGGAAGCGGCGGAACGAGTTGGCGTTGGGGCAGAACAGCAGCAGCGACTCACGCAGGTGGCGCAGCATGCCAGCCACCGCCTGGCGCAACAGTGGGGTGCCGGCCTTGTCCTCGCTGGCGAACAAGTTGTTGCCGGCGGCATCGGCCAGGCTCAGGTGCATATGCATGCCGGTGCCGGCCAGTTGCGCGAACGGCTTGGCCATGAAGCAGGCCTGCATGCCGTGGGCGTTGGCGATGCCCTTGACCAGACGCTTGTAGCGCACGGCCTGGTCCATGGCCTGGAGCGCATCGCCGTGCTCCAGGGTAATTTCCACCTGCCCCGGGGCATACTCGGAGATCGCCGTGCGCACAGGGATGTCCTGGGCCTTGCAGGCAGCATACAGATCGGCAAGGAACGGTTCGATCTGCTCCAGCTCGCGCAAGCCATAGACCTGGGTATCGCGTGGGCGGCCGCCGTCGCTGTCCAGCGCCGGCTGCGGGCGGCCCTGGCTATCGCGCTGCTGGTCGAGCAGGTAGAACTCCAGCTCGCAGGCCATCACCGGGTGGAAGCCATCGGCCTTGAGGGCGTCGATCACCCGCAGCAGCACATGACGCGGATCCGCCACGCTGGCCGGCAGGCCTTCGCTGGGGTGCATGCTGACCTGCACGGCGGCGGTCGGCACCCGGCGCCAGGGCAGACGCACCAGGCTGCCGTCCAGCGGGTAGGCCCGGCAGTCGATGTCGCCGACGTCCCAGACCAGACCGGAGTTTTCCACGTCGTCGCCATTGAGGGTCAGGCCGAGGATGGTGCTGGGCAGCGGGCGGCCACTTTCGTACACGGCCAGCAGTTCGTCGCGATGCAGCAGCTTGCCGCGGGGCACGCCGTTGGCGTCGAGGATGAACAGTTCGATCAGGTCGATATCGGGGTTGTCGGCCAGGAAACGCCTGGCTTGCTCGGCAGGGGCAAAGTGCATGGTGGATTCGCTCTGGGGCACACGGGACCGCCGCGCAGGTGGGCGGTCAGGCTGAGTCAATCGGCCAGTGGTGGCCGGGTCGGGTCAGGAGTGCGTGAGCGAAGTGTCCGGTGGGCGCGCGTGACGGCAATGCCACAGCGCCCAGAACGCCAGGATGATATGGACCAACGGATTTTCACCGGCACGGGCCCGGGCCTTCGGCAACGAAGGGTGGGGCAGCGGGCGGGCGATCATCGGGTCGGGAAGCATCCCTGGATACTCACATGGCCTGTAAGGTTGATTAAAGCAGTGAATGGCGACGTTCATTCCAGTGGGCGCTAAACATTGGCAAGGTTTGCCCGCCGCTTCGCACGAGCTTAGGAAGCTGCCCACAGCTTTAGCGGACCCGGGCTAATTTGCAGGGCCAGGGCCAGCGGTGAAAGTCGCTAAGTTCTGCAGGATAGGCAGCGACAGGCACAGCCATGCAAGCACAAAGGACTTATCAGGTAGGTCGACTGGGCATGCCGGTCAAGGTGCATCAGGTTTCTTCTTTATATCGTCTTCAACGTCACGGGGATTACCGCCTGTAATCAACTGGGTGAAGAACAGTTCCTGCAACTTGATGGTATTGGCTGGTCAGCTTTTTTCGTGGCAATTGCTACCCCGTTGTTGTTCAAGCGCTCCCGCTATTTCGAGCGTGACCGCGACTGAACGGCGGGCACAGGCAGCATCGATTTCGCAAATCTGCGACAATCGCGCCTCTTACGCCTGCCGATCATGAAAAAGCAGCATTCGCCTGCATCATTAAAAAGCCCCATGACAGACCACGCCATCGACCAACTGCTGAACAACCTCGACCACGCCATGATCGCTGACCGCCATCGGTTGCGTCGGCAATTGCACGAATTGCGCAAGCGCCCCGACGAGGGCAAGCTCGCGCAGTGGGTGGAAAAGGTCCAGGCGTCCTGCGCCCAGGTCACCGCGCGCCAGCGGAGCGTGCCGAGCATTCGCTACGACGACAACCTGCCCATTGCCGCCAAGCGCGACGAGATCAAGAAGGCCCTGGCCGAACACCAGGTGTTGGTGATCGCTGGCGAAACCGGCTCGGGCAAGACCACCCAGTTGCCGAAGATCTGCCTGGAGCTGGGCCGCGGCAGCCATGGCCTGATCGCCCATACCCAGCCCCGGCGGATCGCCGCGCGCAGCGTGGCGGCGCGGGTCGCCGAGGAGCTGGGCACGCCGTTGGGGGCGCTGGTCGGCTACCAGGTGCGCTTCGAGGACCAGAGCGATTCGAACACCCTGGTCAAGCTGATGACCGACGGCATCCTGCTGGCCGAAACCCAGCACGATCGCTTCCTAGAGCGCTACGACACGATCATCGTCGACGAAGCCCACGAGCGCAGCCTGAACATCGACTTCCTGCTCGGTTACCTGAAGACCCTGTTGCACCGTCGCCCGGACCTCAAGCTGATCATCACCTCGGCGACCATCGACCTGGAGCGTTTCTCCAAGCACTTCGACGGCGCGCCGATCATCGAGGTCTCCGGCCGCACCTACCCGGTGGACACCTGGTACCGGCCGCTGACCAGTGAACAGGACGAGGAGGGCAACCAGGTCGAGGAGGACCTTTCGGTCGACCAGGCGATCCTCGCCAGCCTCGATGAAATCGCCCAGCACGAACGCAGCCAGGGCAAGGGCCCGGGCGATGTGCTGGTGTTCCTGCCGGGCGAGCGCGAGATCCGCGATGCCGCCGAGATCCTGCGCAAGGCTCAACTGCGCCATACCGAGATCCTGCCGTTGTATGCGCGGTTGTCGCCGGCCGAACAGCAGAAGATCTTCCAGTCCCACAGCGGGCGACGCGTGGTACTGGCGACCAACGTCGCGGAAACCTCGCTGACCGTGCCGGGCATTCGCTATGTGATCGACAGCGGCACTGCGCGCATTAGCCGTTATAGCTACCGCGCCAAGGTCCAGCGCCTGCCCATCGAGGCGGTGTCCCAGGCCAGCGCCAACCAGCGCAAGGGTCGCTGCGGCCGGGTCGAGCCGGGCATCTGCATTCGCCTGTACAGCGAGGAGGACTTCAACGGCCGGCCGGCGTTCACCGACCCGGAGATCCTGCGCACCAACCTGGCCGCGGTGATCCTGCAGATGCTGCACCTGCGCCTGGGCGCTATCGACGCCTTCCCGTTCATCGAGCCGCCGGATGGCAAGGCCATCAGCGACGGTTTCAACCTGTTGCAGGAGCTCTCGGCGGTCAACCGCGAGAACCAGCTGACCCCGCTGGGCCGTCAGTTGGCGCGCTTGCCGATCGACCCGCGGCTGGGCCGCATGCTGCTTGAGGGCGCGCGCCAGGGCAGCTTGCAGGAGGTGTTGATCGTCGCCTCGGCGCTGTCGGTGCAGGACCCGCGCGAGCGTCCGCCGGAGCGCCAGCAGGCCGCCGACCAGGCCCATGCGCAGTGGAAGGACGTCGATTCCGACTTCGCCGCGCTGGTCAACCTGTGGCGCGGATTCGAAGAGCAGCGCCAGGCACTGACCGCCAACCCGCTGCGCAACTGGTGCCGCAAGAACTTCCTCAACTACCTGCGCCTGCGCGAGTGGCGCGACGCCCATCGCCAGTTGTCACTGATCTGCCGTGAACTGCAATTGGCGGTGAACAAGGAGCCGTGCAACTACCAGCCGCTGCACAAGGCCATTCTCAGCGGCCTGCTCAGCCAGATCGGCCAGAAGACCGAGGAAGGCGACTACCAGGGCGCACGCCAGCGTCGTTTCTGGATTCACCCATCCTCGGGTATTGGCCGCAAGCGCCCGCAGTGGGTGATGGCCGCTGAGCTGGTGGAAACCACCAAGCTGTACGCGCGCGTGGTGGCCAAGATCGAGCCGGACTGGATCGAGCCGCTGGCCAGCCACCTGATCAAGAAGAACCACTTCGAGCCGCACTGGGAGAAAAAGCGCGGCCAGGTGGTGGCCTACGAGCAGATCACCCTGTACGGGCTGATCCTGGTCGGCCGGCGCCCGGTGCATTTCGGCCCGATCGACCCGGCCACCTCGCGTGAGCTGTTCATCCGCGAGGGCCTGGTTGGTGGCGAAATCCAGTCGCGGGCCAAGTGCCTGGCGGCCAACAAACGCCTGCTCGAACAGCTCGACGAGCTGGAGGCCAAGGCCCGCCGGCGCGACATTCTCGCCGATGAAGAAACGCTGTACGCCTTCTATGAAGCGCGCCTGCCGGAGGAAATCCACCAGACCGCGACCTTCGACAGCTGGTACCGCACGAACAGCCAGAAGGACGCCAACCTGCTGATCATGCGCGAAGAGGACGTGCTCGCCCGCGAAGCCAGCGAGGTCACCGCCGCGCAGTACCCAGACCATCTGCAAGTGGGCGAGCTGCGTCTGTCGCTGAGCTACCACTTCGAGCCCAACCACCCGCGTGACGGGGTGACCGTGCGGGTGCCGGCGCCGCTGCTGCCGAACCTGCCGGGCGAGCGCCTGGAGTGGCTGGTGCCGGGCTTGCTCGAGGCCAAGTGCATCGCCCTGGTGCGCAACTTGCCCAAGGCCCTGCGCAAGAACTTCGTGCCGGTGCCGGACTTCGTCAAGGCGGCGCTGGCGCGCATGAGCTTCGGCCAGGGCGGGTTGCCGCAAGCATTGGGCCAGGAGTTGCTGCGCATGACCGGCGCGCGGGTGTCCGATGAGGCCTGGGCCGAGGCCGCCAGTCTAGTGGAAGGCCACCTGCGCATGAACATCGAGGTGGTCGACGCTCAGGGCAAGTTCCTCGGCGAGGGCCGCGACCTGGCCGAGCTGACCGCGCGCTTTGCCGCCGCCAGCCAGGCCGCGCTGGCCCTGCCGCGCACCGACAAGGCCGAGCAGCCGGTGCAGGCCAAGGTCTTCGCCGAAGTGGCGCAGACTGCCCAGCAGAAGATCGCCGGGTTGTCGATGACGGTCTATCCGGCGCTGGTCGAAGACAACGGCACTGTGCGTGAGGGGCGCTTCTCGACCCAGGCCGAGGCCGAATTCCAGCACCGTCGCGCCTTGCAGCGCCTGTTGCTGCAACAGTTGGCGGAGCCGGCCAAGTTCCTGCGCGGCAAGCTGCCGGGGCTGACCGAGCTGGGCCTGTTGTATCGCGAGCTGGGCCGGGTCGAGGCACTGGTGGAAGATATCCTGCTGGCCAGCCTCGACAGTTGCGTGCTGGAGGGCGAGGCGGTGCTACCCCGCGATGGCGCCGGCCTGGCGTCGCTGGCCGAGCGCAAGCGTGGCAGTTGGGCCGAGCATGCCGAGCGTCTGGCACGCCAGACGCTCGAGGTGTTGAAGCTGTGGCATGGCCTGCAAAAGCGCTTCAAGGGCAAGATCGACCTGGCCCAGGCGGTGGCGCTCAACGACATCAAGCAACAGTTGGCCAACCTGGTGTATCCCGGCTTCGTGCGCGAGACACCAAGTACTTGGTTCAAGGAGTTGCCGCGTTATCTCAAGGCGGTGGAACTGCGCCTGGAGAAGCTGGGGGCGCAGGTGCAGAAAGACCGGGTGTGGAGTGGCGAGCTGGCCAATTGCTGGGCCCACTACCAGGCCCGCGCCGACAAGCACGCCCAGGAAGGCAAGCGCGATGAGCAACTGACCTTGTACCGCTGGCTGCTGGAGGAGTACCGGGTTTCGTTGTTCGCCCAGCAGTTGGGGACCAAGGTGGCGGTTTCCGATAAACGACTGAGCAAACAGTGGAGTCAGGTGGAAGCCTAACCTCCCCAAGTTGTGGCAAACTTGCAGGAATTTGCGGCCGCTGTGCGGCCGATCGCGGCACAAGGCCGCTCCTACAGGCGAACGCCGATGCTGTAGGAGCGGCCTTGTGCCGCGAACGAGGGCGCAGCCCTCGCCTCAAAATTGGTACCAAGGTGCCATTAAGTTGCCCTTATTCCGGCCAGCGCCTTGTGGCGATGGCCCCAGACCAGAGGAACGACCGTGCACAACGTCGTCATCAGCGGCACCGGCCTGTACACCCCGGCCCAGAGCATTTCCAACGAAGAACTGGTGGAGTCCTTCAACGCCTGGGCACAGCGTTTCAACCGTGATAACGCCGCCGCCATCGAGCGCGGCGAGGTCGAGGCGGCGCCGCTGTCCGATGCCGCCTTCATCGAAAAGGCCTCGGGCATCAAGAGCCGCTTCGTCATGGACAAGGCCGGCATCCTCGATCCGCAGCGCATGAAACCGCGCCTGCCCGAGCGCAGCAACGACGAGCAATCGATCCTCTGCGAGATGGGCGTGGCTGCTGCCCGCCAGGCCCTCGAGCGTGCCGGTCGCACCGCCGCCGATGTCGACGGCGTGATCGTCGCCTGTTCCAACCTGCAGCGTCCGTACCCGGCCATCGCCATCGAAGTACAGCAGGCGCTGGGCATCCAGGGCTTCGCCTTCGACATGAACGTGGCCTGCTCGTCGGCCACCTTCGGTATCCAGACCGCCGCCAACAGCGTGCAGTTGGGCCAGTCGCGCTCGGTGCTGGTGGTCAACCCGGAGATCTGCACCGGCCACCTGAACTTCCGCGACCGTGACAGCCACTTCATCTTTGGTGATGCCGCCACCGCCGTGCTGATCGAACGGGCCGACCTTGCGACTTCCAAGCACCAGTTCGATATCGTCAGCACCAAGCTGCTGACCGCGTTCTCCAACAATATCCGCAACAACTTCGGCTTCCTCAACCGCGCCGCCGAAGAGGGCATCGGTGCCCGCGACAAGCTGTTCGTGCAGGAAGGTCGCAAGGTGTTCAAGGAAGTCTGCCCGATGGTCGCCGAGCTGATTGGCCAGCACCTGGCCGAGAACGACCTGCAACCGTCGGACGTCAAGCGCTTCTGGCTGCACCAGGCCAACCTGAGCATGAACCACCTGATCGTCAAGAAGCTGCTGGGCCGTGAAGTGGCCGAGGAAGATGCGCCGGTGATCCTCGATCGCTATGCCAACACCAGTTCGGCCGGTTCGGTGATTGCCTTCCACCTGTACCAGGATGACCTGGGCCAGGGGGCGCTGGGTGTGCTGAGCTCGTTTGGCGCGGGGTATTCGATCGGTAGCGTGGTGCTGCGCAAGCGCTGAGGCTTGTAGCGCCTGTACCGGCCTCTTCGCCAGCAAGGCTGGCTCCTACAGGTGGACGCGATCCTTGCAGGAGCCAGCCTTGCTGGCGAAGGGGCCGACGCATTTCAAAAAGGCAAAAAAAGGCGGGAAATGCCGGATGGGGTCGGCATTTCCCGCCTGAGCAACGCAGGGGAGCGACTGCTTAGAACTTGGCTTCCAGGTCCACTTGCAGCGTGTCTACATCGGCATTGCTGTTCGGCAACTGCGACAGGTCGGTCTTGGCCATCAGGTAGGCCGCGCCCAACGAGAAGTTCTTGTCGATTTCGTAACCCACCTTGAACTTGTGGCCGCGTGAGCCGGTGAAACCTGCGCCGAAGTCGGAGTCGGTGAACAGGCTGACCACGGCGTTGCGCTGCACATCGCGATAGTTGTAGTCCAGGCTCCAGGCGCCGAGCTTGGTTTTCACGCCGGCCAGCCAGGCCTTGTCTTCGCCGTCGGTGCTTTCGGTGTTCTTGACGAACTGGCCATAGGCCGAGAGCGGGATGGCGAAGCCGGTGAAGTCCACCTGGCCAAAGCCTTCCACCAGGTTGAACTCGTCGGTGGTGTTGCCGAAGCTGCGCAGCACGGCCGACTTCTTGTCGTTGTCGAAGCCGTAGATGCTGCCGCCCACGGTGACCTTGACGGTATCGGCGGCATTGAACTTGGTGCCCAATTGGCCGTGGTACAGCTGTGCGTCATGCTTGAACTGCACGCCGTCGCCGTCGACGTTGTCCTTGAGAGTGTAGTGGCCGGCGCTGCCGAACAGCTCGGCGGCACCCAGGTTGGTCTTGTAGGTGACCGCCACGCCTTCAGGGTTGATGTCGCTGTCCCAGATGACGTCGCCCATGCTCACCCATGGCTGCATCATCTTGCCGCCGATCAGGTGCAGGTTAGGCACGGCGGTCGGGTGCCAGTCGAGGTAGGCGAGGTCGACCCACAGCGATTTCTTGTCGAAGTAGTTGTCCAGGCTCTGGTTGGTCGAGCGGGCGTCCGAGCTGCTGCCGGTGGCCACGCGGATACCGGCGTCGACCTGCGGGTTGATCTCGCTGTAGAAACCGACCCGGGCGCGCACGCGCTCGCGGTCCTGGTTGCCGCTGCGGCTATTGGGGTTGTCGACGTTGACGTCTTCGTAACGCAGGCGCACATCACCCTTGATCTGGGTCTTGGCGGCCCATGCCACTTTTTGTTCGAACGAGCTCAGACGCTCGGACTGGGCTTTCTGGTCGGCCTTTTCCTTGGTTTCCTTTGCCAGGTCGCCCTGCAGTTCGTTGTACTGCGCCTGGTTGATCGAGCCATTGGCGCGGAGCATTTCGAGCAGCTTGGCGTCGACAGCAGCACTGGCCGGAGTACTCAGAGCCAGCATCATGCCGGTGAGGCTCACTCCAGTAAGTGTAGAAACAAGACGCATAAGGTTCTCCCTGTTGGAAAAAGTGGGGAGGCTCAAGCGCCCGCCCCCAAGTTGGCATGTCTTCGGAAAGGGCCTGACTAGACAGGTTCTGGGGTTCCGGAAAACAGGCGCAAGTATTGCGGGGGTGGATGACAGAATAATGTCTAAACAGTGGCACTGTTGTTAAGTAAGCGGCCTGTCATTTGAGTGTCGCCGGCGACTTGGCAATACTGGCACTCTCTCTTCAGCGAGTTGCAAACGTGATCAGCCTCCACAGCCTTGCCCATCTGCGCGACCTGCCGGCGACCACCTGGGATGCCCTGGTGCCCGTTGCCCAGCCGTTCCTGCGCCATGCCTTTCTCACGGCCATGGAAGACAGCGCCAGCGTAACCCCCGACACAGGGTGGGCCGCCGAGCATCTAGTGCTGGAGCGCGACGGTGAAGTGCGCGCGTTGCTGCCGGCGTACCGCAAGTGGCATTCGTTCGGTGAGTACGTGTTCGATCATGGCTGGGCCGATGCCTGCGAGCGGGCCGGCATCGCCTACTACCCCAAGTTGCTCGGCGCCGTGCCGTTCAGCCCGGTGAGCGGGCCGCGGCTGCTCACCGCCGACCCGGCCGATGGCCTGCTGCTGTTGCAGGCGATCCCGGAGTATCTGGGCAAGGGAGGGCTGTCCGGGGCACACATCAACTTCACCGACTCCGCGCTGGATGAGGCCATTGGCGCTTTGCCAGGCTGGATGGAACGCCTGGGCTGCCAGTTCCACTGGCGCAACCCCGGCTACCGGGATTTCCAGGATTTTCTCGACAGCCTCAGCTCGCGTAAGCGCAAGCAGATGCGCAAGGAGCGCGAGCAGGTGGCGGGGCAGGGCATCGACTTCGCCTGGTACCGTGGCGAACAGTTGAGCGAGGCGCAGTGGGATTTCGTCTACCGCTGCTACGCCAACACCTATGCGGTGCGGCGCCGTGCGCCGTACCTGACCCGGGCATTCTTCAGCCTGGTCGCCGAGCGCATGCCAGAGGCCATCCGCGTGGTGATCGCCCGGCAGCGGGGGCGGGAGGTGGCGATGGCGTTCAGCCTGGTGGGGGGCGACCGCTTATATGGTCGCTACTGGGGTTGCCTGGACGAATTCGACCGGCTGCATTTCGAGACCTGTTTCTACCAGGGCATGGACTTTGCCATTGCTGAAGGCCTGCGACGTTTCGATGCCGGGGCCCAGGGCGAGCACAAGCTGATTCGTGGGTTCGAGCCGGTGATCACGCACTCGTGGCATTACCTGCTGCACCCAGGGTTGCGCCGGGCGGTGGAAGAGTTTCTGGCGCAGGAGCGGGTGGGGGTCCGGGCGTATGCCGAAGAGGCGCGGGGGATGTTGCCTTATCGCCAGGTTTGACTGCCTTTGCGCAAGCCCGCTCCCACGAACACCCGCCCATTAACCCGGCGTCAATCGACGCCGACGAACCCTCCGGTCTGGTGATGCCACAACCGCGCGTACAACCCGCGCTGGGCCAGCAACTCACTGTGGCTGCCGCTCTCGACGATATGGCCCTTGTCTAGCACGATCAGCCGGTCCATCCGGGCGATGGTCGACAGGCGGTGGGCGATGGCGATCACCGTCTTGCCCTGCATCAAGGTTTCCAGGCTCTCCTGGATCGCCGCTTCCACCTCCGAGTCCAGTGCCGAAGTGGCTTCATCCATGATCAGGATCGGTGCATTTTTCAGCAGCACCCGGGCAATGGCGATGCGCTGGCGCTGGCCGCCGGACAGCTTCACCCCACGCTCGCCGACATGGGCGTCGAAACCGCTGCGGCCCTGGGCATCGGACAACTGCGGGATGAACTCGTCGGCCCGGGCCCGGCGCACCGCTTCCCAGACTTCTTCGTCAGTGGCGTCGGGGCGACCGTATAGCAGGTTGTCGCGGATCGAGCGGTGCAGCAGCGAGGTGTCCTGGGTGATCATTCCGATCTGCGCGCGCAGGCTGGCCTGGTTGACCTCGGCGATATCCTGGCCATCGATGAGGATGCGTCCGGCCTGCACGTCGTACAGGCGCAGCAGCAGGTTGACCAGGGTCGACTTGCCGGCGCCGGAGGGGCCGATCAGGCCGATCTTCTCGCCCGGACGGATGTCCAGGTTAAGCGCGTCGATCACCTGGTTGCCCTTGCCGTAGTGAAAGCCCACATGCTCGAAGCGCACACCGCCGTGCCTGACCTTGAGCTCCGGCGCCTGGGGTTTGTCGCTGACGCTGACCGGCTGGGCAATCGTCTGCAGGCCGTCCTGGACCATGCCGATGTTCTCGAAGATGCCGTTGACCACCCACATGATCCAGCCCGACATGTTGACGATGCGTATCACCAGGCCGGTGGCCAGGGCGATGGCACCGACGGTGATGGATGACTGGCTCCACAACCACAGGGCCAGGCCGGTGGTGCACACCACCAGCAAGCCGTTGAGCGAGGTGACGACCACATCCATGCTGGTGATCACCCGCGCGGCCAGCTGGGTTTTCTCGGTTTGTTCGCTGATCGCTTCGCGGGCGTATTGCTGCTCGTAGTCGGTGTGGGCGAACAGCTTGAGGGTGGCGATGTTGGTGTAGCCGTCGACGATACGCCCCATCAGCTTGGAGCGGGCGTCGGAGGAGATCACTGAACGTTCCTTCACCCGCGGCACGAAGTAGTACAGCGCGCCGATGTAGCCGGCGATCCACACCAGCAACGGCACCATCAGCCGCCAGTCGGCCTCGGCGAATAGCACCAGGGCGCTGATGGCGTAGATCAGCACGTGCCACAAGGCATCTACTGACTGTACCGCCGAATCGCGCAGCGAGTTGCCGGTCTGCATGATGCGCTGGGCGATGCGCCCGGCGAAGTCGCTCTGGAAGAAGTTCAGGCTCTGCTTGAGCACGTAGGTGTGGTTCTGCCAGCGGATCAGGCTGGTCATGCCTGGGCTGATGGTCTGGTGCACCAGCAGGTCGTGCAGGCCGAAGAACACTGGCCGCAATATCAGCACCACCACCACCATCCAGGTCAGCTCGGCGCTGTGCTCGCTGAAGAAGTTAGCGTTGGGGGTACCCTGGGCCAGGTCGATGATGCGGCTCAGGTAGCTGAACAGCGCCACCTCGATCAGCGAGGCGACCAGACCGACGATCAGCAGGGCGAGGAAGCTCGGCCAGACCTGACGCAGGTAGTAGAGATAGAAGGGCCAGACTTTACCGGGAGGCGCCTCGCTGGGCGCCTCGCGGAAGATATCGATCAGTTGCTCGAAACGACGGTACAGCATGGGTGACAAGACTCCTGTGTGACCCGACCCACGTCCCTGTGTGGTGCGTGGTCAGTCGATGCGTTTGGCCGACTTGATGTACACCGGGTCGGCCGGGACATCGCGCATGCCTTTCTTGACGGTGGTCGGCGAGTTGACGATCTGGTCGACCACCTCCATGCCCTTGGTGACCTTGCCGAACACCGCGTAGCCACGGTCGCGGCCCGGGTTGAGGAAATCGTTGTCGGCGACGTTGATGAAGAACTGGCTGGTGGCCGAGTTCGGGTCGGAGGTGCGCGCCATCGACAGGGTGCCGCGGGTGTTCTGCAGGCCGTTGCTGGCTTCGTTGCGGATCGGATCCTTGGTGCTCTTTTGCACCATCTGGTCGGTGAAGCCGCCGCCCTGGACCATGAAGCCCGGGATCACGCGGTGGAAGATCGTATTGTCATAGAAACCGCTGTCGACATACGTCAGGAAATTTTTCGTACTGATGGGCGCTTTTTCAGCATTCAGCTCGATTTCGACCTTGCCGAAGCTGGTGACCAGTTCGACGTGCGGGGTCTTGTCGGAGGCCATGGCGCTGGCGGCGAAGGCGACCGAGCAGGCAGTGAGCAGAAGTTTTTTCAGCATGGGCTCAAAGATCCTTGAGAGGTGGAAGCGGCTGCGAGGAAGTGCAGCAGGGTCTGGTTGAAGACCTCGGGTTGGTCCAGGGGGGTAGCGTGCCGTGAATCGGCGATCACCGCCAGCCTGGCGTTGGGCATCAGGGCGACGTAGCGCTCTTTCAGTGGTATCGGTGTGTAATCCTGGTCGGCGGCGATCACCAGGGTGGGACAGTGGATCTGGCCGATGCGTTCCTGCACGCCCCAGTCGACGATGGCGTCGAAGCTCTTGAGATAGGCGCGTTTGTCGTTGCGTGCCCAGCGCTCGGCCATCTTGCGCCGCAGCTCGGCTTGCTGCGGCTTGGGGAACAGCCGCGCGGCCAGGCCTTTGCCGACGGTCTCGACACTGAGCAGGCGTGCCAGGCCCCAGCGCTTGAGCCACCACAGCCAGTCGCTCGGGGTACGGCGCTTTACTTCAGGGGCACTGTTGACGATGCACAGGCTGCGTAGCCAGTCGGGATGGTCGACGGCGAATTGAAAGCCGAGCATGCCGCCCATGGACAGGCCAACAAAATGCACCGGCCCACTGCCCAAATGCTGGAGCAGGGCCAGCAGGTCTTCGCTGAAGGTCTTGATCTGGTAGCCCCGGCGCGGCTTGGACGACTGCCCATGGCCGCGTATGTCCATGAGGATCACCCGGTAGTGACGGCTGAACTCCGGTACCTGCAACTCCCAGTCCTGGCTGCTCGAGCCCAGCCCGTGCAGCAGTACCAGGGGTTCGCCCTGGCCGTGTTCCTCGTAATGCAGCAGGCATCCGTCGTGTTCGAAACAGGCCATGGGCGCGGTCCTTTCAGGCTTGCGGGGGAGCGGCGAAGGGCACGTCCAGCGGCGCGGTGTCGAAATTGCGCAGCAGTTCGATGAGGATCTGCGTGGCCGGGCCCAGGGTCTTTTCCTTGCTCGAGTAAAGGTAGAACAGTGGGTGGCGGCTGCCACCCTGATCCAGCGGCAGCGGCTTGAGCACGCCTTCGCGCAGCTCGCGCTCGATCATGTGCCGGGGCAGCCAGGCGAAGCCCAGGCCGCTGCTGACGAAGGTCGCGGCGGTGCCCAGGCTGCCCACTGTCCAGCGCTGCTCGGCGCCCAGCCAGCCGACGTCGCGCGGCTGGGCGCGGCCGGAGTCACGGATCACCACCTGCAACTGGCTTTCCAGGTCCTGGAAGGTGATCTCGCGGCCCATGCGATGCAGGCTGTGTTCGGGGTGGGCAACGGCGACGAACTCCACCGAGCTCAGTTCGGTGCCCAGGTAGCCGCTGATGTTGAAGCCGCTGATGGCGAGGTCGGCGATGCCCTCTTGCAGTACTTCCTCGACCCCGGACAGCACTTCTTCGCGCAGACGCACGCGGCAGCCGCGGCTCTGCGGCATGAACGCGCTCAGGGCGCGCACCAGGCGGGCGCTGGGGTAGGCGGCGTCGACCACCAGGCGCACCTCGGCTTCCCAGCCCTGTTCCATGTGGTGGGCCAGGTCCTCGAGCTGGCTGGCCTGCTTGACCAGTTGTCGCGAGCGCCGTAGCAACACGCTGCCGGCCTCGGTCAGCACGGCCTTGCGCCCGTCGATGCGCAGCAGCGGCACGCCCAGTTGCTCCTGCATGCGCGCCACGGTGTAGCTCACCGACGACTGTGAGCGGTGCAGGGCCTCGGCGGCCTGGGCGAACCCGCCGTGATCAACCACCGCCTGCAAGGTCCGCCACTGATCCAGGGTTACGCGCGGCGCTTTCATCTATGGCTCCTGTTGTCCTAAGCTGCGCTCTTCTCAAGGAGAGCGCCCTATGAAGAAAAGTTGTCTGGCCGTGCTGCTGTGCCTGCCCCTCGGGGCCATGGCTTATCCCATCGACGTGGAAAAGCAGATGACCGGGGTCAAGGTCGACTACACCGCCTATGACACTGCCTACGACATTGGCTCGATCAGCCTGAACAACTATGGGCAGGTGGCGGCGGCATGCAAGGTCAGTTTCCGCAATGGGCCCGAGGCGCCACGGGTGCGCCGGGTCAACGTGCCGGCGGGCAAAAGCGTCGATGTGACGGCCAAGTTCAACCGGCAGATCATCAAGCTGCGTATCGCGCTGGACTGCAAAGCGGAATAAAACTGATTAATCGATAGATTGAACCCATTTTTTACGCTTTTTTATCGATAGGTCAACCTCTAATCTCACCTCCATCGAATTGCACCCCTTTACCGCCGATGGAGGCACCCATGTCCCGCGTACTGATCATCGAAAGCAGCGCCCGTCAGCAGGATTCCGTTTCCCGCCAACTGACCCAGGATTTCATCCAGCAGTGGCGGGCGGCGCACCCGGCCGACGCGATCACGGTACGCGACCTGGCGGTGACCCCGGTGCCGCACCTGGATGCCAGCCTGCTCGGCGGCTGGATGAAGCCCGAGGAGCAGCGCAGCGCCGCCGAGCGTGAAGCGCTGAAGCGTTCCAACGCGCTGACCGATGAACTGCTGGCCGCCGATGTGCTGGTGATGGCCGCGCCGATGTACAACTTCACCATCCCCAGCACCCTGAAGGCCTGGCTGGACCATGTGCTGCGCGCCGGCATCACCTTCAAGTACACCCCCACCGGCCCGCAGGGGTTGCTGGCTGGCAAGCGCGCCATCGTCCTGACCGCCCGCGGCGGCATCCATGCCGGTGCCAGCAGCGACCACCAGGAACCCTATCTGCGCCAGGTGATGGCCTTCATCGGCATCCACGAGGTGGACTTCATTCACGCCGAAGGCCTGAACATGAGCGGCGAGTTCCACGAGAAGGGCCTCAACCAGGCCAAGGCCAAGCTGGCCGCGGTGGCCTGAGCCGCGACGAATTCCCAACCCTGACACCTTGTTGCTCCTTTGGGTGTACCTGCCCGGCCAGTTCATGGCCGGGCTTTTTTATCTGCTTTACGCGGGCTCTGTAGGAGCGGCCTTGTGCCGCGAAAGGGCCGCGTAGCGGCCCCGGCGATTCCTGCGATGACACCAGATCCCAGGCCCTCTGCGGCTCCCCCAAGCACCCCCACAATCCTCATGGTTGAACTGGCCAGACCCAACCCGCTAAGGTCGCCGCCTTGATCCACGAGGGCCAACCATGGGCTACCTGATAATCGTCGCGCTGATCCAGGCGTATTCCTTCAACCTGATCGGCGAGTACCTGGCCGGCCACGTCGACAGCTACTTCGCGGTGCTGGCGCGGGTGCTGCTGGCCGGGCTGGTGTTCCTGCCGCTGACCCGTTGGCGCCTGGTCGAACCACGCTTCATGCGCTCGATGCTGCTAATCGGCGCCTTGCAGTACGGCATCACCTATGTCTGCCTGTACCTGAGTTTCCGCGTGCTGACGGTGCCCGAGGTGCTGCTGTTCACCATCCTCACGCCGCTGCATGTAACGCTGATCGAAGACGCCCTGAACCGCCGCTTCAATCCCTGGGCGCTGCTGGCCGCGCTGGTGGCGGTGGCCGGCGCCGCGGTGATTCGCTTCGACACCGTCACCGGCGAGTTCTTCATGGGCTTCCTGCTGCTGCAACTGGCCAACTTCACCTACGCCGCCGGCCAGGTGCTGTACCGCCACCTGGTGGCGCGCAATCCCAGCGACCTGCCGCACTACCGGCGTTTCGGCTACTTCTACCTGGGCGCGCTGCTGGTGGTGCTGCCGGCGTTCCTGCTGTTCGGCAATGCCCAGCACCTGCCGAGCACCGACACCCAGTGGCTGGTATTGCTGTTCCTCGGCCTGTGCCCGACAGCCTTGGGCCTGTACTGGTGGAACAAGGGCGCCTGCCTGGTTTCCGGGGGGACCCTGGCGGTGATGAACAACCTGCATGTGCCTGTGGGCCTGCTGCTCAATCTGCTGATCTGGAACCATGACGAACCGCTGGGGCGGTTGGCCATGGGGGGCGGGATCATTCTGGCTTCGGTGTGGTTGAGCCGTTTGGGTGGCCAGCGCGCGAGACTGCCGGGCGCAGCCTGAGCCGCGTGTGGCTCAGGCCGGCTGACGCAGGCCGTGGCGTATCACCAGGCACAGCGGCAAGGTCAGCAACAAGGTGCCAGCCAGCATCATCAGGCCGTGGGCCACCCCAGCATGGTCGGACATCGCGCCGATCAGCAGCGGGGCCAGCGCGCCCCCACTCACGGTGCCGGTGTAGTAGCAGGCGAACACCCGTTCGCGGTGCGCGCGCCCGGCGAAATCCGGCACCAGCGCGGTCAGTACCGAAGACGTGCCGTTGAGCGCCACGCCGATCAGCGGCATGACCAGCATTAGCGCCAGCAGTGGCAGCATGAGTGCCACCAGGATCAGCACGGCCGTCAGCAACTCGGTGCAGATTATCGTGCGCACCGGTCCCAGGCGCGCCCCCAGGTAGCCGCAGAACAGCTTGCCGAATGCCCCGCCGATGAACAGCAGCGCCAAGGCCAGGCCTATCTGGGCGGTGGCCGCGCCCTTGGCCTGCAGCAGGAACGGCAGGAAGGTCAGAAACCCCATGCGCACACCGCTGTCGAGGGTGCCGGTGGCGATCAGCGCCACCAGGCCGGAGGGCGCGCCAGCCTGGTGTTGGCACGTGGTTTTGGCGGGAGGCTCGATCCGTGATGGTGGCTGGCGCAAGAGCGCCCACAGCAGCGTCGCCGTGCCAAGCCCGAGCAGGCCGAGCAGCGTGGCATTGGCCTGCCAGGACAGATACACCAGCGCCAGGCCGCTTAGCCCCGGAATCACCGCCTTGCCGACATCGCCGGCGAAGTTGTACTGGGCCAGGGCCTGCTTGACCTTGCCACTGCCGTCGTAGGCATCGGCGACCAGGGCGCTGGCCAGCGGATGCTGGGGGCTGGCGCCGAGGCCGGCGAGCATCAGGGCGATCAGCAACAGGCTCAGGTCGCTGGCCTGGGCGGCCAGCAGGTAGGCCAGCCCGGCTAGCGCCGTGCCCCGGATCAGCAGCGCTTCGCGCCCCCAGCGTCGGGCCCCTTTGCTGGCCAGCAGTTGAAAGCCCGCCATCATTCCGGCGTAGGCGCCGCGTAGCAGCCCGACCTGGGCGTAGCTGAGGCCGAAGGCGGCCTGCCAGATAGGCAGCAGCACGTAGATGACATCGGTGAGGCCGTCGTGCGCGCCATGGGCGAGACTGGCGGCGGCCAGGGCCTTGCGCTTTGAGCCGGTGTCGGCAGTGGCGTGGGGCGGGGTTAGGGACAGATCCTGACGCATGGTTCGCTCACGATGGCTGCGAGTGGCGTTGATCGGTCATCAGGGCAGGTCCGTCGATCTTCCTTGATGACGTTTTGCGCCTAGCGTAGTGGGGCAGAGGGGTAAAAAGCAAAAGGCGCCCATGGGGCGCCTTGAGTGCTCATGCGTCGCTCAGCGTTTCCAGGCCGCGCGGTTGCGGTTGTGCTTGCGGCCGGGCGGCGAGCCCTGCGCGCATGTCATTGCCACTCGGCTGCTGGTACAGACTTAGCCCGAACTCCGGCAGCACCGCCAGCAGGTAGTCGAAGATATCGCCCTGGATGCGCTCGTACTCGGCCCACACCGTGGTGGTGGTGAAGCAGTAGATTTCCAGCGGCACGCCTTCGGCGGTGGTCTGCATCTGACGGACCATGCAGGTCATGTTCGGGTGCACGTTGGGGTGGCTTTTCAGGTACGCCAGGGCGAAGGCGCGGAAGGTGCCGATGTTGGTCAGCTGGCGGCGGTTGGCCGACAGTTCCGCCACCGGGCCCAGGGCTTCGTTCCATTGGTGCAGTTCCTGGCGCTTCTGGCTCAGGTAGTCGCCCAGCAGGCTGACCTGGCCGAGGCGGCGCTGTTCTTCGGCGTTGAGAAAACGCACGCCGGCGGCGTCGATGAACAGGCTGCGCTTGATCCGCCGCCCGCCTGATTGCTGCATGCCGCGGTAGTTGCGGAACGACTCGCTCATCAGGCGCCAGGTGGGGATCGAGACGATGGTCTTGTCGAAGTTCTGCACCTTCACCGTGTGCAGGGTGATGTCCACCACGTCGCCATCGGCGCCGGCCTGGGGCATTTCGATCCAGTCACCGACATGCAGCATGTCGTTGCTGGTCAGTTGCACGCTGGCGACGAACGACAGCAGGGTGTCCTTGTACACCAACAGCAGTACCGCCGACATGGCGCCCAGGCCCGATAGCAGCAACAGCGGCGAGCGATCGATCAGGGTGGCGACGATGACGATGGCGGCGAAGATCCACAGCATCATCTTGGCCAACTGCATGTAGCCCTTGATCGAGCGGGTGCGGGCGTGTTCGCTGCGCGCGTAGATGTCCAGCAGGGCATCGAGCAGGCACGACAGGGCGCGGGTCATGAACAGCAAGGTCACGGCCAGGGCGACGTTGCCCAGGAAGTGCTGGGCGGTGGCGGACAGCTCTGGCACCAGCTTGAGGCCGAACTGCACCACCAGCGACGGGGTGGTCTGGGCCAGGCGGTGCAGCACTTTGTTGTGGCGCAGGTCGTCCAGCCAGCGCAGCGCCGGTTGCCGTGCCAGCAGGCGGGTGGAATGCAGGATCAGAAAGCGCGCCAGGCGGCCGATCAGCAGCGAGACGAGCAGCAGCACGATAAGGCCGAGGGCGGCGTGCAGCATCGGGTGTTGGTCGAGCGTGCCCCACAGGTCGAGGGCGTCACGCCAGAAACGTTGGATGTCCATGGGCTTGGAAACGGTCTGTATTGCGGTACGAGGCGACATTAGAGCGTGGATCGGCGCAAAGTTGCCAAAAGAAATTCGGTTCTGGCGGCGGAAAACGTTACCCTATGCAACTTGAATTTTTCGCACTTGCCCGAGGTTACCCCCGTGTTTTCCCAATTCGCCCTGCACGAACGCCTGCTCAAAGCCGTGGCCGAGCTGAAATTTGTCGAGCCGACCCCGGTGCAGGCGGCGGCCATTCCCCTGGCCCTGCAAGGGCGTGACCTGCGGGTGACCGCGCAGACCGGCAGCGGCAAGACCGCGGCTTTCGTCCTGCCGCTGCTCAACCGTCTGGTCGACCTGAAAGGCGGACGCGTGGAGATTCGCTCGCTGATCCTGCTGCCGACCCGCGAGCTGGCCCAGCAGACCCTCAAGCAAGTGCAGCTGTTCTCGCAGTTCACCTACATCAAGGCGGGCCTGATCACCGGCGGTGAAGACTTCAAGGAACAGGCCGCGATGCTGCGCAAGGTCCCTGACGTGCTGATCGGCACCCCGGGCCGCCTGCTCGAGCACCTCAACGCCGGCAACCTCGACCTGTCCCACGTGCAGGTGCTGATCCTCGATGAAGCCGACCGCATGCTCGACATGGGCTTCGCCGAAGACATGGAGCGCCTGTGCAAGGAGTGCGAGCAGCGCGAGCAGACCTTGCTGTTCTCCGCCACCACCGGCGGCGCGGCCTTGCGCGACATCATCGGCAAGGTGTTGAAGGACCCTGAGCACCTGATGCTCAACAGCGTCTCGCAACTGGCCGAAGGCACTCGCCAGCAGGTCATCACTGCCGACCACGACCAGCATAAAGAAGCCATCGTGCAGTGGCTGCTGGCCAACGAGACCTTCGACAAGGCGATCATCTTCACCAACACCCGCGCCCTGGCCGACCGCATCTACGGTCATCTGGTGGCCAAGGATGTGAAGGCCTTCGTGCTGCACGGCGAGAAGGACCAGAAAGACCGCAAGCAGGCTATCGAGCGCTTCAAACAGGGTAGCTCCAAGGTACTGGTGGCCACCGATGTCGCCGCCCGCGGTCTGGACATCGACGGCCTGGACCTGGTGATCAACTTCGACATGCCGCGCAGCGGCGACGAGTACGTGCACCGTGTCGGCCGGACCGGCCGTGCCGGTGGCGAAGGCCTGGCGATCTCGTTGATCACCCACAACGACTGGAACCTGATGTCGAGCATCGAGCGCTACCTCAAGCAGCAGTTCGAGCGCCGCGTCATCAAGGAGGTCAAGGGCACCTACAACGGGCCGAAGAAGGTCAAGGCCTCGGGCAAGGCCGCTGGCAGCAAGAAGAAAAAGGTCGAGAAGAAAGCTGGCGCCGACAAGAAGGGCGCCGCCAGGAAAAAGCCGGCCGCCAAGCCCAGGAACAAGGCTCCGTTAGCCAGTGCCGATGGCCTGGCACCGCTGAAAAAGCGCAAGCCTGCCGCTGAGTAAAGGCCGCCTTGCAGCGAACCCGCCACTGCAACGGTGGCGGGTTACTTCACGCCTTCCCCAGGCGTTTGTAGCCCATTTCCCAAACTACCCTTTTGCCCCGGCACTTTGTCGCCAGCCCACCAGACTCCTATGGCATCTATAGCCAAGGAGGTGTAGCGTATGTACGTATGTAAATACGACGGCTCAATCCGATTTGAGTGGAATCAGCAAAAGAACCTAATCAACATCCGCAAGCATGGCGTCGACTTCGACGATGTCACGCTCATGTTTCGCCAGCCGATGCTGGTGCTGCGTGATGAGCGGTTCGCGTACGAGGAACCGCGCTGGATCAGCATGGGCTGGATCAATGCCTGGGTCTGTGTGGTGGCCTACACCGAAAGGCAGGGTGATGTGATCCGAGTCATTTCCGCCAGACGAGCAACTCGACGTGAGGAACAGCGCTATGTCGAAACCATCCGCAACCCCTGAGCAACAGCCACCCGTCGATACCTCGGACATTCCCGAGCTCGACGATGATTTCTTCAGCCGCGCCGAGTTGCGGGTGCCTGCCAAGCAGACCGTGACCATCCGCCTCGACGCCGACGTCCTGGCCTGGTTCAAGGAGCAGGGCGCCGGCTACCAGACCCGCATCAACCAGCTGCTGCGCCAGTACATGCAGGCCCAGCAACGCCGCTGACCGCCAGGCGAGTCAGGTCTTCTTTTCCGCGGCTTTCAGTTCCTGGATGCGTTTGTCGATCAACTGGCATTTGTCTGGCAGGTCCTTGCTCGCCGTACCGAGCTCCATGCCCTGGAGTTCGTCATTGATCTCCTTGGCCTTTTGCGGGTTCTGCTCGGTGAGCTGGCTGACCAGCCCGGCCAGTTCTTCTCTTTTATGGGTGGCTTCCTCTGGCGTGCAAGCCCAGGTGGGGGCGCTGCACAGCAGGCTGGCGAACAGGGTGATGCAGGTTGAGGTTTTCATCGTCCAGGCCTCTGCAGGGCATGATACTGGTTGATGGTCGGGGCCTGGCAAAAGTTCAGACACGTAAAAAGTGGAACACCTGGAAGGGCTCCTGGGTCACACCTTGTGTACCCCATCCGTCCACAGCAGGAGGCCCCCTCCATGAGCACCTACGACTGGGACCTGATCGAACGCTTGCTGCACGAAGTGCAGAACGGCGCCGGTCACAGCTTCACCCCACGCCCCTACGCCGAGCAACATGCCGCGGCCCTGGCAGCCAAGGGCCAGGCGCCGGGCGACCTGGACCATCTGAAGACCCGCGCCTGCGAGTATGAAAAGATCCTCTTCGAGCGCGGTTTCATCGAAAGCCGACCCGAAGAGGAGGGCGGCAACGGCGAGAACTTCGTGCTCACCGAGCGTGGCTCGCGCCTGCTCAGCCTGATCGACAGCAGCATCCCCGGCTTCGAGCACCCGCGCCAGGTGCTGGATGAGCAGGAAGACGCGCTGGACGAGAACACCTTCGATCGGCTAGCTGCCGAGGCACGAATCGCCGGAGGCGCAATTTAGGCTGGTATCGGCAAGGCTCGACGTCTAATAATCGGGATCCATTCCACTGCCGAGCCTTGCCCATGACGTTGCAACAACCAAGGGGGCGCGTATGATCGCGGCCCGCAAGAACCCCGACGCCTTCGCTTTTCAGGTCATGCTGGGGCTATGCCTGGTATGGGGCTGCCAACAAGTGCTGATCAAGTCGGCCGCCGTGGACATCGCCCCGGTGATGCAGGCGGCATTTCGTAATGGCATAGCCGCGCTGCTGGTCGGCCTGCTGGTGTGCATGCGTGAAGGCTGGGGGCTGCTGGGCACCACCTGGCGCGCTGGGCTGCTGGCCGGCGCATTGTTCGGGCTGGAGTTCCTGTTCATTGCCGAGGGCCTGAAACTGACGTCGGCGGCGCACATGTCGGTGTTTCTCTATACCGCGCCGATCTTCACCGCCCTGGGGCTGCATTTCATGATGCCCAGCGAGCGGCTGCGCTGGCTGCAGTGGCTAGGCATCCTGCTGGCCTTCTGTGGCATTGCCCTGGCCTTCGCCGGAGGCGTGTCGCTCGAGCAGCTCGATGGGCGCATGCTATTGGGCGATGGCCTGGCAATCCTGGCCGGGCTGGCCTGGGGCGCGACCACGGTGGTGGTGCGTGGCTCGCGGCTGTCCGAGGCACCGGTGACCTTGACCCTGTTCTACCAACTGGCGGTGGGCTTCGTCGGGTTGCTGGCGATCGCCTTGTTCAGCGGGCAGATCGCCGACTTCGCCCTGACGCCCCTGGCGGTGGGCAGTGTGCTGTTCCAGGGCATCGTGGTGTCGTTCATCAGCTACCTGACCTGGTTCTGGCTTTTGCGCAGGTACCTGGCATCGAACCTGGCGGTGTTCTCGTTCATCACGCCGTTGTTCGGCGTGACCTTTGGCGTGCTGCTGCTGGATGAGCCGCTGAGCCTGAACTTCGTGATCGGCGCGGTGATGGTGCTGCTGGGGGTGATATTGGTCAGTGCCGAGGGTTGGGTACGCCAGCAGTTGCGCAGGGTCGTGGGCTAGGATTCGCTGGCAAGGCTGGCGAACATGGGTTCATCACCGAGCGCGACGCACCACCGGCCAGCACCAATATCCCGGCCAGCCCCAGCCCCAGCGCCGCCAGCACCAGCGCCGGTTGCAAGCCTCCGCTGAAATGGCTGCTCAACGCCGCCAGCAACGGTCCGCTCAACTGCCCCAGGGCAAAACAGGCGGTCAACAGCCCGGCGTTGCGCTGCGTGGCCTGGGGCGCCAACTCCCGCGAGCGTTGCATTACCAGTTGCATGCAGGCCAGGAACGGCCCGCCGCACAGCAATACCCCCAGCCCCAGGCCGATACCGCCGCCCATCAGGCATGCCAGTACCCCCAGCCCTTGCAGCCACAACGTGGTGGTCAACCAGACGCTGGTGTGACCGGGGCGGCGCAGGCTGGCCAGCACCACGCCGAGCGCTGCGGCCAGGCCGAACGCCGGCCAGAACAGATCAGCCAGCCATTGGCCATGGAACTGCTGGTTGGCCATCTGCGCGAGGAAAGTCGCGGGCAGGATGTAGCCGATACCGTACAGCGCATAGGCCAAGCCCAGACGGCCGATGCCGGTGCCCTGGGTCGGGCCGTCGTGGGCTGCTGCTGGCGCGGGTTCCAGTGCCCGTGGCAAGCACGGCAGCACAGCCAGCAGCATCAGCAGGGCTGCCACCCCGTAGATCAGCCACAGTGCTGCCGAGCCCAGCCCCAGCAGGTGCGCGGCCAGGGCCAGCAGGCCGGTCAGCGCGATGCCGGCGCCGGGGCCGGCGAATACCAGGGCGCCCAGCCGCTGCTGGCCATGGGCGTTGGCCAGCTGCTGACTGAGGCTGGTGATCATCACCAGCACCCAGGCGCTGGCCACGCCAGTACCGAAGCGCAGCAACAGGTGGCTGCAGAAACCGTCGGCGGCCCAGGAGGCGAGGGTCAGCAGCACGCACAGCCACAGGCCGCCATGCAGGCGCAGGCGCACCTGGGCCGGCTGGCGGGCGAACATGCCGTCCACCGCGCCAAGGAAGTAGCCCAGGTAGTTGGCGGCGGCGATCAGACCCGCGGCGGTCAGGTCGAGCTGACCCTCGGCGATCAGTTGGGGCAGTTGCGGGGTGAGGGCGAAGCGGCCGATGCCCATGGCCATCATCAGCGCCACGGCGCTGGCCAGCAGTTGGACGAAGGGTGACATGGAGCGTCTCCTGCACGAAGGATGCGATGGCTGGCAGGGTAGGGTGGATTGACTTTCAGCAAAATTGAATAATGATGATCAAGTTGTTCTGTTTTGGAGAATCTCATGGAGTTCAGCCAACTGCGTATCTTCCAGGCCGTGGCTGAGGAAGGCTCGGTGACCCGTGCCGCCGAGCGCCTGCACCGGGTGCCATCGAACCTGTCGACGCGCCTGCGTCAGCTCGAGGAACAACTGGGGGTGGAGTTGTTCCTGCGCGAGCGCCAGCGTCTGCAGCTGTCGCCAGCGGGCAAGGTGCTGCTGGACTACGCCAACCGCCTGGCGGCCCTGCGCGACGAGGCCATGGCCGCAGTGCAGGGTGGCCAGCCGGCGGGTGACTTCCTGCTCGGCACCATGTACAGCAGCGCGGCCACTCACCTGCCCGCGCTGCTGGCGCGCTATCACCAGGCTTACCCAGCGGTGAACCTTCAAGTGCGTGCCGCCCCCAGTGGCGAGCTGCTCGAGGGCCTGCTCGGCCACACCCTCGACGCGGCCCTGGTGGATGGCCCACCGAGCCTGGCCGGGTTGGATGGCGTGCCCTTGTGCGATGAGGTGCTGGTGCTCATCACCAGCCCGGAACACCCTCCGGTGCAAACGGCCCGCGACGTGGCGGGCAAGGCGGTGTTCACCTTCCGACAGGGCTGCTCGTACCGCATGCGCCTGGAAGCCTGGTATGCCCATGCCCACACGCCCATGGGGCGGGTGATGGAGATCGAGTCGTACCAGAGCATGCTGGCCTGCGTGATCGCCGGGGCGGGGGTGGCGTTGATGGCGCAGTCGATGCTCGACAGCCTGCCGGGCCATGAACGGGTGCGGGTGCATCGGTTGCAGGCGCCGTTCGACCAGGCGCAGACCTGGCTGATGTGGCGCCAGGGCATGTGTGGGGCAAATTTGCAGGCCTGGATTGATTTGCAACAAAGCGAAACGATTGACCGACCGTCGGAAGCTGCCATCCGCGCTTGATCCGGGTCAAAATCGCCCATATGTGTAAGAACAGAAGCATGCGGGATACAGGACATGGGACTATGATCTGTATGACGCATCGCAGGATTGATTGACCACCCGTCAAGGGGGCATTATGAACCAACGCATGTACAACTGGCTCCACGACCTCGCCGTCGCATTGGGCTTGCTCCCGCCACCGTTGCAGCCGGTGCCGATCCCGACCGACGAAGAACAGCGCAAGCGCCAGCCGCGTCGTCGCTGACCACCTTTTGCGTTCTAGCGCAGCCCCGTAGGAGCCAGCCTTGCTGGCGAACCAGGCG
>NZ_JBMDJI010000026.1:0-64354 GCF_057809115.1 Pseudomonas sp. FG47
GCCCATTCGCGGCACAAGGCCGCTCCTACAGGTGATGAGTCAACCTTTGCCGCCGGGCGCCAGCATGTTATCTGGCCGCACCCACTGGTCGAACTGCTCGTTGGTCAGGTACTTCAACTGCAACGCCGCCTCGCGCAGGGTCTTGCCCTCGCTGTAGGCCTTCTTGGCGATTTCCGCCGCCTTGTCATAACCGATGTGCGGGTTCAGCGCGGTCACCAGCATCAGCCCCCGCTCCAGGTGCGCGGCCATCTGCTCGGCGTCCGGCTCGATGCCGGCCACGCAGTGCTGCTGGAAGTTGCGACAGCCATCGGCCAGCAGCTCGATCGACTGCAGCAGGTTGTGGATGATCACCGGTTTGAACACGTTCAACTGCAGATGCCCCTGGCTGGCGGCGAAGCCGATCGCCGCGTCGTTGCCCAGCACCTGGCAGGCCAGCATCGACAAGGCCTCGCACTGGGTCGGGTTGACCTTGCCGGGCATGATCGAGCTGCCCGGCTCGTTGGCTGGCAGGCGGACCTCGGCAATCCCCGCACGCGGGCCGGAGCCCAGCAGACGCAGGTCGTTGGCGATCTTCATCAGCGCCACGGCCAGGGTCTTCAGCGCCCCGGCCAGGCTGGTCAGCGGTTCGTGGCCGGCGAGGGCGGCGAACTTGTTCGGCGCGGTGACGAACGGCAGGCCGGAGAGCGCGGCCAGTTCCGCGGCAATCGCTTCGGCGAAGCCGTGTGGGGCGTTCAGCCCGGTGCCCACCGCCGTGCCACCCTGGGCCAGTTCGCACACCGCCGGCAAGGTCGCGCGGATGGCGCGCTGGGCGTAGTCGAGCTGGGCGACGAAGGCCGAGACCTCCTGGCCGAAGGTGATGGGCGTTGCGTCCATCATGTGCGTGCGCCCGGTCTTGACCAGGTGCATGTGGCGCGCCGACAGCTCGGCCAGCCCCGCGGACAGCTCGGCGATCGCCGGCAGCAGCTGGCTGTGCACGGCCTGGGCGGCGGCGATGTGCATGGCGGTGGGGAAGCAGTCGTTGGAACTCTGCGAACGGTTGACGTGATCGTTGGGGTGCACCGGCGCCTTGCCGCCACGGCCCTTGCCAGCCAGCTCGTTGGCGCGCCCGGCGATCACCTCGTTGACGTTCATGTTGCTCTGGGTGCCGCTGCCGGTCTGCCAGACCACCAGCGGGAACTGGGTGTCGTGCTCGCCGTCGAGCACTTCGTCGGCGGCCTGCTCGATCAGCCGGGCGATATCGGCGGGCAAATCGCCGTTGCGGTCGTTGACCCGGGCAGCGGCTTTCTTGACCAGCGCCAGGGCGTGCAGCACCGCCAGCGGCATGCGCTCCTTGCCGATGGCGAAGTTGATCAGCGAACGCTGGGTCTGCGCCCCCCAGTAGGCGTCCTCTGGAACTTCGACCGGGCCCAGGCTGTCTGTCTCGATACGGCTCATGCTGCGCTCACTCCTTTGGTAGTTCGAAACCGCAGTTTAGGCCCTGATTCGACACAGCGGTTCCATCGCTCGTCGTGCCACTTGAGCACTTCGCCATCACGGCGCAGAATGCTCTACCCTGAGGTATCCGCCTCCCTCTCTTGAAGGAAATGCAATGACCCGTCTCCGTGCCCTCTGTGCCGCCGTTGCCCTGGTTTGCGCCAGCGGCCAGGTACTCGCAGCCACTCCAGCCCACAATGCTGCCGCCGAGAAATTCCTGACCCTGGCCAATGCCGACAAGCTGGGCACCCCGGTGTACATGCAGGTCCAGCAGATGTTCGCCCAGCGTTTCGAGCAGACCAAGGCCCCGGCCTCCAAGAAAACCGTGCTCGACAGCTACCAGGCCAAGGCTAACGCAGCCCTGGACAACGCCATCGGCTGGAAGAAACTCAAGCCGCAGATGGTCAACCTGTACACCGCGACCTTCACCGAGGCCGAGCTGAACGACCTGGTCAAGTTCTACGAGTCGCCGCTGGGCAAGAAAGTCCTGCGCGAAATGCCCAAGGTCACCCAGCAGTCGGCCCAACTGACCCAGCAGAGCCTGGAACCGGCGGTGCCGGTGGTCAACAAGCTGCTCGAGGACATGACCAAGGAACTCGACCCGAGCGCCGGCAAGGCCGCCGCCCCGGCGAAGAAGTGAGCCTGACGCGATGAGCATGCAGCAACGCATCGAACAGCAGCTGGCGCCCTTGGGCGACCAGCACCTTGAAGTGCACAACGAAAGCCATATGCACAGCCGTGGCCAGGAAACGCACTACAAGGCGGTGCTGGTCAGCGAGCAGTTCGCCGGGCTGAACAGCGTCAAGCGCCACCAGAAGGTCTACGCCACCATGGGTGAGCTGATGGGCGAGATTCATGCCCTGGCGATTCACACCTACACGCCCGGAGAGTGGGCGGCAGTCGGCGCCGCGCCAGCCTCGCCGGTGTGCGCCGGCGGCGGGCACTGAATCCTTTCCGTCGTTCTGGTACAATTGCGCAAAATCCGGGGGCCGCGTTGCGGCCCTTTCGCGGCACAAGGCCGCTCCTGCAGGAATACGCATTCCCCCTGTAGGAGCGGCCTTGTGCCGCGAAAGGGGCGCAACGCGCCCCCATGCTTTTTATGTCAAACCCGGTCCGCCCCTTACGAGGGCAACCACCTGGAGATTCAGCTTCATGACTCAACCGATCGTCGTGGCGGCGCTGTACAAGTTCGTCACCCTCGAAGACTACGTCGAACTACGCGAGCCGCTGCTCAAGGCCATGCTCGACAACGGCGTCAAAGGCACCCTGCTGCTGGCCAACGAAGGTATCAACGGCACCGTCTCGGCCACCCGCGAAGGCATCGACGCGCTGTTGGCCTGGCTGCGCACCGACCCACGTTTGGTGGACGTCGACCATAAAGAGTCGTATTGCGACGAACAGCCGTTCTACCGCACCAAGGTCAAGCTCAAGAAAGAGATCGTCACCCTGGGCGTGCCCGGCGTCGACCCGAACAAGGCCGTCGGCACCTATGTCGAGCCCAAGGACTGGAACGCCCTGATCAGCGACCCGGAAGTGTTGCTGATCGACACCCGCAACGACTACGAAGTGGCCATCGGCACCTTCAAGGGCGCCGTCGATCCGAAGACCGAGACCTTCCGCGAGTTCCCCGACTACATCAAGGCCAACTTCGACCCGAGCAAGCACAAGAAGGTCGCGATGTTCTGCACCGGCGGCATCCGTTGCGAAAAAGCCTCCAGCTACATGCTCGGTGAAGGCTTCGAAGCCGTCTATCATCTCAAGGGTGGGGTGCTGAAATATTTTGAGGAAGTCCCCCAGGAAGAAAGCCTCTGGGACGGCGACTGCTTCGTGTTCGACAATCGGGTCACCGTGCGTCACGACCTCAGCGAGGGCGAGTACGACCAGTGCCACGCCTGCCGCCACCCGGTCGATGCCAAGGACCGCGAGTCCGAGCACTATTCGCCAGGCGTGAGTTGCCCACACTGCTGGGACAGCCTCAGCGAGAAGACCCGCCGCAGCGCCATGGATCGGCAGAAGCAGATCGAGTTGGCCAAGGCGCGCAACCTGCCACACCCGATCGGTTACAACTACAAAGCCGAGGCCTGATGCATGTCCGCACGCCTGCTCTATGTGATGGACCCGATGTGCTCCTGGTGCTGGGGTTTCGCCCCGGTAGCCGAGGCGCTGATCGCCCAGGCCCGTGCGGCCGGGGTCGAGACCCGTCTGGTGCCGGGTGGCCTGCGCAGCGGTGGCAGCGCCTTGGACGCCTCGACGCGCAAGTACATCCTCGAGCACTGGCAGGCCGTGCATGACGCCACCGGGCAGGGGTTCCGCTTCGACGGGGCGATGCCCGCCGGCTTCGTCTATGACACCGAGCCGGCCTGCCGCGCGCTGGTGACCGCGCGCGAGATGGACGCGCAGGGTATGTGGCGTTTGCTCAAGCTGATCCAGGCGTCGTTCTACGCGCAGGGCGTGGATGTCACCCGCGCCCCGCAACTGGTGGAGCTGGCCGAGCAGGCCGGCTTCGACCGCGAGCAGTTCTCCCAGCGCTTCACGCTCCCTGACACCCGTGTCGCCACCAGTGCCGATTTCGCCTGGGTGCAGGACCTGGGCATCGCCGGCTTCCCCACCTTGCTGGCCGAGCGCAATGGCCAACTGGCCCTGCTGACCAATGGCTACCAGCCGCTGGACAGCCTGCAACCCTTGCTCGGCCGCTGGCTGCAGCAGGCCGCCTGTGCTTGATCTGCCCGGGTCGCCAGACCCTGCGCCAGGGAAGTCCCCCGCTGTGCCCGATCGCCTGAGCTGGGTGGAGATCCGCCGCCTGGCCCTGCACCACAAAAAAGCCCTGTGGACCGCCAACCTGGTGGCCGTGCTCGCCGCCCTGTGCAGCGTACCGATCCCGTTGCTGCTGCCGCTGCTGGTCGACGAAGTACTGCTCGGCCATGGCGACACCGCGCTGCAGTGGATGAACAATTTCCTGCCCGCGGGCTGGCAGGTGGCGGCGGGCTATATCGGCCTGATGCTGTGCGCCACCCTGGGTCTGCGCCTGGCCGCGCTGGCGTTCAACGTGGTGCAGGCCAAGCTGTTCGCCGGTTTGGCCAAGGATATCGTCTACCGCTTGCGCATCCGCCTGATCGAGCGGCTCAAGCGCATTTCCCTCAAGGAATACGAAAGCCTGGGCAGTGGCACGGTGACCACTCACCTGGTCACCGACCTGGACACGCTCGACAAGTTCGTCGGTGAGACCCTCAGCCGCTTCCTGGTGGCGGTGCTCACCCTTACCGGCACCGCTGCGATCCTGATCTGGATGCATTGGCAGCTGGCGCTGCTGATCCTGCTGTTCAACCCGCTGGTGATCTACTTCACCGTGCAGTTGGGCAAGCGCGTCAAGCACCTGAAAAAGCTCGAGAACGACAGCACCGCGCGGTTCACCCAGGCATTGTCGGAAACCCTGGATGCAATCCAGGAAATCCGCGCCAGCAACCGCCAGGGTTATTTCCTCGGGCGCCTGGGGCTGCGGGCCCGGGAAGTGCGCGATTTCGCGGTGGCTTCGCAGTGGAAGAGCGACGCCAGTGGTCGTGCCAGCGGGCTGTTGTTCCAGTTCGGTATCGATATCTTCCGCGCCGCGGCCATGCTCACCGTGCTGTTCTCCGACCTGTCCATCGGCCAGATGCTCGCGGTGTTCAGCTACTTGTGGTTCATGATCGGCCCGGTGGAGCAGTTGCTCAACCTGCAATATGCCTACTACGCCGCCGGCGGCGCGCTGAGCCGCTTGAACGAGCTGCTGGCGCGGGCCGACGAACCGCAGTATCCGGCGGCCGCCGACCCGTTCGCCGGGCGCGCCACGGTCGGTATCGAGGTGCGCGACCTGCGTTTCGCCTATGCCGACGAGCCGGTGCTCGACCAACTCAACCTGACTATCGCGCCGGGCGAGAAGGTCGCCATCGTCGGTGCCAGTGGCGGTGGCAAGAGCACCCTGGTGCAGTTGCTGCTGGGTCTGTATGGCGCCCAGGCCGGGACCATCCGCTTCGGTGGCGCCAGCCTGCAGGAGATCGGCCTGGAGACCCTGCGCGAAAATGTCGCGGTGGTGCTGCAGCAGCCGTCGCTGTTCAACGACAGCGTGCGCGCCAACCTGGCCATGGGTCGTGACTGCAGCGACGACGCCTGCTGGCAGGCGCTGCGCATCGCCCAGCTGGACGCCACCATCGCCGCGCTGCCCCAGGGCCTGGACAGCGTGGTCGGGCGCTCCGGCGTGCGCCTGTCAGGTGGCCAGCGCCAGCGCCTGGCGATCGCCAGGATGGTGCTGGCCGAGCCAAAGGTGGTGATCCTCGACGAGGCGACCTCGGCGCTGGATGCCGCCACCGAGTACAACCTGCACCAGGCCCTGGCGCGCTTCCTCAGTGGCCGTACCACGCTGATCATCGCCCACCGGCTGTCGGCGGTGAAGCAGGCAGACCGCGTGCTGGTGTTCGATGGCGGCCATGTGGCCGAGGACGGCGACCATCAGCAACTGATCGCCGAGGGCGGGCTTTACGCCAAGCTTTACGGTCACCTGCAGCAAACCTGAAAAGCTGCCTCAAGCTTCGAGCTGCAAGCGGCAAGTTGAAGTCAGCGCACTTTTCTTGCCGCTTGGGGCTTGTCGCTTGTCGCTCCTTCATGGCAAATGGCCTACGCTGTGCTTTGTCTAGGTCGATTCGTGCCTTATCTGCCGCCGTGACAGGGATTACATGAAGGGAAATCGGACTCTCGAAGCGCCAAGGCTGCTGGGTATCATCTGGCCCTTCGTCGCCGTTGTGCTGTTCCAGGTACTGCTGGGCAGCCTGAGTCTCTACGCGTTGTCCGCCGTGCGCGCCTATGTGGCGGGTGAAAGCCTGTGGTCCAAGGCGCAGAAAGACGCCATCTATTACCTCAACCTCTATGCCGATGACCGCGACCCGCTAACCTACGCCCGCTACCGCCGCGCCATCCTCGTGCCCCAGGGCGATTTCGACCTGCGCCTGGCCCTGGACCGCCCCGAGCCGGACCTGGCGGCCGCCCGTCGCGGCATCCTGCAGGGCGGCAACCATCCCGACGATGTCGCCCGGATCATCTGGTTCTATCGCAACTTCCGCCATATCAGCTACATGGAAACCGCCATTCATTACTGGGATATCGGCGACGACTACCTGCGCCAGCTCGATAGGCTGGCCGACGAGATGCGCGCAGGCTTCGCCACCGGCGCGGTCGACGCGCGCCAGGTGGCCAACTGGCGGGCGCGCATCGTGGTCATCAACGATGGGGTGACGCCTGCGGCCAAGGCGTTCAGCGATGCCCTGGGCGAAGGCTCGCGGATGCTGCTCAAGGTGCTGATGATCACCAACCTGGCTACCGCACTGTTCCTCATTGCCATGGCCTGGTTGCGTTCGAGCAAGCTGCTGGCCCAGCGCCAGGCATTCGCCAGCGCGCTGCAGGCGGAAAAGGAGCGCGCCCAGGTGACCCTCGAATCGATCGGCGATGCGGTGATCACCACCGATGTCGATGGCTGTATCGCCTACATGAACCCTGCCGCCGAGCAATTGACCCACTGGCAGGCGGCTCAGGCCCAGGGCTTGCCGTTGGCGGCGTTGTTCAGCCTGCTCGATGAAAACGCCGAGAAGGACGGCCACACCCTGGTCGAGCAGGTGCGCAGTGGCAGCCTCAAGGGCGGCGCCGAGCATGCCCGACTGATCCAGCGCCTGGACGGCAGCACGGTATCGGTGAACCTGGTCGGCTCGCCGATCCTCACCGAAGGGCAGCTCAGTGGTATCGTCGTGGTGCTGCACGACATGACCCAGGAGCGCCAGTACATCGCCAACCTGTCCTGGCAGGCCACCCATGACGCGCTCACCGGCCTGGCCAACCGTCGCGAGTTCGAATACCGCCTGGAGCTGGCGCTCAACGGCCTGGCGCGCCAGGCCGGGCGCCATTCGCTGATGTTTCTCGACCTCGATCAGTTCAAGCTGGTCAACGACACCAGCGGCCATGCTGCTGGCGACGAGCTGCTGCGACACATCTGCGCGGTATTGCAGTCGGGCTTGCGCGAAGGCGACACCTTGGCCCGGCTGGGCGGCGACGAGTTTGGCGTGCTACTGGAAAACTGCCCGTCGGAGCAAGCCGAGCGCATCGCCGAGCAGTTGCGTCAGGCGGTGCAGAGCCTGCATTTCGTCTGGAAGGGGCGGCCTTTCGTCACCACCGTCAGTATCGGCCTGGTGCACATCGCCCAGGTGCCGACCACCCTGGAGGCGTCGCTGCGGGCCGCCGACATGGCCTGCTACATGGCCAAGGAGAAGGGGCGTAACCGCGTGCAGGTTTACCACGCCGACGACAGCGAGCTGTCCATGCGCTTCGGTGAAATGGCCTGGATCCAGCGCCTGCATGTGGCGCTCGAGGAGAACCGTTTCTGCCTCTACGCCCAGGAGATCGCGCCGTTGCAGTTGCACGAAGGGCCCGGCCATATCGAGATCCTGCTGCGCCTGCACGACGAAAGCGGGCGCACCATCCTGCCCGACAGCTTCATTCCGGCGGCCGAGCGCTACGGCCTGATGACTGCCCTCGACCGCTGGGTGGTGCGCAACGTGTTCCAGACCATCCGTCAGTGCCTGGATGAAGGCCGCGCAGGGCCGCTGGCAATGTGCGCGATCAATTTGTCGGGTTCGAGCATCGGCGACGACAAGTTCCTCGAGTACCTGCAGCGGCTGTTTGGCGAGTTCGATATCCCGCCGCGGTTGATCTGCTTCGAAATTACCGAAACCAGCGCCATCGCCAATCTTGGCAGTGCGATTCGCTTCATCAATGAATTGAAGGGATTGGGCTGTCGGTTCTCGCTCGACGACTTCTGCGCCGGGATGTCGTCATTCGCCTATTTGAAGCATTTGCCTGTAGACTTCCTGAAGATCGACGGAAGTTTCGTCAAGGACATGCTCGACGACCCGATCAACCGGGCGATGGTCGAAGTGATCAACCACATCGGCCACGTCATGGGTAAGCGGACCATCGCCGAGTTCGTCGAAACGCCGTTGATCGAGCAGGCTTTGCAAGAGATCGGCGTGGACTACGCCCAGGGATACCTCATCGAACGCCCGCAGGTCTTCACCTGCGACAGCCTGCAGCGCCAACGGATTGCCGCGAGGCCCCTTTTGCACCGGGCACCGGGGACCTTTCGCTGAACAACGCCCGGAAATCACAGGGAATCAAGGAGCTGACAGTGATTGACGCGTTCGTACGGATCGGACCATTGATGGATCCGGCCAGTTATCCAGATTGGGCCCAGCAACTTATCGAGGATTGTCGCCAGAGCAAACTCCGCGTGGTGGAGCATGAGTTCTACCAGCGTCTGCGTGATGGCCAGCTCAAGCAGTCGACCATACGCCAGTACCTGATCGGGGGCTGGCCGGTGGTCGAGCAATTCTCCTTGTACATGGCCCATAACCTCACCAAGACCCGCTATGCCCGCCACCCGGGCGAGGACATGGCACGACGCTGGCTGATGCGCAACATCCGCGTCGAGCTCAACCACGCCGACTATTGGGTGCACTGGTGCCAGGCCCATGGCATCCACCTGCACGAGTTGCAGGCCCAGGAGGTGCCGCCGGAGCTCAACGGCCTTAACGACTGGTGCTGGCGCGTATGCGCCACCGAGTCGCTGGCCATCGCCATGGCGGCCACCAACTATGCCATCGAAGGGGCGACCGGCGAATGGTCGGCGGTGGTCTGCGCCGATGACACCTACGCCCAGGGCTTCCCCGAGGATACCCGCAAGCGCGCGATGAAGTGGCTGAAGATGCACGCCCAGTACGACGATGCTCATCCGTGGGAGGCGCTGGAGATCATCTGTACCCTGGCGGGCGAGAACCCCACGCTGGGGCTGCGGACCGAGCTGCGTCGGGCGATCTGCAAGAGCTACGACTGCATGTTCCTGTTCCTGGAACGCTGCATGCAGCTTGAAGGGCGTCAGCCAGGGCGGCTGCGCCCGGCACTGGCGGCGGGCTGAGGCGGCTCGCCGGCGAGCCGGCTCCTGCAAGGTTGCGTAGGAGCCGGATTGCCGGCGAATGGGGCGTTACTGCGCGTTCAGCGCCTGCCCGTTCACACCCTTGCTGTCCGGCCCCATCAGGAACAGGTACACCGGCATGATCTCTTCGGGCAGCGGGTTGTTCTGCGGGTTCTCGCTCGGGTACGCCTGGGCGCGCATCGCGGTGCGCGTGGCGCCCGGGTTGATGCTGTTGGAGCGCACCGGCGCCACGCCTTCGAGTTCGTCGGCGAGAGTCTGCATCAGGCCCTCGGTGGCGAACTTCGACACGCCATAGGCGCCCCAGTAGGCCCGGCCCTTGCGGCCGACGCTGCTGGAGGTGAACACCACCGAGGCGTCTTCCGACAGCTTGAGCAGCGGTAGCAAGGTGCTGGTGAGCATGAAGGTGGCATCGACGTTGATGTGCATCACGCGCATGAAGTTGTCGCCCGACAGCTGCTCCAGCGGCGTGCGCGGGCCAATGATCGAGGCGTTGTTGAGCAGCCCGTCTAGGCGTCCGAACTGCTCCTCGATCATCACCGCCAGCTCGTCGTACTGGTGGGGCAGGGCGGTTTCCAGGTTGAACGGGATCACCACCGGCTGCGGGTGGCCGGCGGCCTCGATCTGGTCGTAGACCTCATTGAGGTTGGCCTCGGTCTTGCCCAGCAGCAGCACGGTGGCGCCGAGGGCGGCGTAGGCCTTGGCGGCGGCGGCGCCGATGCCGCGGCCGGCGCCGGTGACCAGGATGACCCGACCCTTGAGCAGGTCGGGGCGGGCGGTGTAGTCGAACATAGGTCTGTCCTTGGATATGAGCTGCAAGCTACAAGCGGTAAGCTACAAGAGAAAGCGTATCAGTGTTGGAGCTGCTCTTTCTTGAGGCTTGCAGCTTGACGCTTGCGACTTGAAATCAGCAGCCGCACAGTGCGCTGTCGATCACCTTGCGCAGTTCCAGCGGGTGGTCCACCACCACGTCGGCGCCCCAGTGGTTGGGGTTGTCCTCGGGATGAATGTAGCCATAGCGCACCGCGGCGGTGCGGGTGCCGGCATCGCGGCCGGACTCGATATCGCGCAGGTCGTCACCGACGAACAAGACGCTGGCCGGGTCCAGGTCGAGGGTCTTGCACGCCAGGATCAGCGGCTCGGGGTCGGGCTTGCTGTTCTTCACGTGGTCCGGGCAGATCAGCAGCGCCGAGCGCTCGGCCAGGCCCAGGCGTTGCATGATCGGCTCGGCGAAGCGCACAGGCTTGTTGGTGACCACGCCCCATAGCAGGTTGCCTTTCTCGATGTCGGCGAGCAGCTCCGGCATGCCGTCGAACAGCTTGCTGTGCACCGCGCAGTCGCGCTGGTAGCGTTCGAGGAATTCCAGGCGCAGGGCCTCGAAACCTTCGGCCTCGGGGTCCATGGCGAAGGTCGCGGCGACCATCGCCCGGGCACCGCCGGAAATCACCTCGCGGATGCGCGCGTCGTCGATGGCTGGCAGGCCGCGATCGGCGAGCATCGCCTGGCAGATGGCGATGAAGTCCGGCGCCGTGTCCAGCAGGGTGCCGTCCATGTCGAAGAGTACTGCTCGCAGGCGCATGCTCATTCCTCGCGCAGGGTCTGGATCATGTAGTTGACGTCGACGTCGTTGCACAGCTTGTAGTGCTTGGTCAGCGGGTTGTAGGTCAGGCCGATGATGTCCTTGACCTCGAGGCCTGCGGCACGGCTCCAGGCGCCCAGCTCGGAGGGGCGGATGAACTTCTTGAAGTCGTGGGTGCCGCGCGGCAGCATCTTCAGCACGTATTCGGCGCCGATGATCGCCAGCAGGTAGGCCTTGGGGTTGCGGTTGATGGTCGAGAAGAACACCTGGCCGCCGGGCTTGACCATGCGATAGCAGGCGCGAATCACCGAGGAAGGGTCGGGTACGTGCTCGAGCATTTCCAGGCAGGTGACCACGTCGAACTGGCCGGGCATCTCTTCGGCCAGGGCTTCGGCGGTGATCTGCCGGTATTCCACCGCAACGCCGGACTCCAGCTGGTGCAACTGGGCCACCGCCAGCGGTGCCTCGCCCATGTCGATGCCGGTGACGGTGGCGCCACGCTGGGCCATCGCCTCGCTGAGGATGCCGCCGCCGCAGCCGACGTCCAGCACCTTCTTGCCGGCCAGGCCGACGCGCTCGTCAATCCAGTTGACCCGCAGCGGGTTGATGTCGTGCAGCGGCTTGAACTCGCTCTCGCGGTCCCACCAGCGGTGGGCCAGGGCTTCGAACTTGGCGATTTCGGCGTGGTCGACGTTGCTCATGGGAACAGTCCTCTGAATCTTCGATAAATAGTGTCGCGGGCCGGCAGCCGTGGCGGCCGGTCGTTCATTCGTTGCGCCCGCCGATGCGGGCTCCCCAGGCGCGGGCGTTGGCGGCCAGCGCGGCTTCGTCCATCTGTGTCAGGCGGCGGTCCTCGACCAGTTGCTGCCCGGCGACCCAGACATCCTTCACGCAGTCGCGACCGGTGGCGTAGATCAGTTGCGAGACCGGGTCGTGCACCGGTTGCTGCGCCAGCCCCGACAGGTCGAAGGCGGCCAGGTCGGCGGCCTTGCCTACTTCGAGCGAGCCGGTGATCGCCTCCAGCCCCAGCGCCCGGGCGCCATTGAACGTGGCCATGCGCAGCGCGCGGTGGGCGTCCAGGGCGGTGGCCGAGCCTGCCACCGCCTTGGCCAGCAGGGCGGCGGTGCGGGTTTCGCCGAGCAGGTCGAGGTCGTTGTTGCTGGCTGCGCCGTCGGTGCCGACGGCAACGTTGACCCCGGCCTGCCACAGGCGCTCCACCGGGCAGAAACCGCTGGCCAGCTTGAGGTTGGATTCGGGGCAGTGGATCACGCTGGTGTTGCTTTCTACCAGCAGGGCCAGGTCGTCGTCGCTGACCTGGGTCATGTGCACCGCCTGCAGGTTCGGCCCCAGCAAACCCAGGCGGGCCAGGCGCGCCAGCGGGCGCTCGGCGTTGTCCTTGAGGGCCTGCTCGACTTCGCCGGCCGTTTCGTGGATATGCATGTGCAGCGGGGCGTCGAGCTGGTCGGCGATAATGCGGATCTTTTCCAGGTTGGCGTCACTGACCGTGTACGGCGCATGCGGGCCAAGAGCGACGCTGATGCGCGGCTGGTGGCGCAGTTCGTCGAACAGCTCGATGGCCTGGTGCAGGGCTTCGTCCGGAGTGCGCGCGCCGGGGATCGGGAAATCCAGCAGCGGCACGGCGACCTGGGCGCGTATACCGCTGCGTTGTATCCGCTCGCAAGCCGCGCGGGGGAAGAAGTACATGTCGGCAAAGCAGGTGATGCCGCCCTTGAGCTGTTCGGCGATGGCCAGGTCGGTGCCGTCGCGCACGAAGGCCTCGTCGACCCAGCGACCTTCGGCCGGCCAGATGTGCTCCTTGAGCCAGGTCATCAGTGGCAGATCGTCGGCCAGGCCGCGGAACAGGGCCATGGCCGCGTGCCCGTGGGCGTTGATCAGCCCGGGCGTGAGCAGGCAGTCCGGCAGTTCGCGCACGGCCTTGGCCTGCGGGGCGCGCTCGCGCGGGCCAAGCCAGGCGATCTGGCCGTCGCGGATACCCAGCGCATGGCCTTGCAAGACCACGCCCGCCGGCTCCACGGGGACCAGCCAGGCCGGTACGAGCAGCAGGTCGAGGAGGGGAGGGGCGCTGGGCATGCGAGGCATCTACCTGGTTCGGTTCGGCTAAAGGCGCAGTATACCCGAGCGTCCGTGGCTGAGGGTCGCTATAATCGCCGGCTTTTGATGCCAGGGCGACGGGGAGAGGCGATGCGCGAGCAACTGATGGCGGCGGAGACGGTGACGGGCATCGAGTGGCGCGACGGCGTGCTGCACCTGCTCGACCAGCGCCTGCTGCCGCTTGAGCAATGCTGGCTGGCCTGCACCGAGGCGGCCGAGGTGGCTGAGGCGATCAGCGACATGGCCGTGCGTGGCGCTCCGGCGATCGGCATCTGCGCCGCCTATGGCCTGGTGCTGGCGCTGCGCCGTCGCCTGGCTGAAGGCGACGGCTGGGAAGAGAGCCTCGAAGAAGACTACATGATGCTTGGCGAGGCTCGACCCACCCCGGCCAACCTGTTCTGGGCGCTCAACCGCATGCGTGAGCGCCTGCAGCGCCTGCGCCCGGATGAAGACGTGCTGAAGGTGATGGAGGCCGAGGCTGTAGCGATTCACCAAAGTGATCGCGAGGCCAACCTGACCATGGCCCAGTTCGGTGTCGAACAGATCCGCAGGCACCAGGGCAGCGAGCAGGCCCTGCTCACCCACGGTAACGCCGGAGCCCTGGCCACCGGCGGCTTCGGTACCGCCCTGGGGGTGATCCGCGCCGCCACCTTGGAGGGCATGGTCGAGCAGGTCTATGCCTGTGAGTCGCGGCCGTGGCTGCAGGGTTCGCGCCTGACCGCCTGGGAGCTGGCCGCCGACGGTGTGCCGGTGACCGTGGTCGCCGACGCGGCGGCCGGGCACCTGATGAAGACCAAGGGCATCACCTGGGTGGTGGTCGGCGCCGACTGCATTGCCGCCAATGGCGATGTGGCGGCGAAGATCGGCACCTACCAGGTGGCGGTGGCGGCCATGCACCACGGGCTGCGTTTCATGGTGGTGGCGCCGAGCAGCAGTATCGATCTGAATCTGCCCACCGGCGAGGATATCCCGCTGGAGACCCGCGGCGAGGAAGAGCTGCTGGAGGTGTCCGGGATCCAGGTGACTGCTGATGTCGAGGCCTACAACCCGGTGGTCGATGTCACGCCAGCCGACCTGATCGACGTGATCGTCACCGAAAAGGGCGTGGTCGAGCGCCCGGACACAGCAAAAATCGCCCAGTTGATGTGCCGCAAACGCCTCCACTGAGGCGTTTTGCCATCCAAGCGGATGGTGCGGTACGGCAACCTGCCATATCTCCCATGCGCGCGGCGTTTGTGATACCATCCGGCAGTTTCCAAGGCCGCTCTTTAGCGCGGCCTTCATTGCGCAGATCCATGGCACAACTCATTGATTTGTCGTAAGTCGTCGCACCCCAATTGCGCTGCGGCGGCGAGCTTCGTTCGTCCTACGAGGGACCAAGCGAAGTTTCACCAGAAAAAGGAATCAGGCTTCTCATGGGCGAACTGGCCAAAGAAATCCTCCCGGTCAATATCGAAGACGAACTGAGACAGTCTTACCTCGACTACGCGATGAGCGTTATTGTCGGGCGAGCGCTGCCCGATGCGCGTGATGGCTTGAAGCCCGTGCATCGTCGCGTTCTGTATGCGATGAGCGAACTGGGCAACGACTGGAACAAGCCGTACAAGAAATCCGCCCGTGTGGTCGGTGACGTGATCGGTAAGTACCACCCGCACGGCGACACCGCCGTGTACGACACCATCGTGCGCATGGCCCAGCCATTCTCGCTGCGCTACCTGCTGGTCGATGGCCAGGGCAACTTCGGTTCGGTGGACGGCGACAACGCCGCGGCCATGCGATACACCGAGGTGCGCATGGCCAAGCTGGCCCATGAACTGCTGGCCGACCTGCACAAAGAGACCGTCGACTGGGTGCCCAACTACGACGGCACCGAGCAGATCCCGGCGGTCATGCCGACCAAGATCCCCAACCTGCTGGTTAACGGCTCCAGCGGTATCGCCGTGGGCATGGCCACCAACATCCCGCCGCACAACCTCGGCGAGGTGATCGACGGCTGCCTGGCGCTGATCGACAATTCCGACATCACGGTCGATGAACTGATGCAGTTCATCCCGGGGCCGGACTTCCCGACCGCCGGCCTGATCAACGGTCGCCAAGGCATCATCGAGGCTTATCGCACCGGCCGTGGCCGCATCTATATGCGTGCCCGCTCGGAAATCGAAGACATCGACAAGGTCGGTGGTCGCCAGCAGATCGTCGTCACCGAACTGCCGTACCAGCTGAACAAGGCGCGGTTGATCGAGAAGATCGCCGAGCTGGTCAAAGAGAAGAAGATCGAAGGCATCACCGAGCTGCGCGACGAGTCCGACAAGGACGGCATGCGCATCGTCATCGAGCTGCGTCGCGGCGAGGTGCCGGAGGTGGTGCTCAACAACCTCTACCAGCAGACCCAGCTGCAGAGCGTGTTCGGTATCAACATCGTCGCCCTGATCGACGGCCGTCCGCGCCTGCTGAACCTCAAGGACCTGCTCGAGGCGTTCGTTCGTCACCGCCGCGAAGTGGTGACCCGCCGCACCGTGTTCGAGCTGCGCAAGGCCCGCGAGCGTGGGCATATCCTCGAAGGCCAGGCGGTCGCGCTGTCCAACATCGACCCGGTCATCGCCCTGATCAAGGCTTCGCCGACGCCGTCCGAGGCCAAGGAAGCGCTGATCAGCACTGCCTGGGAATCCAGCGCCGTGCAGGTGATGGTCGAGCGTGCCGGTGCTGAATCCTGCCGCCCGGAAGACCTGCCGGAGCAGTATGGCCTGCGCGAAGGCAAGTATTACCTGTCGCCGGAACAGGCCCAGGCAATCCTCGACCTGCGCCTGCACCGCCTGACCGGCCTGGAGCACGAGAAGCTGCTGGCCGAGTACCAGGAAATCCTCGCCCAGATCGGCGAGTTGATCCGCATCCTCAGCAGCGCCGAGCGCCTGATGGAAGTGATCCGCGAGGAGCTGGAGGCGATCCGCGCCGAATATGGCGATGCCCGTCGTACCGAAATCCTCAATGCCAGCCACGACCTCAACTACGGCGACATGATCCCGGAAGAAGAGCGCGTGGTGACCATTTCCCACGGCGGCTACGCGAAAACCCAGCCGCTGTCCGCCTACCAGGCCCAGCGCCGCGGTGGCAAGGGCAAGTCGGCTACCGGCGTGAAGGACGAGGACTACATCGAGCACCTGCTGGTCGCCAACAGCCACGCCACCCTGTTGCTGTTCTCCAGCAAGGGCAAGGTGTACTGGAAGAAGACCTACGAAATTCCAGAGGCTTCCCGCGCCGCCCGTGGTCGCCCGCTGGTCAACCTGCTGCCGCTGGAAGAGGGCGAGCGCATCACCGCCATGCTGCAGATCGACCTGGAGGCCCTGCAGCAGAGCGCTGGCGCCGACGAAGAGCTGGAGGACGCGGAAGACACCGTGCTCGAAGGTGAAGTGGTCGAGGTCGAGGAAATCGACGAGGAAGACGGCGACACTCCTGAGTGGCTGGCCGAGCCGACCGGCGCCTACATCTTCATGGCCACCGCCTCCGGTACCGTGAAGAAGACCCCGCTGGTGCAGTTCGCCCGTCCACGCTCCAACGGCCTGATCGCCCTGAAGCTCAAGGAAGGTGACACCTTGATCGCCGCGGCCATTACCGATGGTGCCAAGGAAGTCATGATGTTCTCCGACGCCGGCAAGGTGATTCGCTTCGCCGAGAGCGTGGTGCGTGAAATGGGCCGTAACGCCCGTGGCGTGCGTGGCATGAAGCTGGGCAAGGGTCAGCAGATCATCTCCATGCTGATCCCGGAATCCGGCGCGCAGATCCTCACCGCCTCCGAGCGTGGCTTCGGCAAGCGCACCCCGCTGTCCAAGTTCCCGCGTCGCGGCCGTGGCGGCCAGGGCGTGATCGCCATGGGCACCAAGGGGCGCAATGGCCTGCTGATCGGTGCGATCCAGGTGCAGGAAGGTGAAGAGATCATGCTGATCTCCGACCAGGGCACGCTGGTGCGCACGCGGGTCGGTGAAGTCTCCAGCCTGAGCCGCAACACCCAGGGCGTGACCCTGATCAAGCTGGCCAGCGACGAAACCCTGGTCGGCCTGGAGCGTGTCCAGGAGCCATCCGAGGAAGAGCTCGACGAACTGCTCGAGACGGACGAGGAGGGCACCCCGCTCGATGCGGTGGACGAGGACAGCGCTGGCGCCGAAGAGGCACCGCAGGAATAAGCGCAGCAACAACCCAAACGGGGCGACCAAGGTCGCCCCGTTTGACTGATTGGAATAGGCAACGCCCGCGTCATGTAGGAGCGGCCTTGTGTCGCGAAAGGGCTGCACAGCAGCCCCGGCGATTTCTGCTTTCACGCTGAAACCCTGGGGCCGCGCTGCGGCCCTTCGCGACACAAGGCCGCTCCTACAGGGGACGGGCGGGGCCTGCAAGTTACGATTTGTTCAATTTGGCAGAGCGAGAGTGGATGTGAGCAAACGAGCCTTTAACTTCTGCGCAGGCCCTGCCGCGCTTCCCGATGCTGTCCTGCAGCGTGCCCAGGCCGAAATGCTGGATTGGCGTGGCAAGGGGCTGTCGGTGATGGAGATGAGCCACCGCAGCGACGACTACGTGGCCATCGCCGAGAAGGCCGAGCAGGACCTGCGCGACCTGCTGTCCGTTCCCGCGAACTACAAGGTGCTGTTCCTGCAGGGTGGTGCCAGCCAGCAGTTCGCTGAAATCCCGCTGAACCTGCTGCCGGAAAACGGCACCGCCGACTACGTCGAGACCGGCATCTGGTCGAAGAAAGCCATCGAAGAGGCGCGCCGCTTCGGCAACGTCAACGTCGCCGCCAGCGCCAAGCCCTACGACTACCTGGCCATTCCGGGCCAGAACGAATGGCAGTTGAGCGGCAATGCCGCCTACCTGCACTATGCGTCCAACGAAACCATCGGCGGCCTGCAGTTCGACTGGGTGCCCGAGACCGGTGACGTGCCGCTGGTGGTCGATATGTCTTCGGACATCCTCTCGCGACCGATCGATGTCTCGCGGTTCGGCATGATCTACGCCGGCGCGCAGAAGAACATCGGCCCTAGCGGCCTGGTGGTGGTGATTATCCGTGAAGACCTGCTCGGCCGTGCCCGCAGCAGCTGCCCGACCATGCTCGACTACAAGATCTCGGCCGACAACGGTTCGATGTACAACACCCCGGCCACCTACTCCTGGTATCTCTCGGGCCTGGTGTTCGAGTGGCTCAAGGAGCAGGGCGGCGTCGAGGCCATGGAGCAGCGCAATCGCGCGAAGAAGGACCGCCTGTACGGCTTCATCGACAACAGCGAGTTCTACACCAACCCGATCAGCCACAACGCCCGTTCGTGGATGAACGTGCCGTTCCGCCTGGCCGACGAGCGCCTGGACAAGGCCTTCCTGGCCGGCGCCGAGGCCCGTGGCCTGCTCAACCTCAAGGGGCACCGCTCGGTTGGCGGCATGCGTGCCTCGATTTATAACGCCTTGGGCCTGGAGGCCGTCGAGGCGCTGGTTAACTACATGGAAGTATTCGAAAAGGAGCATGGATGATGTCCGATCAGGAACTCAAGGCACTGCGTGTGCGTATCGACAGCCTCGACGAGAAGATCCTCGAGCTGATCAGCGAGCGCGCCCGTTGCGCCCAGGAAGTGGCCAAGGTCAAGACGGCATCGCTGGCCGAGGGCGAAGCCCCGGTGTTCTACCGGCCTGAGCGCGAAGCTGCGGTGCTCAAGCGGGTGATGGAGCGCAACAATGGCCCGTTGGACAACGAAGAGATGGCGCGGCTGTTCCGCGAAATCATGTCATCGTGCCTGGCCCTCGAGGAGCCCCTGAAAGTGGCCTACCTCGGCCCTGAGGGGACCTTCACCCAGGCCGCGGCGATGAAGCACTTCGGCCATGCCGTGGTCAGCCGCCCGATGGCGGCCATCGACGAGGTGTTCCGCGAAGTGGCGGCCGGTGCCGTGAACTTCGGCGTGGTGCCGGTGGAAAACTCCACCGAGGGCGCGGTCAGCCACACCCTGGACAGCTTCCTCGAGCACGACATGGTGATCTGTGGCGAGGTCGAGCTGCGTATCCACCATCACCTGCTGGTGGGCGAGAACACCAAGACCGACAGCATCACCCGCATCTATTCCCACGCCCAGTCGCTGGCCCAGTGCCGCAAGTGGCTGGATGCCCACTACCCGAATGTCGAGCGCGTTGCGGTGTCGAGCAACGCCGAGGCGGCCAAGCGGGTCAAGGGCGAGTGGAACTCGGCGGCGATCGCCGGCGACATGGCGGCCAACCTGTATGGCCTGACCCGTCTGGCCGAGAAGATCGAGGACCGTCCGGACAACTCCACGCGCTTCTTGATGATTGGCAGCCAGGAAGTGCCGCCGACCGGCGACGACAAGACCTCGATCATCGTCTCCATGAGCAACAAGCCAGGCGCGCTGCATGAACTGCTGGTGCCGTTCCACGAGAACGGTATCGACCTGACCCGCATCGAGACGCGTCCGTCGCGCAGCGGCAAGTGGACCTACGTGTTCTTCATCGACTTCGTCGGCCACCACCACGACCCGCTGATCAAGGCGGTGCTGGAGCGGATCAGCCAGGAGGCCGTGGCGCTGAAGGTGCTGGGTTCCTATCCAAAGGCGGTGCTTTGATTTGAGATTGCCGGGGCTGCAACGCAGCCCCAATGGGTCTCGCAGATTGCCTAGATTTCTGAACAGGGTTTGCACTCGTGGTTGATGCTGTAACAAACAAATCCGCACCGATTGTCGGTCGCCTGGTCGTGGTCGGCCTCGGTCTGATCGGCGGCTCCTTCGCCAAGGGCTTGCGTGAAAGCGGCCTGTGCCGCGAAGTGGTGGGGGTCGATCTGGATGCCGAGTCGCGCAAGCAGGCGGTGGTGCTGGGCGTGGTCGATCGCTGCGAGGCCGACCTGGCCGCCGCCTGTGTTGGCGCCGATGTCATCCAGTTGGCGGTGCCGATCCTGGCCATGGAGAAAGTCCTGGCACGCCTGGCCCAGCTCGACCTGGGCGATGCGGTGATCACCGATGTGGGTAGCGCCAAGGGCAACGTCGTGCGCGCGGCGCGCGAAACGTTCGCCGAGCGCCTGCCGCGCTTTGTGCCGGGGCACCCGATCGCCGGTTCCGAGCAGAGTGGCGTGGAGGCTTCCAACGCCGCGCTGTTCCGTCGGCACAAGGTGATCCTCACGCCGCTGCCGGAAACCGACTCGCAAGCGCTGCTGCTGGTCGACCGCCTCTGGCGCGCGCTGGGCGCCGATGTCGAGCACATGCCGGTGGAGCGTCATGACGAAGTCCTGGCCGCCACCAGCCACCTGCCGCACTTGCTGGCCTTTGGCCTGGTCGACTCGCTGGCCAAACGCAATGAAAACCTGGAGATCTTCCGGTACGCTGCGGGGGGCTTTCGCGATTTCACAAGAATCGCCGGCAGCGACCCGATCATGTGGCACGACATCTTCCTCGCCAACCGGGAAGCGGTCCTGCGCACACTCGATACATTTCGCAGCGACCTCGACGCCTTGCGCGACGCGGTCGATGCTGGGGACGGGCACCAACTGCTGGGCGTGTTCACCCGCGCCCGGGTTGCCCGCGAGCATTTCAGTAAAATCCTGGCCCGCCGGGCCTATGTGGACGCTATGAACGCCAACGATCTGATTTTCCTGGCCCAACCGGGTGGCCGCGTGTCCGGACGGATCCGCGTACCGGGCGACAAATCCATTTCCCACCGCTCGATCATGCTCGGCTCGCTGGCCGAGGGTACCACCGAGGTCGAAGGCTTCCTCGAGGGCGAAGATGCCCTGGCCACCCTGCAGGCGTTCCGTGACATGGGCGTGGTCATCGAAGGCCCGCACCATGGTCGGGTGACCATCCATGGCGTTGGCCTGCACGGCCTGAAGCCACCGCCCGGCCCGCTGTACGTCGGCAATTCCGGCACTTCGATGCGTCTGCTGTCCGGCCTGCTGGCGGCGCAGTCGTTCGACACCACCATGACCGGCGATGCCTCGCTGTCCAAGCGCCCGATGAACCGCGTTGCCAATCCGCTGCGCGAAATGGGGGCGGTGGTCGAGACCGGTCCTGAGGGTCGTCCGCCGCTGACCATTCGTGGCGGCCACAAGCTCAAGGCGCTGAACTACACGCTGCCGATGGCCAGTGCCCAGGTCAAATCCTGCCTGCTGCTGGCTGGCCTGTATGCCGAAGGCACCACCACCGTCACCGAGCCAGCACCGACCCGTGATCATACCGAGCGCATGCTGCGTGGTTTTGGCTACTCGGTCGCCTCCAATGGTCCGGTCGCCTCGCTGCAGTCGGGTGGCAAGCTCACCGCGACCCGCATCGAGGTGCCGGCGGATATTTCCTCCGCGGCGTTCTTCCTGGTGGCGGCTTCGATCGCCGAGGGTTCCGAACTGGTGCTCGAGCACGTCGGCATCAACCCGACCCGCACCGGGGTCATCGACATCCTGCGCCTGATGGGCGGCGACATTACCCTGGAAAACCAACGTGAAGTCGGTGGCGAGCCAGTGGCCGACCTGCGTGTGCGCGGCGCCAAGCTCAAGGGTATCGATATCCCCGAGCACCTGGTGCCGCTGGCCATCGACGAGTTCCCGGTGCTGTTCGTCGCCGCGGCCTGCGCCGAAGGCCGCACCGTGCTGCGTGGCGCCGAAGAGCTGCGGGTCAAGGAGTCCGACCGTATCCAGGTGATGGCCGACGGCCTGATTGCCCTGGGTGTGAAGTGCGAGCCGACCCCGGACGGCATCATCATCGACGGCGGCCAGATCGGTGGCGGCGAAGTGCACGGTCACGGCGACCATCGCATCGCCATGGCCTTCAGCATCGCCTCGCTGCGCGCCAGCGCGCCGATCGTGATTCATGACTGCGCCAACGTTGCGACCTCCTTCCCCAACTTCCTGGCCCTGTGCAAGGAAGTCGGCATCCGCGTCGCCGAAGAGGGTAAGTCGTGAATTCGCAAGCACCGGTCATCACCATCGACGGGCCAAGCGGCTCGGGCAAGGGTACGGTCGCAGGGCTGCTGGCCCGGGAGCTGGGCTGGCGTCTGCTCGACTCCGGCGCGTTGTATCGCCTGCTGGCATTCAATGCCAGCAACCACGGTGTCGACCTGACCAACGAAGAGCTGCTCAAGGCGCTGGCGGCCCACCTGGACGTGCAGTTCATCGCCGCCGAGCCGGGCAAGCTGCAACAGATCATTCTCGAGGGTGAGGATGTCAGCAACGTCATCCGCACCGAGACCGTTGGTGCCGGCGCCTCGATGGTCGCCTCGCTGCCGACGGTGCGCGAGGCGCTGCTGCAGCGCCAGCGGGCTTTCCGCGAGGCGCCCGGGCTGATCGCCGATGGCCGTGACATGGGTACGGTGGTGTTTCCGGATGCGCCGCTCAAGGTGTTCCTCACCGCCAGTGCCGAGGAGCGTGCTCGTCGCCGTTACCTGCAGTTGAAGGGCAAGGGCGAAGATGTTAGTCTGTCGAGTCTGCTAGATGAGATCCGTGCGCGTGATGAGCGCGACACCCAGCGAGCAGTGGCCCCGCTCAAGCCGGCGGCCGATGCAATTCAGCTGGATTCCACGGAGTTGTCCATCGAGCAGGTGCTGCAACGCATCAGAAGCGAGCTCGCCCTGCGCGACTTGGTCTGATGGAGAGGAGGGTCGGCAGGGGCACCAGTCAACGTCCTGCCAGCGCTTCTTAACTTAACGAAACCCACATTGTCTGGAATGTGGCTATGGGCGTTTTTTTCGCCCGAATCTACAGGAATTAAAATGAGCGAAAGCTTTGCAGAACTCTTTGAAGAAAGCCTGAAAACCCTCAATCTTCAGCCGGGTGCAATCATCACCGGTATCGTTGTCGACATCGACGGCGACTGGGTTACCGTACACGCTGGCCTGAAGTCCGAGGGTGTCATCCCGCTCGAGCAGTTCTACAACGAAACTGGCGAACTGACCATCAAGGTCGGTGACGAAGTTCACGTTGCGCTGGACGCGGTCGAAGACGGCTTCGGCGAAACCAAGCTGTCCCGTGAAAAAGCCAAGCGCGCCGAGTGCTGGATTGTTCTGGAAGCTGCTTTCGCTGCTGAAGAAGTGGTCAAGGGCGTTATCAACGGTAAGGTTAAAGGCGGCTTCACTGTCGACGTTAACGGCATCCGTGCGTTCCTGCCGGGCTCCCTGGTTGATGTCCGCCCAGTGCGCGACACCACCCACCTCGAAGGCAAAGAGCTGGAATTCAAGGTCATCAAGCTGGACCAGAAGCGCAACAACGTTGTCGTTTCCCGTCGCAGCGTCCTGGAAGCCGAAAACAGCGCCGAGCGCGAAGCTCTGCTGGAATCGCTGCAGGAAGGCCAGCAGGTCAAAGGTATCGTCAAGAACCTCACCGACTACGGTGCGTTCGTTGACCTGGGCGGCGTCGATGGTCTGCTGCACATCACCGACATGGCCTGGAAGCGTATCAAGCACCCGTCCGAAATCGTCAACGTTGGCGACGAGATCGACGTCAAGGTCCTGAAGTACGATCGCGAGCGCAACCGCGTTTCGCTGGGTCTGAAGCAACTGGGCGAAGACCCATGGGTTGCCATCAAAGCCCGTTACCCAGAAAGCACCCGCGTCATGGCTCGCGTCACCAACCTGACCGACTATGGCTGCTTCGCTGAGCTGGAAGAAGGCGTTGAAGGCCTGGTACACGTCTCCGAAATGGACTGGACCAACAAGAACATCCACCCGTCGAAAGTCGTTCAGGTTGGCGACGAAGTGGAAGTCATGGTTCTGGACATCGACGAAGAGCGTCGTCGTATCTCCCTGGGCATCAAGCAGTGCAAGTCCAACCCATGGGAAGACTTCTCCGGCCAGTTCAACAAGGGTGACAAGATCACCGGTACCATCAAGTCGATCACCGACTTCGGTATCTTCATCGGCCTGGACGGCGGCATCGACGGTCTGGTTCACCTGTCCGACATTTCCTGGAACGAAGCTGGCGAAGAAGCCGTGCGTCGCTTCAAGAAGGGCGACGAGCTGGAAACCGTCATCCTGTCGGTTGACCCAGAGCGCGAGCGCATCTCCCTGGGCATCAAGCAGCTCGAAGACGATCCGTTCTCCAACTTCGTTTCGATCAACGACAAGGGCGCTATCGTCAAAGGTATCGTCAAGGAAGTTGACGCCAAGGGCGCTATCGTGACCCTGGCCGACGACATCGAAGCTACTCTGAAGGCTTCCGAAATCAGCCGTGACCGCGTTGAAGACGCCCGTAACGTGCTGAAGGAAGGCGAAGAGATCGAAGCCAAGATCATCAGCGTCGACCGCAAGTCCCGCGTCATCAGCCTGTCCATCAAGTCGAAGGACGATGCTGAAGAGCGCGAAGCCATCCAGAGCCTGAAAAACGCTCCGGAAGCGGCTGCCGATACCACCATGGCTGCGCTGCTGCGCGAAGCAATGGCCAAGCAGAACTGAGTTCTGTTTGATCGGTAAAAAGGGCGACCCTCGGGTCGCCCTTTTTTTTGGCCTGCGTTTTTGTCCGGCGTTCTGTGGTGTGGGCGTGGGGGCTCGGTGATTGCTGGGTATGACTTGGGCTCGATGCTAGGGGCGCCTGTCACGGTGCGTTCTTGAATTTTTTTATTAAGTCAAGAACCACCCTGTTCAAACGCCTCGGGGCGTGCTACAAACTGATTAAGCAATGATCTAGCTGCTTGATAACGAAGGGAAAAATATGACGAAGTCGGAGCTGATCGAACGTATTGTCACCCATCAGGGGCTGCTCTCGTCCAAGGACGTGGAGTTGGCCATCAAGACCATGCTTGAGCAGATGTCGCAATGCCTGGCGACCGGGGATCGTATCGAGATCCGCGGCTTTGGCAGTTTTTCGCTGCACTACCGTGCTCCACGCGTAGGGCGCAACCCTAAGACGGGTCAGTCTGTCAGCCTCGAAGGCAAGTATGTCCCTCACTTCAAGCCCGGCAAGGAATTGCGCGACCGGGTCAATGAAGAAGAAGAGCATGAGCCTGGCTGAGTCATTCAAGGAGCGATCCGATGCGTAACCTCAAGCGCGCCTTGCTGGCGTTGTTCGTGCTGCTGTTGGCGGCAGTAGTGCTGTTCTTCGTCCTGGAAAATCAGCAGGCCGTTTCCCTGGTGTTGTTTGGCTGGTCGGCCCCGGCGGTACCGCTGGCGGTGCTGGTGCTCGCGGCGCTGGTGCTGGGCTTGGCGGTAGGCCCACTGTTGGGGGCGTATGGCCTGATGCGCGGCAAGCGCAAGATTCGCGCCAGTGCCCGCAAGGATGCCTTGGCCGGACATTAAGGACGTTTCTCACTCCAGGTGTGGCCTTTGCGCGCTGTGTTGGTGGTTGAGGGGGTGACTTAATAAGGCGCTCTTTCCCCTGACTCAAGGCTTTGGCGCAATGACCTACCCCTTCCTTTCTCATCATGGCGGCAGCCGTGGTGTCACCGGCTCGTGTCACCAGCTGCATCTTGATCCCGCGACCAGTCTATTGATCGACTGTGGCCTGGAACAGGGCATGGCTGACGGGGCCGGCTCGGTGTCCGCGGCGATTGATTTCGACGTCGCGGGCGTTCAAGCGCTCATCGTTACCCATGTACATCTGGACCATGTCGGGCGCATTCCTGCGCTGTTCGCGGCGGGCTTTCGTGGCCCGATCTACTGCAGCGAGCCTTCGGCGCAATTGTTGCCGCTGGTGCTTGAAGATGCCTATCGGCTCGCGATCAGTAGCGAGCCTGCCGAGGTTGCCCGCTATGTGGCATTTGTGCGGCAGCGTATCGTCCCATTGCCATTCGATCACTGGCAGGTGCTGATCGAGGAGCCTTCGCTACGCTGTGCAATACGGCTGCAGCGTGCGGGGCACCTGCTCGGTTCCGCCTATGTCGAATGTGATGTGAAGGGCGCCGAGAGTGCTCTGCGCATCGTGTTCTCCGGTGATCTTGGGGCGGCGCAGAATCCCCTGTTGCGCCCAGTGGTGCCGCCGGAGCGCGCCGACCTGCTGGTGCTGGAGAGCACCTATGGCGATCGTCTGCATGCCGATCGCAGTCAGCGTCGTCAGCGGCTCGAGCAGGTCATTGACCGCGCCCTTGCCGACGAGGGGACGATTTTGATTCCTGCATTCAGCCTGGGGCGTACCCAGGAGCTGTTGTGCGAGATCGAAGATATTCTTTATCACAAAGCCTTGCTGAACCAGCCGGCCGACAAGGCGCGAGGTGACTTCCCTGACTGGTCGCAGTTGCCGATCATCCTTGATTCGCCATTGGCCAGGCGTATCACCGACGTGTACCGGGATTTACATCAGTACTGGCGCCAGGAGGCCAGGGATCGAGTGGCTCGGGGGCGCGATCCGCTGGGCTTTCGCCAACTGGTCAGCATCGATAGCCATGCTCGCCACCAGCAGGTGGTGAACTACCTGAAAAGCACCGGGCGCCCGGCTATCGTGATTGCCGGCAATGGCATGTGCTCCGGTGGGCGAATTGTCAATTATCTCAAGGCGATGCTCGGCGATCCTCGACATGAGGTGCTGTTCGTGGGCTATCAGGCCAAGGGCACGCCTGGTGCGGTGATTCAGGCCAGTGAAGGGGCTGAAGGGTTTGTGCGGATCGACCTGGATGGGCGGATGTATGACATTCGGGCGAAGGTGGTGACGCTCGAGGGGTATTCGGGGCATGCGGACCAAGAGGGGTTGGTCAGGTTCGCGCTATGTCGCGAGCAGCCGGCGAGGCGGGTGGTGCTGGTGCATGGCGAGCAGGGGGCCAAGCTGGCCTTGGCCGGGGTGCTGGAGCGACGGGCGCAAGGCTCGGGGATGCTGGTGTCGATTGGTTAGTGGGGCTGCGCACAGCATTCGGGGCTGCCGTTTCGCGCGTGTCGGCAAGCACAGTTCGGCCTAACTGTGCTTAAATAGCGCCCTTTCGAATGGCGCATTTCACGCTCCGGGCTGAATGTTCCAGCTAGGTGTGGTGGATGGCCAGTTCCGCATGGCTGAATCGCTGCAGTACAGGTCAAGCCCGGTGATCGGCGGCTCGGATGAGCGCTGAATATTGGATTGAATGTGCTGTAGCCACTCCACAGTAATAGGCTGCTCATGAAGTTAACTCAGTTGTCCATTCCCGATGTCGTATTGATCGAGCCCGTGGTGTACGCCGATGATCGGGGGTGGTTCATGGAGTCTTTCAATGAACCGCGCTTCCATGCGGAGCTTGGCAAGTTAGGTTTGCCTGTTCCGCGGCCCTTTGTTCAGGGTAACCATTCTGTCTCGAAAAAAGGTGTCCTTCGAGGCTTGCATTTTCAGCATGGGCCCCATGCCCAGGGCAAGCTGGTGAGGGTGACCCAAGGTGCGGCGTTCGACGTTGCCGTCGACATTCGCCCGGGATCGCCAACCGAAGGCCAGTGGGTGGGGGTGGAGCTAAATGCGCAAAACAATTACATCTTGTGGATTCCAGAAGGTTTTGCGCACGGTTTCGTGGCCTTGGAGGACAACACGCATTTCCTCTACCAGACGACTGACGTCTATCACAAGGAATGCGAAGGCAGCATCCGTTGGGATGATCCGGATCTAGCGATTGCCTGGCCTCTTCAGGGTGGGCTGATCGTCAGTGAGAAGGATCGGGAGGCGCAAGGCTATGCGCAGCTCATGAGTGGCGATTGCTGAGTCAGCCAAAGCTGAGCGTCAAGGAAAGGGCGTGGAATGTGCGCGTTATTAGCTGTATGGGCGACGCGGTAGCCATCGACCGCAGTGTTGGCGAATGTCATGCAGAATTAGCCATGAAGACGAATTTAGATGATTAAGGTTCTCCACCTCCATGTGCTCACCGTTTCGCATTGTGCCGAACTGTGTAGCGCATACCAACCCGTGGTGAGCGACTGATGTCCTTGGTCAAGACCAGTTTTCTGAACGGGATTGCCGTGCTGGTAAAGGCGCTCAGTCTGTTTGTGTTGAATAAGGTGCTGGCCGTTTACGCGGGGCCATCAGGCTATGCGGTAATCGGCCAACTGCAGAATGCGCTGGCGATGATCACTACGCTTTCGATCGGCGCGGTCAACACGGGTGTCACCAAGTACACGGCGGAGTACGCAGATGATCCGCAGCGACAAGCGAAGGTTTGGCAATCGGCCACGGCGTTGGCGGCGGTCAACTCGTTAGTCATCGCCGCGCTGGTTGGCCTGTTCAGTCGTCAATTAGCAGGGTATTTTTTGCATGATCAGGGGCTCTACGGCGTATTCATTGCCGTGGCGCTGTCGCTGTCATTTTTCACCCTCCATGCTCTTTTGCTGGCGATCCTCAATGGCCGCAAGGAAGTTGGCCGTTATGTCATTGCTAGCATCAGCGCCAGTCTGGTTTCCTTGGCGTTGACCAGCCTGCTGGCTCATTGGTATGGCTTGTATGGGGCGCTGCTGTCCATTGGGATTAGCCAAGGTGCAATCTTCGTGACCACAGTTGCCGTGTGCAGGCGGGCGGCTTGGTTCAAGCTGCATTTGCTGTGGGGCAAATGGCATCTGGCAATTGTGCGTGACCTGTTCAAGTTCGCTGCGATGGCAGTGACAGCTGCAATATGCCTACCGGCTGCCCAGGTATTGATTCGCAGTCACCTGATCCATCAGTTCGGCGCCGACGCTGCAGGATATTGGGAGGCTATGTGGCGCTTGAGCAGCGCGTACCTGATCATCGTCACCATGACTTTGAGTGTCTATTATTTGCCTCGGTTGTCGGAGTTGAGGGGTGCACGCGCGATTTTCGGTGAGATCTGCTCCGGCTATAAACTGATTTTGCCGGCAGCGGTGGTGGGCTCGGTGACAATCTATTTGCTGCGCGATTTCATCATTCATCTACTCTTCACGCCGGATTTTTTGCCGATGCGTGAGTTGTTCGCCTGGCAGTTACTGGGTGATACGTTGAAGCTGGGCAGTTGGCTTGTCGCTTCCGTTATGCTCGGCAAGGCAATGTACAAGCTTTATATCGTCAGCGAAATAATCTTCGCTGCGCTTTTTTATGGGCTGACCGTCTGGTTTACGGGAAGTGATGGCTTGCAGGGTGTGGTCAAGGCTTACGCCGTAAACAACCTGGTCTACTGGATCTTCATGGTGGCGAGCATCGCAATTTTGCTCAAGTCATCGCGCCGTCATAAGCCAGTTGACGGTCAGGCCTGATTATTGGAATACGTTATGAACGTGGTGATATCCGTATTGGGACTCTCAGCTGACGGTGGCCTGGCATGAGCAATGCGCAACTTTTTAGCGAGTCTCTCGAAAAGACTACCGTGTCGGGAGTAGGGGCGGTCGTGGTGCTTTATCGACCGGATCAGGTACTGCTGCAGCGACTCGTCGCGAGTGTCGTTGGACAGGTCGGCGCGGTATATGTCATCGACAATACTCCAGGTGGGCGGCGTGAGGATTATGGAACAATCCTTGATATGCCTGAGATCCTGTATCACCCATTGCATGAAAACCTGGGTATAGCCACTGCGCATAACCGTGGCATTGAACTGGCCAGGCGCGACGGATTAAGTCATGTGCTGTTGATGGATCAGGACAGCGCGCTCGCGCCAGAGACGGTGGTGCGACTAGCGCGCCAGGAGGCGCGCCTGCTTGAAGCTGGCATGGCGGTTGCTGCCGTTGGCCCGGTTTTCGTCGATGACAAGACAGGTGACCCGGCTCCAGCCATCGTGTCTGGCCTGTTTGGCCCGCGCAAGACAGCAATCGACCTTGCCGCGACGGAGCCAGTACGTTCCACCTATATCATCGCCTCGGGTTCGCTGATTCGCCTGTCGGTGCTCGAACGCATTGGCGGCATGCAGGACAACCTGTTCATCGACTTCGTCGATATCGAGTGGGGCGAACGGGCCGCGCTGGCAGGCTATGGGTGTTACCTTGTCCCGTCGGTGACGATGAAGCACAGTATCGGCGATGAGTTCGTCACCCTGCTGGGGCGGCGCGTGTTGCTGCACTCGGACTTCAGGAACTACTTCATCGTGCGCAACGCCGTGTTCCTGGCTTTATGGAGCTCGCTCTCGGTTTCGACAAGGCTGCAACTGGTATTCAAGGTCCCTTATTACCTATGTTGCTATTCGTGGTATTCAGCCAAACGTGCTTCTGCCCTGCGTCTGTTGCTCGGCGCGGTGGCGGATGGGGTGCGAAAGCGCATGGGTAAAGGGCGTTTCCAGTGATGCCGAAAATGGCGGCTGTCATGATCCTGCGGCTGTGCTTTGCAGATAAGTCATTTCCAAGTGCTGTGGATAGGTAATGTTGAACCGACTGCTAGAAGGGGCTCCTGAACGGGGCCGTGAACCGTAATGACACCGAGATGTCTAGTCCTGCTCGCCGCCTATAATGGCCGCGCATTCATCGAGGAGCAGGTGCGCTCCATCCTCGACCAGCGCGGCGTGTCAGTGACTTTGCTGGTCAGTGTCGATTGCTCCAGCGATGGCACCGAAGCCTGGGTCGACGAGCTCGCGCGGACCGAGCCGCGCGTCAAGGTGCTGCCTCACGGCTTGCGTTTTGGTGGCGCGGCCCCGAATTTCTTCAGGTTGATCGAGGCCGCGGCAGCAGACGATCATGATTTCTTCGCCTTGGCCGACCAGGATGATATCTGGCTCGATGGCAAGCTGGCGCGCGGCTGTGAGGTTTTACAGCAACAGCCCGTTCACGGTTTTTCATCGGACGTTCTGGCATTCTGGCCTGATGGCCGCGAGCGGATTGTCAGGAAGTCGCAGCCTCAAGTCGCCCACGACCATTTATTCGAGGCAGCCGGGCCTGGCTGCACTTACCTGCTTGATCGCGACCTGATGAAAGCGTTGCAGGCGAACCTGCGCAGCCAAGGCGAAGACTTGCATCGGGTCAGCCTGCATGACTGGTACATCTATGCCTTCGCCAGGGCAAATGGCTTTCGCTGGCATATAGACGACCAGCCGCTCATGCGCTACCGACAACATGCCAGCAACCAGGTTGGTGTAAACAGCGGCATCAGTGCTTACAAGACACGCCTGGCCAAGGTGCTCAATGGCTGGTGGTTGGGGCAGTCACGTCTGATCGCCCGGCTGGTCGGGTTGGCTGACGATCCTTTTGTCAAACAATGGCGGCGCTTGGATCGCGGCGCGCTGTTGAGGCTGGCGTGCAAGGGCAGGCAGTGCCGACGCCGGCCCAGGGACCAGCTGTCTTTCGCCGTGTTTTACCTGGCACTGGCGATGGTTGGGGCGGGCAAATGAGCGCAGGGCTTCTGATCACTGGTGCTACTGGTTTCGTTGGTAGTGCACTCATGCGTCGGCTGCAGCTCGAAGGTAAAGCACCGCTGCGGGCGCTGGTACGGCGCATCCCCGATGGCGAACATCCGGGTATCGAGTACCGTCTGATCGATGACCTGTGCGCCATTCCCTCGGAACCGGCAGTGTTCGCTGGCATCGATAGCGTCATCCATCTCGCCTCGCGGGTACATGTGATGAACGAGACTGCCCAGGATCCCCTGGCTGAGTTTCGCAAAGTCAATGTCGAGGGCACTCTCAATCTCGCCCGCGCGGCAGCACGGGCCGGGGTGAAGCGGTTTATCTTCGTCAGTTCCGTCAAGGTCAATGGTGAAACCACCGATGGCCGCCGGCCGTTCACCGCCGATGAACAACCCGCCGCGCAGGACCCTTATGGCATCTCCAAGCACGAGGCTGAAGCGGCGCTGCGCCAACTGGCCCGCGACTGCTCGCTGGAAGTGGTCATCGTGCGCCCGCCGTTGGTGTATGGCCCTGGGGTCAAAGCCAATTTCCGCAGCATGCTCGGCTGGCTTGGCAAGGGTGTGCCGCTGCCCTTTGGCGCTATCCACAATGCGCGTAGCCTGGTGGCGCTGGACAACCTGGTCGACCTGTTGGTGACCTGTGTCGATCACCCAGCCGCCGCCAACCAGACCTTCCTGGTCAGCGACGGGCAAGACCTCTCCACGACCCAGTTGCTGGCTGGTCTTGGCGTGGCACTGGGCAAGCCCGCGCGGTTGCTGCCGGTGCCGGCGGCCTGGCTGCGTGGCACTGCCATCTTGCTCGGCAAGGGCGCCCTGGCCCAGCGTCTGTGCGGCTCGCTGCAGGTGGATATCGACAAGACCCGCGAGCTGTTGGGCTGGACGCCACCGGTCAGCGTCGAACAGGCATTCAAGGCGACAGCCGAACATTTTTTGAAAGAGCGTGAACAATGACAGGATGGTGGTTGCTTCCTTTGGCTCTCGGGGCCTCTCTGCTACTGACAGCAGTTCTGCGTCGTTACGCCTTGAGCCGGCAGATCATCGATGTACCCAATGCGCGCAGTTCGCATACCGTCCCCACGCCCCGCGGCGGCGGCGTAGCGATCGTGGTGACCTTCCTTGCATCCTTGCCGGTATTGGCTGTGCTCGGTTGGGCGCCGCCTGCCGTGCTGATGGGTATCGGCGGGGCTGGCGCGTTGGTGGCGGTAATAGGTTTTATGGACGACCATGGCCATATTGCTGCGCGTTGGCGCCTGCTTGGCCATTTCGCCGCCGCGGCCTGGATGCTGTTCTGGCTCGATGGGCTGGCCCCCCTGGAGTTCGCGGGCATGCACCTGGACTTGCAGTGGTTCGGTTACCTCCTGGCAGCGTTGTACAGCGTGTGGATGCTTAACCTCTACAATTTCATGGACGGTATCGATGGCATCGCCAGCCTGGAGGCCATCAGCGTCGGCGTCGGCATGGCCGTGATCGCGATGCTGACCGGCACGCCCGAGCTGATGACCTTGCCCCTGTTGCTGGCTGCGGCCACGGCGGGTTTCCTGTTCTGGAACTTCCCGCCGGCGAAGATCTTCATGGGCGATGCCGGCAGCGGTTTTCTCGGTATCGTCCTGGCGGGCCTGTCGCTGCAGGCGGCCTGGCATTCGCCACAGCTATTCTGGTGCTGGCTGATCTTGCTGGGCGTGTTCGTGGTAGACGCCACGTTCACCCTGTTGCGTCGCTTGTTGCGCGGCGACAAGGTATACGAAGCTCACCGTAGTCACGGCTACCAGTTCGCTTCGCGCCACTATGGGCGGCACTTGCCCGTGACGCTGGCGGTGATGGCGATCAATGTGGCTTGGCTGCTGCCAGTGGCATTGTGCGTGGCACTGCTGGGCCTCGATGGTGTGTTGGGCGTGGTGATTGCCTACCTGCCGCTGGTGTTGTTGGCGGCGCGTTGGCGCGCCGGTGCGCTCGAGCATCCGGCAAAGTGAGATGAATAGGGAATGGTTTAGTGTCGGATAACGCTTGCAGGGGTTTTATGGATAAGCTGCGCGCTCGATTGCTGGGATTGTCACGGCGGCACAAGCGTCTGCTGCAGGTCGCGGCGGATGTGGTGCTGGTGTGGGTCGCGCTGTGGCTGGCATTCCTGGTGCGGCTGGGTATCGATGATGTGATCGACCCGCTGCGTGATCACTCATGGCTGTTCATCTGCGCGCCGCTGGTGGCCATTCCGTTGTTCATCCGGGTAGGCATGTACCGGGCGGTACTGCGTTATTTCGGTAATGACGCGTTGATCACCATCATCAAGGCGGTCACGCTGTCGGCGCTGGTATTGGGGCTACTCATCTATTGGGTGGGCAACAAAGACAATGTGGTGCCCCGCTCGATCACCTTCAACTATTGGTGGCTGAGCATGATCATGCTCGGCGGGTTGCGCTTGCTGATGCGCCAATATTTCCTGGGCGACTGGTTCAACAGCGCAGCTACCCAGGGAGGGCGCTTCAATCAGGGCGAGGCGTCCACGCGGGTCGCTATCTATGGCGCTGGCGCGGCAGGTAACCAGCTGATGGCCGCCCTGCGCATGGGCAAGGCCATGCGCCCGGTAGCGTTCATCGATGACGATGCCAGCCTGACCAACCGGATGATCGCGGGGTTGCAGGTCTATGCCCCCAAGAATCTGCAGCGCATGATCGACGCCACCGGGGCCGAGGAAATCCTCCTGGCGCTGCCCTCGGCAAGCCGCAGCCGGCGCCGCGAAATTCTCAACCTGCTTGAAGGCTACCCGCTGCATGTGCGCAGCGTGCCAGGCTTCATGGACCTCGCGAGCGGCAGAGTCAAGGTGGATGATATCCAGGAAGTGGATATCGCCGATTTGCTAGGGCGCGATGCCGTGCCCGCCCAGCAGGACCTGCTGGCGCGCTGCATTGCCGGGAACACGGTGATGGTGACCGGCGCCGGTGGCTCGATCGGCTCGGAGCTGTGCCGGCAGATCGTCGGTCAGCGGCCACGCACGTTGTTGTTGTACGAACACAGCGAGTTCAACCTGTACAGCATCGCCAAGGAGCTGGAAGAACGCATCGCCCAAGACCAGCTTGGCGTGCAGTTGCTGCCTATCCTGGGTTCGGTGCGTGACCAGCGCAAGCTGCTGGACATCATGCAGGCCTGGAAGGTGGATACCGTCTATCACGCCGCGGCCTACAAGCATGTGCCCATGGTCGAGCACAACATTGCCGAAGGGGTGCAGAACAACGTCATCGGCACGCTCTATACGGCCCAGGCTGCGTTGCAGGCCCAGGTGGCCAACTTCGTGTTGATTTCCACCGACAAGGCCGTGCGTCCGACCAACGTCATGGGCAGCACCAAGCGCCTGGCCGAGATGGTACTGCAGGCCTTGAGCAACGAGCGTGCGCCGACGCTCATGGGCGATGTCGGCAATGTTGCCCAAGTCAACAAGACCCGCTTCACCATGGTGCGGTTCGGCAACGTGCTGGGTTCTTCCGGTTCGGTGATCCCATTGTTCCATGCGCAGATCAAGGCGGGTGGGCCCCTGACCGTCACCCACCCGAAGATCACCCGTTACTTCATGACCATCCCCGAGGCGGCGCAATTGGTGATCCAGGCGGGCTCCATGGGGCAGGGCGGCGACGTGTTCGTGCTGGACATGGGCGAGCCGGTGAAGATCGTCGAGTTGGCGGAAAAGATGATTCATCTCTCCGGCTTGAGCGTGCGCTCCGAGCGCAATCCGCATGGTGATATTGCCATTGAGTTCAGTGGGCTGCGGCCTGGCGAGAAACTCTATGAAGAGCTGCTGATCGGAGATAATGTGCTGGGTACTCGCCACCCGATGATCATGAGCGCCAACGAGGATTACCTGCCCTGGGAGGTGCTCAAGCAACGCCTGGAGGCATTGTTGGGCGCTATCGCTCGTGATGAATACCCGATGGTGCGGCAGTTGCTCAGGGATACGGTCAGCGGTTATACGCCAAGCGAAGAAATCGTTGATTGGCTTTATCAGCGTCGACGCCATGAATTGTAGTGTCTGGCGGCAGCGAGTGATTGAAGATGCGGCCTTCCTGAGGGAGTGACGCTGGTTTACGAAGCTCGAACATGGTCGGGTTCGAGTTCAAATATCGGAAAAACAGACATATGACTATATTGGTTACAGGTGGCGCTGGTTTCATCGGTGCGAACTTCGTATTGGATTGGCTTGCCGCTGGAGGCGAGACAGTCATCAATCTCGACAAGCTCACCTACGCGGGAAACCTGCAAACGCTGGCCAGCCTGAAAGGCGATAAGCGTCATGTGTTCGTACATGGTGATATCGGAGATTCGGAGCTGGTGGCGCGCTTGCTGGAAGAGCACAAGCCTCGTGCGGTCATCAATTTCGCAGCCGAATCCCATGTCGACCGATCGATTCACGGTCCCGAGGCTTTCGTCGAAACCAACGTCATGGGCACCTTCCGCCTGCTCGAAGCCGTACGGGCCTACTGGGGGGCGCTGGGTGAAGAGGCGCGCCAGGGTTTCCGCTTCCTGCATGTTTCCACCGATGAGGTGTATGGCTCTCTGGCCGCTGACGAGCCCGCGTTCACTGAAACCCACCAGTACCAGCCAAACAGCCCATACTCGGCCAGCAAGGCGGCCAGCGACCATCTGGTGCGCTCGTACCACCATACCTACGGCCTGCCGGTGTTGACCACCAACTGCTCCAACAACTATGGACCGTATCACTTCCCGGAAAAACTGATCCCGCTGATGATCGTCAATGCCCTGGCGGGGAAAGCCCTGCCTGTCTACGGCGACGGCCAACAGATTCGCGACTGGCTGTACGTCAAGGATCACTGCAGTGCCATCCGCCGTGTGCTCGAGGCTGGGCGGGTGGGTGAGGTGTACAACGTCGGCGGCTGGAACGAGAAGCCGAACCTGGACATCGTCCAGCGTATCTGCACGTTGCTGGATGAAATGCGCCCGCGTGTCGATGGCAAGTCCTACAGTGAGCAGGTGGCTTATGTCACGGACCGCCCAGGTCATGACCGCCGCTACGCCATTGATGCCCGCAAGCTCGAGCGCGAGCTGGGATGGAAGCCTGCCGAGACGTTCGAAACGGGTATTCGTAAAACGGTCGAGTGGTATCTGGATAACCAAGAGTGGGTGCAAAACGTCCAGTCTGGTGCTTATCGAGACTGGGTCGAGCAGAACTACGCGGATCGTACGGCATGAAAATCCTCCTTTTAGGGAAGGATGGCCAGGTGGGCTGGGAGCTGCAACGCAGTCTCGCGCCACTAGGGCAGGTGGTGGCACTCAATGCGCGTAGCGAAGCGTTTTGTGGCGATCTCGCAGACCTCGAGGGCTTGGCCAAGACTGTTGCGAGCATCGCTCCCGACGTTATTGTCAACGCGGCGGCCTACACTGCCGTGGATAAAGCTGAGTCCGAACCTGAGCGAGCGCACTTGATCAACGCACAGGCAGTGGAAGTGCTGGCGAGGGCCGCGAAGGCCTGCGGGGCGCTTTTGGTGCACTATTCCACCGACTATGTGTTTCCTGGCAGCGGTGCCACGGCGTGGCGGGAAGACCTTCCGGTTGCGCCATTGAATGTCTATGGGCAAAGCAAGCTGGCGGGTGAGCAGGCAATCCAGGCCAGCGGCTGTGCATATCTGATCTTGCGCACCAGCTGGGTCTATGCCGCTCGCGGCAGTAACTTTGCGCGGACCATGCTGCGTCTGGCTGCCGAGCGCGACAGCCTCGCGGTGATTGACGATCAGGTTGGCGCTCCAACGGGTGCTGATTTGATTGCCGACGTCACTGCCCATGCAGTTCGTGCCGTGCGCAGCAATCCTGAGCTGTGCGGTTTATATCATCTGGCGGCAGCAGGGGAGACTACCTGGTGTGGCTATGCGCGTTATGTCCTTGAGCAAGCGGCGGAGCTTGGTGTGGAGCTGAAGGTCCGCGCCGAACAGGTCAAGGCGTTGACCACTGATGCCTACCCTACGCCAGCAAAGCGCCCGGCCAATTCACGGCTCGATATCCAGAAACTACAGCGGGCCTTTGAGCTGAGCTTGCCAGATTGGCATCAGGGCGTCGCCCGGATGCTGGTTGAAATTCAAGGAAAGTAATTAAATGAAACGTAAAGGTATTATCCTGGCTGGTGGTTCCGGTACCCGTCTGCATCCAGCGACGCTGGCGATTTCCAAGCAGTTGTTACCGGTCTACGATAAACCGATGATCTACTATCCCTTGACCACGCTGATGCTGGCGGGGATTCGCGATATCTTGATCATCTCCACGCCTCAGGATACCCCGCGCTTCGAACAGCTTCTTGGTGACGGTAGTCAGTGGGGCTTGAATATCCAATATGCGGTACAGGCCTCTCCAGATGGTCTGGCCCAGGCGTTCCTCATTGGCGAGCAGTTCATTGGAAGCGATCCTTCTGCCTTGGTGCTGGGTGACAATATCTATCACGGCCATAACTTCCAAAAGCTTTTGGGTAGTGCGATGGCGCGACCACAGGGGGCCAGCGTGTTCGCCTACCACGTTCATGACCCTGAACGCTATGGTGTGGTCGAGTTCGATAAGGCCGGCAAGGCGGTTAGCCTGGAAGAGAAACCCAAGCAGCCGAAGTCCAAGTATGCCGTGACCGGTCTGTACTTCTACGATAACCAGGTCGTCGATATCGCCAAGCAAATCAAGCCCTCACCTCGCGGCGAGCTTGAAATTACCGATGTCAATCGCACCTATCTGGAACAGGGTACCCTGTCGGTCGAAATCATGGGGCGAGGGTATGCATGGTTGGATACCGGTACCCATGAGTCCTTGCTGGAGGCCAGTCAGTTCATTGCAACCCTCGAGCATCGTCAAGGGCTCAAGGTGGCCTGTCCTGAAGAGTTGGCTTATAGAATGCGCTGGATTGACTCGGAGCAGTTGGCAAGACTGGCAGCACCGTTGGCCAAGAATGGCTATGGTCAGTATCTGTTGCGCGTGTTGAGAGACGAGGCCTGATATGCAAAGGGGCGCTTGGGCGCCCTTGTCATTGTAAGCGCGCACCGCCTTCAACTCACGCACTTCGCTCCTCGTTTGCGGGATGCTTATTCAAGTGGGATGTTGGGTATCAACTGATGAGCTGAATTGAAACCTTCCGGTTCTAGTCGCGGTTCTGCGACAATGCGTAAACACCTTGGGCAATCTCATCGCCGGTAAATGGTATCTGGATTTTGTATGAAAGTAAGCGCTCCATGAACCTCACATTCAGAGCGATATTCTGATCGTCGATGCTGTGCTCGCGATTTTTTCTGGAACCCGCACGCCATGATGTACCTCGACACCTAAAGTCGAAAAATCTATCTCTACCCCAAACCCATTGGCTTCCGAAAATTCATTGATGGCTTGGCGGCGCTGGTTGTAGTGGCCAACTCATCCCGGACACGGTTTTGAGTTTTCTTCAGCTTTCGCCGGAGCCAGTCCATCGTTGAACTGATGAGGCCGGATCCAGTTGTAGTGGCTCGTCAGGTGCTGGCCAATGTCTCGTTGAGCTTGCTGCCCGGTCAGGTAGCCCGTGGTCGGTATCCACTCTGATTTCAAGTTGCGAAATACTCGCTCCATCGGTGCATTATCCCAGCAGTTGCCTCGGCGGCTCATGCTCTGGCGCATGCGGTAGCGCCACAGTCTCTGGCGGAACTGACGGTTGCCATATTGCGGGCCCTTGTCAGAGTGGAAAGTAGTCCTTGGGGCTTTCGCGGTGTTCGTAAGCCACCTCCAGTGCTTTGACCATCAGGTCTGCATCCGGCTTTTCTGATAAGGCCCAACCCACCACTCTGCGTGCATAGAGATCCAGGACAACTGCCAGATAGTGCCATTTGCCCTATGCCCAGACATAGGTGATGTCGCCACACCAGACCTGATTTGGCACTTCGACATCAAACGCTCGGTTCAAGATATTCGGAGTATCTGGCCGCTCCACTGTGGCCTTTTTGTACGCATGCGACCCAGGCTGCTTGCTGCCCAACGGCAGCTCACGCATCAGTCTGCGCACCTTGAACCGCCCGATTTTCTCACCCTCTTCTTGCATCATCATCTTGATACTGCAGCTGCCGGGCGCACTTCGTCCACGCGTGAATAACTCATTCACTCGACTACGTAACCTCAGTCGCTCAACGTTCGGTGTTCGCCTTCTATGACGATGTGCAGAGTAACTCGAGCGAGTGACTTCAAACACTTCGCACAAACAATCAACGGGCTCATGGTCGCTGAGCTGGCGGATCAGTGCGTAGGCTCGAGATCTTCCGACATCAAGAGCGCGGTAGCCTTTTTTGTATCGATTTTTCGCGTTCAAGGCGCGTGATCCGGGCTTCCAGCTCTTAGATTTTTTACTGCTCTGGCGTCAACGCTTTGCTGGCCGGCGCGATGCCGCCGCGCTCCTCCTGAAGCTGATTAACCCATCGGCGTAGGGCCGATTCCACCAAGCCGAGCGAACGGGCCGCTTCGGCATGGCTGTAGCCTTGATCGAGCACCAGGCAGGCGGCTTCACGCTTGAACTCAGGGGTAAAGGCACGGCGTTGCTTGGTCATCGGACACCTCTGTTTGGCGAGCATTCTCGCCTAAATGGGTGTCCGGGGTTAGTAGACTACTACAGGCGGCCCCTGACTGGGGAGGTCCCGAGTCCACCGGCCAATCTGCTGGCTGGTAGAGCAAAAGGGAAGACAGTTTTTCCGAAAAAGGCCATAATTCCGCTAAGGGATATAGCCAGCCTCTAGCAGGCTGGAGCTGTGACGTGGAGTTGCATGCAAGACGGGAAGGCTCGACAAAGCCTAGCACGCCAAATGCACTCAAGATCTACACACTTTCCCTACGGGACTCGCGGATAGGCAGTTTCGCGATATTTCTATATTACCGATGGGCTGCGGAAGGCGCGAATGAGCAGGGCGAATTTTGATCTAGTGGCAAACTTAGTCAAGAAAGATATTAGAGTCAGATATATGGGGTCCGCACTAGGGTTCTTGTGGTCCCTAGGTAGTCCATTGCTGACAACCCTGACCTTTTTAGTTGTCTTTAAGTTCATATTTTCGAATCCCGATCCTAAGTATGTTCTTCATTTGGTCACAGGGATACTGCATTGGACACTTTTTTCTCAATTAGTACTCCAGAGCTGTGATTGGCTGTACGGAAACGGAAATCTTATAAAGAAAATTAATTTCGACCGTGTTCTCTTGCCCGTTGCAGGTGCAGGAACAGTTCTGATATTCTGGCTGACCTCTCTCGCGGTTTATATGGCGGCATTTTTGCCTCTTGGTGGCTCGCTCTCTTGGTCAATGCTATATTATCCCATTGTATTTATAGGTTTTTTATCTTTCGCACTGGGTATCAGCTTAATTTTTTCCGTGCTCTATGTGAAATTGCGGGACATAAAACATCTAGTAGAAGTTTTGATGCCAATCCTATTCTGGCTAACCCCTATCGTTTGGCAGCCTGAGGCATTGACTTCCGAGGTGAGATCTTGGATTGAACTTAATCCTTTGAATGTTTTTTTTGATGCTTTTAATAGCATCCTCTATGCCGGGATTTCTCCGAGCGTTCAGGCTCTAGCCGGGTGCCTTCTTCTTGGTCTGACGGTGTTGGTTTTCGGATTTGTAATCTTCCGTAAAGAAAGTAAAACCATTGTAGAAGAATTATGACTACTTCAATTATAAATGTTCAGGGTGTCAGTAAGATATTTACACTCCACCACACACCGCATAGGACGCTAAAACAGCGCGTAGTAGGCATGTGGGATAAGCGAAGTCGTCTGACCTCTGAAAAAATTAAGGTGCTAGACAGCATTTCCTTCCAGTTAGGGACGGGCGAGTCTTTGGCATTGCTGGGGCATAATGGATCTGGCAAAAGCACACTGATGCAGTTGCTCGCAGGTGTCATGCTTCCAACGAGCGGATCTATTGCAGTAAAAGGCCGAATTGCACCTCTTATCGAACTTGGCGTAGGTTTTCACCCGGAGTTGACTGGGCAGGAAAACATCTATCTCAATGCCTCTCTTTACGGACTAACAAATAAAGAAACCCGAGAAATATATAGCGAAGTAGTAGAATTTTCAGGGTTGGGTAAGTTTATTGACACCCCTGTAAAGCACTATTCTTCCGGCATGTACATGAGACTAGGTTTCTCTATTGCGGTTCATGTCCGGCCAACAATATTGCTAGCAGATGAAATATTGGCAGTGGGTGACTCGGAGTTTCAGCAAAAATGCTTTGAGCGAATCCGTTCAATGCAACAAGACGGGATGAGCCTGATTCTCGTAACCCACAATGATCATCAAGCACAGCAATTTTGCGCACGCTATATGCGTTTAGACCATGGAAGAGTGGTAGCGGAAGGTGTGTTTGAAGATAATCAAAAAGGAGTTAACTATGCTTAACATCGTCATACCCATGGCGGGTGCTGGGAGCAGATTTTCCAAAGCCGGGTACGTTGATCCAAAGCCATTAATCAAAATTCACGGCGTACCGATGATTCGGGTTGTTATAGAGAATCTACGTCCAAAATGCGAGCATCGTTTCATATTTATCGTTCAGCGAGAGCATGCAAGTAAGTATGCTCTCCAAGAGAAGCTAAAAAGGTGGGCTTCTGGGTCAATTGTAATTGAAATCGATGGCGTAACAGAAGGGGCAGCATGCACAGTGCTTGCTGCAAAAGAATACATTTGTAACTCGTCACCCCTTATGATTGCAAATAGTGATCAGTATGTTGATTGCGATATTGATGATTATCTTTCCAGGATTGATAGTGAGGGGCTGGATGGTTTGATCATGACTATGAGTGCTGATGATCCTAAGTGGTCCTATGTGGGGTTTAATGCCAATGGAAGTGTCAGTCGCGTCGTAGAGAAAGAAGTTATCTCTGATGAGGCAACTGTTGGAATTTATAATTTCCGACATGGCGAAGAGTTTGTCAGGGCTGCTGAGGCAATGATCTTGAACAATGAGCGGGTGAATGGCGAGTTTTATGTTGCCCCCGCTTATGACAAAATTATAAGTGGCGACAAGAAAGTAGGTGTTTACAATATCGGCTCTGAAGCTGACGGGATGTATGGTCTGGGTATCCCAGCCGACCTAGATATTTTCTTAGCACTACCACTTTCAGTAAAAGCTGCTCAGGTCCAGTTATGATTATCATGTCCCATAGAGGGTACTGGAAAGCAGAAACAGAAAAAAACCAAGAAATTGCTTTTAATCGTTCCTTTGAGCTTGGCTATGGTACTGAAACTGACGTTCGAGACTGCGGTGGATTATTGCTGATATCTCATGACATGCCATCGGGTAGCGAAATTACACTAGATCAGTTCTTGTCCATAGTAAATAACCGGGCTTTACCTCTAGCAGTCAATATAAAAGCCGACGGCTTAGCAAATGTGCTTAAGGTAGCGTTTGGTAAGTATCCCGATTTGGATTGGTTTGTTTTTGACATGTCCATACCAGATACAAAAGCTCATCTTAACGCCGGAAATCCAGTCTTCATAAGGATGAGCGAGGTTGAGAGGATACCTGCTTGGGTGGATCAAGCACGTGGTATTTGGCTGGATGGTTTCGATAGCGTCTGGTATGACAATGCGCTGATATTAGAGATGCTTCATAGGAATAAAAGAGTTTGCATCGTCTCGGAAGATCTGCATAAGCGGAATCCCTCTAAGCAATGGGAAATGCTATCTCAAATATCCTCTGAGAATTTTATGCTCTGCACTGATTTTCCAGAGGAAGCAACTGAGTTTTTCTTCGGAGAAGCAAAATGATTAGAGCTGTAATTTTTGACATGGACGGAGTTCTGGTTGAGGCAAAAGACTGGCACTATGAGGCGCTGAACCAAGCACTCAGGCTGTTTGGTCATGAAATTAGTCGTGATGAGCATCTCACAACCTATGATGGGCTGCCTACCTCAACCAAACTCGAAATGCTAACATCCCAGCGCGGACTACCAGCAGGTCTGCACAAGTTTATCAATGAGATGAAGCAAATATATACGATGGAGCTGGTCCACACACAATGCAAACCTTTGTTTGTGCATGAGTATGCCCTGTCAAAACTTAAAGCGGGAGGATACCGGCTGGCCGTTGCTTCTAATTCAATAAAAAATACAGTTGTAATGATGATGATGTACACTCATCTCGACCAATACTTGGACTTTATGCTTTCCAATGAAGATGTTCAAAGGCCAAAACCTTTTCCTGATATTTACGCTAAAGCCATTGAAGACTTGGGGCTGAAGCCGCATGAATGCCTTGTTGTAGAAGACAATGACAATGGCGTCCGCGCAGCCACTGCGGCGGGAGCGCATGTCCTAGTCGTTAGAGAAGTGGCTGATGTGAATTTGGAAAATATTATGGCTCGGATTAAAAAGATCGATGCTGGCGAGGCCGATGCATGAATATTCTAATTCTTTCAGCAGGCTCATCTCATGGTGCCGGTGGGGATGACTATCCAAGCTGCCTTACCGAGGTAAACGGTATTCCTCTATTGCAACGCTTGGTGTCGGAGAGTGCTGGCCTAAATCCAGAAAAAATTATCTTCGCTTTTCAACAAGCTCAAATTGATAAGTTCCACTTGGATCACGTTGCGCAGCGCCTGAGTGATCGAGCTGAAGTGTTTGGTGTGAGTGAGCGCACTCAAGGTGCTGCGTGCACTATTCTTTCAGGCGTTCACCATATAGATAATGATCAAGAGCTTCTGATCATGAACGCTAACGAACTGGTTCGTGCAGACCTTGTAGAAATTGTTCAATCATTCCGTGATCGTAAGTTAGCAGCTGGCACAATCACATTCCCCTCTGTGCATCCGCGCTACTCCTATGTGAGGCTCGGTGATGCAGGACTCGTGACTGAAGCAGCTGAAAAAAACCCAATCAGTAACAACGCAACGGGAGGGATTTACTGGTTCGCCAATGGTGCATTATTTGTCCAGTGCGCAATGTCGATGATTCGTAAAGATGCCCGCGTCAATGGTAAGTTCTACATCTGCCCAGTTTTTAATGAAATTATTCTAAAGGGCTTTAAGGTCGGCGTCTTTCCTATCAATAGCGATCAGTACACACCATTGAAAACTGAACGTCAGTTGGAGGCGTATGAAGTAAGTGCAGGAAGAGGTAGCGCATGAAAACCTTTAAGCTGGATGATATGACCCGTGGGTGGTTTGTCGGAGCTTTCAACCCGACAAGCTTTGCCACCGAAGCCTGTGAAGTTGGTTTGAAACGTTACACTGCTGGTGACTACGAGGCATCTCATTATCATAAAGTTGCAACCGAGATTACTCTAATCGTTGAAGGGCGTGTCCTTATGAATGGGATAGAGTACTCCTCAGGGGACATCATAATCATTGAACCCGGCGACATGACTGACTTTCGAGCGCTGACGGATACTGTTAATGTTGTGGTAAAGACCCCCGGCGCCTTGCACGATAAATATATTCCGTGATATCTGGCATGATCTATGAAGAGCTTTGATTTATGAAGATTGATTCCTCGGAGATCTCTGTAATTATTCAGGGGCCTATTGTCCATAGAAGCTATAACTATGGGCGGCAGTCAATAACACAAGCTGCGGTAAATAGCGTTCGACTTCTCCTTCCTGATGCTGAAATTATAGTATCGACTTGGGCAGGGGAGGAGCCGCCGTCACCTCTCATTGATCTATTCTTAGAAAATCCCGACCCGGGTGCACAGAAGGCGAGCCCAGAGTCGTTAGCCAACAATGTTAATCGGCAAATTGTAAGTACTGTCGCAGGGCTAAAGCAGGCTACTCGTAAGTACTGCTTAAAGTTGCGCACGGATATTGTTCTAAAATCCATAGACTTTATAGAAACCTATAGCTCCGATACATTCAGTCGAACAAACTATAGTTTGTTCGAGCGCAGAATAGTTTCTAATAATCTCACGTCGCGCAACCCAGTTCGCTACTATCAGGCCACGCCATTTTTCAATTGGAAGTTGCTCTTCCATATATCGGATCATGTGCATTTCGGGCTGAAACAAGACATGCTGTTGCTGTGGGATCTCCCATTGCAAACTAAAAGTGAGGCTGAGTATTTTGTTGAGCGCGTTCATCCAGAGCGCTTTCGCCTTAACGAAGAAGCTCGCTTGGCGCCCGAACAATACATTGCTGTAAACTGCTTTAAAAAGTCTTTCGACATTGATTTGATTGACTATGCTGACTGGGATGCAGAGAAAGAGAAAGAGAGTGAAGCGCTGCTGAGATCTAACTTTATTTTCCTCGAAGATCAAAAGTTCAGCATTGCATTTCCAAAATATCACTCTAAGCACGAAAGCCGTTTTGAATCAATTCGTTATAATAGAGCCGACGCTCATGCTACGCCGACGAGTAAAATATCCCCTCTCCCTACAAAGGGAAGAGTATCAAAAGTCTCAGTTGTTATGCCCGTGCATAACTCCTGGCCTTACTTCGAAAATTGTGTTGAGTCGATTCTCTCTCAGAGCTACACCAACTTCGAGCTTGTTCTAGTTAACGACCACTCCACACAATTTGAACTACTAGCATATCTCGAAAAACTCGCGGCTTCTGACTCCCGGGTCCGCGTCATAGATAGCAAAGAGAAAGGTGCAAACAAAGCGCGTAAATTAGGTATCAGTTCAGCTGAAGGTGATTACCTATTAGTCATGGATTCTGACGACTTACTTGATCATGACGCTATTCAAATGCTGGTTTCATCGGCAGAAAAATACAACTCAGACGTTGTAGTATTCGGCTTCGAGGTTTTTGATACTCTCTCTGAAAACATTGTATGTTCTTATACGCCGCACATTAATAAAGAGCTTCGCTGGTACCGTGCAGACAAAGCAAAAAATGTTACCAGCATAACGGCTGGGTTTAATCATACATTCTGGGTGCACTTCTTTAGGCGTGGTGCAATGGATGTCAGTACTCTCTCGTTGAACTTGAAGTACTATGAGGAGCTACCGGCTATCGCCTCCCTTTACAGCGATAACAATATATTTTCTTTTGTCTGCGCCCCTTTATATAGATACCGAGTAGGTCAGTCGGGGCAATTGACCTCCGCTTGGAGCGATGTTGATCGGGAGAAGAAACTGAAGGACCTTGCTCACGCAATTAAAATCTGCATAGAAAACTCTCCCGCGCACTCTCCTGCCCAAAATTTTATCCGCCAAAAAGCTTTTGGTATAATAGTTGCCGAGATAGGGCACTCGGAGGGAACCGATCGCTTTAGCCAGAGCGAATCTTATGAGCTAATCAAAGATGCTGCGAGAAGTGCGCTGGGTGCGCCTAAAACCTGGCTCTTAAAGGCAGAAAAAAAGCGCCTGCTCTACCTCTTAGCGCTATCCAATCTGAATAGGAAGAATTTTGGCCGGGCCCTGAATCTATATCGTCGCATCCATGGATTTGTTTACCATATGGCCATGGGTATCTTGACGCTAATAGGGCATCGGTGAGTAGATCTTTAATATGAGTGCAAAGGTCCCCTCCAAAGATATAAGCGTTGTCATCCAAGGACCGCTCTCGAGCGCCTTGGATGGAGCAAATGCTACAGTGAAGTCTATTAGGAAATTTTTGCCATATGCAGAAATAATCGTATCTACTTGGGAGGGAGAGGACACTTCAGACCTTTCGTCTATAGATCATCTGATAGTTACAAAACAGCCTGCCCCGCTAGTGGAACCGCTAGGTAATGTTAACAATGTAGCGAGACAGATGGTTTCTACATTGACGGGTATTCAGCGATCCACACGCCCGTTTGTTTTGAAAATGCGTGCAGACCACATACTATTAAACGATAATATTTGCATTAGGCCTGAACTAACATCGAAACACGAGACCCTTGCTTTTTTGTCGCGAAAAATTGTAGTCACTAGTTTGTTTCTTCGGAATCATCTAAAAATTCCCTTCCTGTTCCACATTTCTGACCTGGTTCAGTTTGGCACTAAAGAGGATATGGCTAGTTTCTGGGGGGGCGATCTGCCTGATGTCGCTTCGCTGCTTCAAGGAAACAGGTCAACTCGAGTTAGAGTTTTCGGAAACTTCTCGGGAAATACCTCTTTTCGTGAAACGCCAGAGCAAACCTTAGTCAGGCTCTGGCTTGCCAAAGAGGGGATGAATATCTCGCTGAGTTATCCTTGCGATACGAGTTATGAGCTTTTTTCATTATGGGAAAAAGTACTGGTGGAAAATTTTCAGCTGCTTGATTATTCGAGCGCCGGTATTGTATATCCGCCTCGTTTTTTATCCGCGTTCTTAGGGCCTAGGACCGTATTGACTGCGCATGAGTTCCAGGTTATGCAGCGCGATCCTGGGAGTAGAAGAAGATATCTTAAAGTTCTATTTTCTAAATATATTAAGTGCTGGGGAATGCCGCGCTACTGGATAGCTACCGCAAATGTTATTTTGTCTGGACTCACTCCTGCTTTGGCAGCAAAAATCCGCATATGGCTTCGTTCTAAACTAGGGCTTACTCATCCGGATAGGCGCTGAAATAGAAAGTCCTAGCCAGAAACTGGGACTTTTAATAGGGCTTCTGGAAATGCTCCATAAATCCCACCTGACGAACGATGGACAGCGCACTTAGCTGTGTATTTGAGGTGTAAAATTCCACGGCAGTAGCACTTCGTATTCTTCCCTTGAGGACGACCGCGGCAGGCGTTCCGGTGCGTGGCGCAGCCACGCATAGGGTTCTCGATGGTTAGCTTTAGTCGTTGCTACCACGCTTTAAAGTTGTTCGCTGGTTTCTTCATCGATGGCACGTTTGCACCAGCCGCAAGCGCAGGTCAGCTCATGGATAACTTCGATACGCGGCAAATCAGCCGGCAGCGTCTTTAGCTTGCCACGGCGTTTGATCCGCTCAACCACTTCTTCGTCTCTAGCCTCATCCAAGGATTAGGCCAGGCTTTCCGCTTCGTCGACGAGTGGTAATTGCGGTGTCGGCGATGTCAATCGGATCGGGGGAGGTTTTGAACCGTTTGGAGCCCAAGCGCTTGAGCCACAGGCCGAAACCGTTGCGTCCCCAATACAAGATCTCCACGCGGTTGCGCGGCTTGTTGAGGAAGACGAAAAGCACCGGTCGAACACCTCCGCCTTGATATCTAGTTTGGCCAGTGCGGCTAGGCTATCGATGGATTTTCGAAAGTCAACAAGCTTGGGGTAAAGTTACACTTTTCGACTTTGGTGCCGGGTCGCATCATGGCAGGCAGGCTCCAGAAAGAAATCAGGAGCACAGCAACGGGGATCAGCTTAGCGCTTTGGATCTGGGGTTCATGGAGCGCTTACGAGAATCTTAGTTATTATCGATGTTATACTTATATCCCGAAAGTATGAGTAGCTCCTTAGGGTCGGATTTTGGGGTCCATCCTAACAGCCTGGTTGCCTTCGCGCTGTCTATAATTAGAGATCCAAATAGTTGGTTATGTGCCCGTTCTTTTCGCAGTAGTCTAGCAATCCCTCTAGTTAAATCAAGAGGGATTGGAAGTAATACAACCTTCCGTCCCATGCCTTTGGCAAGCAGTTCTATCAGCTCTCGGACTGATATTGTTATGTCTGAAATTACAAATGTCTCACCCATCGCGCCTGGATGAGTGGCGCAAGTAAAAATAAAGTCAACAAGATTATCCAGGCTAATCAAGCTTCGGACGCTTCTGGTGTTTCGAAAGGGGAGAACTGGAAATGTCTTTACAGCGCGCAGGAGTCGGTTAAAGTTTCCCGGCGCATTGGCGGAAAATACTAGTGGAGGCCTTATGATGGTTAGCGACGTACTACTAGGCTCCAATATTTCTGCCAGTACCTTCTCAGCGGTGAGTTTGCTCTTTGCATATGTTGTTTTTGGGTTTGTGTTTGAGGATTCGGAAAATAAAACACTTGTGCTTGTGTCGCCTATTACACCGATAGAGCTAATAAATATGAATTGCCTGACGCTTAATGCAACTGACAGTCGTGCTAAGCTTGCAGTTAGCGCCACGTTTACAAAGTGAAATTCTTCCTCCGCATATTTATCATTGCCGTTTAGTATGTGAGCCCTTCCGGCCAGGTGAATGACTGCATCTGACCCTCTGACTTTTTCTATTATCCGGCTTTCGACAGCAGAAAAATCAGACTCGTACTCCTGGAGGGCACGACAATCATCTCGGCTGAGCAGTTTGACATCAATGCTTTGTTGTTCGGATAACATAGCTGTCAAAGCTTGGCCGATGTAGCCCGTCGCCCCCGTTATACAAATCTTCATACTCTCTCCGCGCGGTTTCCACCTGGAATACTAGCGCCCAACAATTTCGTTGTCCATTAGTAAGAGTTCCTCACTCTCACATCCAAAGCACCTGCGTACCCTGCTACGATGCCTCCTGGCGCTAAATGCGAAGAGTCGTAAGCTCTCCATGTAGTGGTCTACTAACCTCGGACACCCATTTAGGCGAGAATGCTCGCCAAACAGAGGTGTCCGATGACCAAGCAACGCCGTGCCTTTACCCCTGAGTTCAAGCGCGAAGCCGCCTGCCTGGTGCTCGATCAAGGCTACAGTCATGCCGAAGCGGCCCGTTCGCTCGGCTTGGTGGAATCGGCCCTACGCCGATGGGTTAATCAGCTTCAGCAGGAGCGCGGCGGCATCGCGCCGGCCAGCAAAGCGTTGACGCCAGAGCAGTAAAAAATCCAAGAGCTGGAAGCCCGGATCACGCGCCTTGAACGCGAAAAATCGATACAAAAAAGGCTACCGCGCTCTTGATGTCGGAAGATCTCGAGCCTACGCACTGATCCGCCAGCTCAGCGACCATGAGCCCGTTGATTGTTTGTGCGAAGTGTTTGAAGTCACTCGCTCGAGTTACTCCGCACATCGTCATAGAAGGCGAACACCGAACGTTGAGCGACTGAGGTTACGTAGTCGAGTGAATGAGTTATTCACGCGTGGACGAAGTGCGCCCGGCAGCTGCAGTATCAAGATGATGATGCAAGAAGAGGGTGAGAAAATCGGGCGGTTCAAGGTGCGCAGACTGATGCGTGAGCTGCCGTTGGGCAGCAAGCAGCCTGGGTCGCATGCGTACAAAAAGGCCACAGTGGAGCGGCCAGATACTCCGAATATCTTGAACCGAGCGTTTGATGTCGAAGTGCCAAATCAGGTCTGGTCTGGTCTGGTCTGGTCAGGTCTGGTCTGGTGTGGCGACATCACCTATGTCTGGGCATAGGGCATAGGGCAAATGGCATTATCTGGCAGTTGTCCTGGATCTCACGCAGAGTGGTGGGTTGGGCCTTATTAGAGAAGCCGGATGCAGACCTGGTGGTCAAAGCGCTGGAGGTGGCTTACGAACAACGCGGAAAGCCCCAAGGACTACTTTCCACTCTGACAGGGCCCGCAATATGGCAGCCGTCAGTTCCGCCAGAGACTGTGGCGCTACCGCATGGGCCAGAGCATGAGCCGCCGAGGCAACTGCTGGGATAATGCACCGATGGAGCGAGTATTTCGCAACTTGAAATCAGAGTGGATACCGACCACGGGCTACCTGACCGGGCAGCAAGCTCAACGAGACATTGGCCAGCACCTGACGAGCCACTACAACTGGATCCGGCCTCATCAGTTCAACAATGGACTGGCTCCGGCGAAAGCTGAAGAAAACTCAAAACCGTGTCCGGGATGAGTTGGCCACTACATAGAGGCGCCTACGAAACTAGGGACGCCTGCCATTGATCGCTCAAGCTTATGCAGTACGTGTAGGATGTAACGCCTCGAGAGATAAGGCAATTTACTATTGCTTTCAAATGAAAATTAATCTTATTAGTATTTGTGTGTTTTGACTCCTCAAGTGTGTCATAAAGCTGCCGATACAGAGCTAGGTTCAGCGCATACCGTGCGAGAAAGTAACTCCAAAATGGACAGTTAATTCAATGATTTCGAAGTGGATGTCGAAGCTCCCCTACTTGAGCGCTTCTGTTGTATTCGTAGTAGCGTTGTACCTCCTCTGCGCTGTCGATAACTACGCCTGGGTCGAGTCCTCGTCCCTCAAATGGCTGGTCACCGAGCAGATCCTGAGCACGAATGAAGACTCCTTCCTCGAGGTGCTCTCAGCGGTGCTTTGGGCCGTGGCCTTCGGCCTGTTCGTCATTCTGTTCATGCGTTCGCGCTCCACCGTGGAGCGCTGCTGGCTAGCCCTCTATGCTGCTGTCAGCCTGTTCGCGTTCGGTGAAGAAACCAGCTGGGGCTACCACTGGTTCGATTACACCGATGCGGTGCCGCTGCTGACCTCGCACAATGCCCAGGGCGAGACCAACCTGCACAACATCAATGTGGCGGAAATCCTCGGGGTCAGTACTGAAGCCAGTTACTACTATTACCTGGAAAACGTTTCGCACCTGCTCAACCCGCTGTTCTATTTGTTCCTGTCCGGCCTCTGGCTGGGCTTGCCGTTGCTGAAGATGTCCGGTGCGTTCAGGTCGATGAGCCTGCTGCGCGACATGCCGGTTGCCAGTACGGGGTTCCTCGCGTTTTTCTTCCTGCACTCGGTCTGCTTCATTTTTGTCGATGTGGTGCTGTTCAACGTGGGCTTCATTTACGAAATGTTCATCGCGCTGGCGGCGGTGCTGGTCGCAGCCGATATCGCTCGCACCAACGCTGCGACCGATACCATCGGGCTTGGCGATTCGTTGCTGCCTGCAGGGGCTATGCGCTAAGCGTTTGGCGAGGATGATCCCTTAAAGATCGGGCGCCGCGTGTGCGGCGCTTCGCCGGCAAGGCCGGCTCCTACAGGTTGTCCTGGGCGGGGCTGAAGGGGCGAAGTTGTAAACGAGCCTATTGGCGCTGGTTATTTCCGTTGAGGATTTAGGCGCAATAAACTGGCGCTGTAGGCAAGCGCACCCTCAGCCGTCAGAGCTCCACTCGAACGCCCTGTCACCCAGGGTTTGCTGGCTTGGCGGCACCTTCAACCAAGTTTACTTTTGCAATACTTGCCGAATCGCCTCCGGATTCACCTCTTGCTAGCTTGATCAGGCAGCCACGGAAACGCTGCCAACCCATTGAGCCACAGGAGTGAACATGATGCGCAACATCGTCCTTTCCCATCTGCTGCTTCCGCTATTCGCAAGCCTGGCATTCTCCGCCACCGCGGCACCTGCTACAGCAACCGTCGATTCGGTGGTGCCAGTGGTTGCCACTGCTTCTTCCTCGGTAAAGCTGAACCTCAACACCGCCGACGCCGCGACCTTGCAAAAGGCGCTCAACGGCATTGGCAAGGCCAAGGCCGACGCCATCGTGATGTACCGCGACGAGCACGGGCCATTTGCCTCGGTGGATGAGTTGCTGGAAATCAAGGGCATTGGCAAGGCGTTGCTGGACCGCAACCGTGATCAACTGACCATCGAGTAAGCATGCGAGGCAGCCGGCCAGCCGCTAGGCGGTCGGCTGTGAGGGGAGGGCCAGCTTAGCGCTCTTGCGCATCCTTGGCATCGGCCTCGGCATTGCGCTCATGCACCTTCTTCAACTGCTCGTCGGTCAATGGCAGCTTTTTCGCCGTATCGCGCAGCAGCAGCAACCCGCCGACGATAGACCCGAGTGCGATGACAAGTATCAACCAGGCATACCAAGGCATCGAAATTCCTCCTGAGCGTGTATAGGACGCTGCTTGCATGGCATTCGAGCCGTGCTGGCAGCTGTTGGTTCCATTATAGGAGTCGCGCTCCGGCGGGCCAATTCTCATGACCTGCGGCCCCCAACCCGGCCCCACTTCGTTTACAATGCGCGCCGTTTACGACTTGCCAAGAGACCCTGCCCATGTCCGCCTGCCAGACGCCCCTGATCGTCGCCCTGGATTTCCCTACCCGTGACGCCGCCCTGAAGCTGGCCGACCAGCTCGACCCTGCCCTGTGCCGGGTCAAGGTGGGCAAGGAACTGTTCACCAGCAGCGCTGCGGGCATCGTCGAGACCTTGTGCAGCAAGGGCTTCGAAGTGTTCCTCGACCTCAAGTTCCACGATATCCCCAACACCACCGCCATGGCGGTCAAGGCCGCGGCCGAGATGGGTGTGTGGATGGTCAACGTGCATTGCTCCGGTGGCCTGCGCATGATGTCGGCTTGCCGTGAAGAGCTGGCCAAGCGCAGCGGCCCGCAGCCGTTGCTGATCGGCGTGACCGTGCTGACCAGCATGGAGCGCGAGGACCTGGCCGGTATCGGCCTGGATGTCGACCCGCAGGAGCAGGTGCTGCGCCTGGCGGCATTGGCGCAGAAGGCCGGCATGGACGGCCTGGTGTGCTCGGCGCTGGAAGCGCCGGCACTGAAGGCTGCGCATCCGTCGCTGCAACTGGTGACCCCGGGTATTCGCCCGGCTGGCAGTGCCCAGGATGACCAGCGCCGTATCCTGACCCCGCGTCAGGCGCTGGATGCTGGCTCCGATTACCTGGTGATCGGCCGTCCGATCAGCCAGGCGGCGGATCCGGCCCAGGCGCTGGCTGCCGTGGTGGCTGAAATCCGCGGTTGATTGGACAGCGGTGGGGCCGCTTTGCGGCCCATCGCTGGTAAGCCCGTTGCTACAGGCCCTCCGCGGCGATCAAACCTTCAGCACCAACTTGCCGAAATTCTCCCCGCTGAACAGCTTGAGCAGCGTCTCGGGGAAGGTCTCCAAACCCTCCACCACATCCTCCTTGCTCTTGACCTTGCCGCTGGCCAGCCAGCCGGCCATCTCTTGCGCGGCCTTGCCGTACTCCTTGACGTAGTCCATCACCACGAAGCCTTCCATGCGCGCGCGATTGACCAGCAGTGACAGGTAGTTGGCCGGGCCCTTGACCGCCTCCTTGTTGTTGTACTGGCTGATGGCGCCACAGATCACCACCCGCGCCTTGAAGTTCAGGCGCGACAGCACCGCGTCGAGGATCTCGCCGCCGACGTTGTCGAAGTACACATCCACGCCCTTGGGGCATTCGCGCTTGAGCCCGGCGAGCAGGTCTTCGGCCTTGTAGTCGATGACCCCGTCGAAGCCCAGCTCATCCAGCAGGTACTGGCACTTCTGCGCGCCACCGGCAATGCCGACCACGCGGCAACCCTTGAGCTTGGCGATCTGCCCGGCAATGCTGCCGACCGCGCCGGCGGCGCCGGAGATCACCACGGTTTCGCCGGCCTTGGGCTGGCCGACGTCGAGCAGGGCGAAGTAGGCGGTCATGCCGGTCATGCCCAGTGCCGACAGGTAGCGCGGCAGGGGGGCCAGGCGCGAGTCGATCTTGTGCAGGCCCTGGGGTTCACCAGTGAAATAGTCCTGCACGCCCAGGGCGCCGCTGACATGGTCGCCGGGCTTGTAGTCCGGATGCCTGGAGCTGACCACCTCGCCGACGCCAAGGGCACGCATTACCTGGCCCAGGCCCACCGGGGGAATATACGACTTGCCTTCGTTCATCCAGCCGCGCATGGCCGGGTCCAGCGACAGGTAGAGGTTCTTCACCAGGACCTGGCCTTCGCCCGGCTCGCTGGCGGGCACCTGCTCGTAGGTGAAGTCGTCACGGCGCACGGCGCCGACCGGGCGCTTGGTCAGCAGGAAACGGCGGTTGGTGTTGGGCATGGCGAATTCTCCTGAACGAGTGTGAAGGGCTGATGATCGGCGGGTTGAATGGGGCGCGTCACGCAAGATCACCGCGAACGATAGTAGTCCAACCGTGCCCTTGATGATGCTGCCCAGCTCGATGGGGCCCTGACTAGACTCAGCCACGACTTCCCATCCTTTTGCAGGAGCCAGTGATGAGCATGACTTTCTCCGGCCAGGTTGCCCTGGTCACCGGCGGCGCGGCGGGTATCGGCCGGGCCACGGCCCAGGCGTTCGCCGCCGAGGGCCTGAAGGTGGTGGTCGCCGATCGCGATGTGGTGGGCGGCGAGGCCACCGTGGCGCTGATTCGCCAGGCTGGCGGCGAGGCGCTGTTCGTCGCCTGCGACGTGACTCAGGACCGCGAGGTGCGCCAGTTGCACGAGCAAGCCATCGCAGCTTATGGGCGGCTGGACTATGCCTTCAACAACGCCGGTATCGAGATCGAGCAGGGCCGGCTGGCCGATGGCAGCGAGGCCGAGTTCGACGCGATCATGGGTGTCAACGTCAAGGGGGTGTGGCTGTGCATGAAGTATCAGTTGCCCCTGCTGCTGGCCCAAGGTGGTGGCGCTATTGTCAACACCGCCTCGGTGGCTGGGTTGTCGGCGGCGCCGAAGATGAGCATTTACGCCGCTTCCAAGCATGCGGTGATCGGCCTGACCAAGTCGGCGGCCATCGAATATGCGAAGAAGGGCATCCGGGTCAACGCGGTGTGCCCGGCGGTGATCGATACCGACATGTTCCGCCGCGCCTACGAGGCCGATCCGCGCAAGGCCGAGTTCGCCGCGGCAATGCACCCGGTCGGGCGCATCGGCAAGGTCGAGGAGATCGCCAGCGCGGTGCTGTACCTGTGCAGCGATGGCGCGGCGTTCACCACCGGGCACAGCCTCACCGTCGACGGCGGTGCCCTGGCGATCTGAGGGGTGTCAGGCGGTGCGGGAGCGGGCATCTACCAGCGCGAGGGCCTTGGCCGATCTCGACAAGGCCAGAGCCACTGCCGCGCACCCTAGAACCAACAGACCGCCGAACACCATTAGCGCCATCCGTGCCCCCAGATGGTCGCTGAGCAGCCCGGTGAAGATCACCGGCAGGCTGAAGCCCAGGTAGGCCAGCAGGAAGAACCCGGCGCTGGCCCGGGTCTTCTCGCTGCCGGCCAACTGGTTCACCGCCGCCAGCCCGCCCAGGTAGATAAAACCGTAGCAGGCACTGCTGGCGGCGAACGCGCCCAGCAATACCCCGGCAAGGTTGCCGCGATCGGCGCCCCAGGCCAGCAGGGCATAGCTGCATGGCAGTATCAGCAGGCCGAGCAACGTTGCCCGGACGCTGGCCATGCGCCGCGCCAGGGGCTGGAACAGCAGCCCGCAACTGATCACGCAGAAGGTCGAGAACCCGGACCAGGCGCTCAGCCCGTGCTGGCGCAAAATTCCCGGCAGCAGGGCGATGACCAGGCCGACACAGGCCCAGGCCAGCAGGATCGCCAGGCCATAGGCCAGGCTGCCGGTGGGGTAGCAGGGCAGGCGCAGCATGGCGCCGCGTTGCGCCGGGCGCGGGTCGGGCAGGCGCGATACCAGCAGCAGGGCCAGGGCGGCCAGTGCCAGTTGCAGGTGGAAGCTGCCTGGGGTCAGGGTCGGGCCGGCCAGCAGGAACAGGCTGGTCAGCGCCGCGCCCAGGCCGAAGCCCAGCGAGGTGCTGGCGGTTACCCAGGTGGCGGCCTGGCCGCTGTCGCCAGGCGCCATCAACTCGCTCATGTAAGCGGTGGCGGTGGCCGAGGCCAGGCCGGTGCCCAGGCCCAGGAACAGCCGCGCCACGCCCAGTGAGGTGAGGCTCGGCGACAACAGCATGATCAGGGTGGCGAGCATCGACAGGGCGAGGGCGGCCAGAATCAACGGCCGGCGCCCGATCCGGTCAGCCAGCCCGCCCAGGGCCAGCAGCACCGGCAACACGCCGAGCACATAGCCGGAGAAGGCCACGGCGGTGGCCGCGGCGCCGCGCCCGGAAAGCTCGGCGTAGGTGATGTACAACGGTGCCTGCAAGTTGACCGCGAGGGTGATCAGGCATAGGGCGAAAGCCAGCAGGGCTGGGGCGTGGCGACTGGGCATCGGGCATGTCCGTACGGTGGTTTCCATACAGGATCGGGCTTCACCCCAGGGCTCGCCAAGACACACTCCGTGCGCATTTATGCTTAACTGTTTGCCTGAAATCAGCGAACACTTGCCATGCACATCACCCTGGATCGTCAACTTTCCACACCGCTGGTCCAGCAACTGAGCGAACAGTTGCTGGCCTGGATCGAACAGCAGCGTCTGCGCCCTGGCACGCGTTTGCCGTCGATTCGCGCCCTGGCGCACAGCCAGGCGGTGAGCGCGTCCTGCGTCATCGAGGCCTACGACCGGCTGGTGGCCAGCGGCTGGTTGGAGGCACGGCATGGCGCCGGCTTCTTTGTCGCCGAACGCAAGGCGGGCGTGCAGCGCGATGCTGGCGAGTCCTGGGGCGAAGCCAGCGACGGTCGCTGGCGGCAGTTCCACGAAGGGCACGGTGATGTGCTCAAGCTCGGTTGCGGCTGGTTGCCGGTGGCCTGGCGCGCCGAGGCCGAGCTGGCCCAGGCGATCCGCCAGGTCAGCCGCGGCGCCGCCGAGGCGCTGTTCGACTATTGCCCGCCCCAGGGCCTGGCCAGCCTGCGCCTGCAATTGCACAAGGGCCTGGCGCGCCTGGACATGTGCGCCGAGCCTGAGCGCATCGTCACCACCCAGGGCGCCAGCCATGCCCTCGACCTGCTGGTACGCACGTTGCTGGTGCCGGGCGACACCGTGCTGGTGGAGCGCCCCGGCTACTACAACCTCTACAACCTGTTGCGCCTGCATGGGGTGCGCATGCTCGAAGTGCCGCGTACCACCACCGGCCCGGACCTGGCGGTGCTCGAGCAGTTGCTGGCCGAGCACCGGCCACGCTGCCTGTTCATCAACAGCCTGTACCAGAACCCGACCGGCACCAGCCTAACCCCGAAAGTTGCCTACCGCCTGCTGGAGCTGGCCCGTGAGCACGACCTGCGGATCATCGAGGATGACCTGTACGCGGATTTCCAGGAGGGGCCGGCGACGCGCTTGAGTACCCTGGACAGCGAGCAGCGGGTGATCTACCTGGGCAGCTTGTCCAAGACCCTCAGCAGCTCGCTGCGGGTTGGCTACCTGGTGGCGGATCCGCCGCTGGTCGCTCGCTTGGCGGAGCTGAAGATGATCAGTGGCATTGGCACCTCGCGCTTTGCCGAGCAAGTGGTCGGGCAGATGCTCGCCAATGGCAGCTACCGCAAGAGCGTGCAGCGCCTGCGTTTGCGCCTTGGCCAGCACATGGCCAAGGTGCTTGGCCAACTGGAAGCCAGCGGCTGGGAGGTGTTCTGCGAACCCTTCGGTGGCATGTTCGTCTGGGCGCGGGTGCCCGGCCGTGATTTCGCCGAACTGGATGCCTTGGCGCTGGAGCACTCGGTCCTGTTGACCCCGGGCAGCGCTTTCGACCCGCAGGGGCGGGCCAGCGAGTGGCTGCGTATCAATGTCGCGTATGGGCAGGATGTGCGGGCCCAGGCGTTCTTCCAGCATGCAGGGCGACCTGTAGCGCGCTGAAAGCGACACCTTCATAGCCAAATGACACCATTGCGCCGTCCCCCTCTTGTGAGGGGCGTGCCGTGGTTGTCACTCTTGGCCCGTTGCGGGCAGGCGATTGTTCGCCGGGCAAAACCCAGGGGGATTGGCGATGACGGGCTCCAAGCAAGGTGTATTGGCCAACCTGGGCATGGCGCGCAAGCTCGGCCTGGGCTTTGCACTGGTGTTGCTGCTCACCCTGGTGGTGGCCGGCATCGGCGTGTACGCCCTGGCCAGCGTCGGCCAGCGCTTCGATGACCTGCGGCTGATGGCCCAGTTTAATATCGACCTGCTCAAGCTGCGCCAGCACGAGCAGGCCTTCGCCCTGCGTTCCGACCCCAAGCAGGCCGAGGCCCTGCGCAGCGGCTTGCAGGCCTTGATCGAGCGGGCCCGCGGCGTGCCCGCGTTGGCCTCGGCCGAAGCTGAGCTTGGCGGCTATGGCCAGGCCTTCGAGCAGTTCGTCCAGGCGCTGCAGGCCAAGGAGTTGGCCTTGGACATGGCCAGCTGGTCGGTGTCCAGCGTGGCCAACAACCTCGATGTGCTGCAGGCCGGCCTGGCCGACGATGGCACCTATACCCTGAAGCAGTCCCAGGGCCAGCAGGGCAGTGAATTCCTCGAGCAGGCCGGGCAGGTGGCGCAGGTTGCGCGGTTGATGTTGCAGGCCATGGATGAAGCGCGGGTGCGCCTGGAGCAGAGCCGCAAGGGCAGTGAGGCGCTGGCGCAAGGTCGTATCGCCCAGACCGTGGAAGCGGCCAGCCTGGTCGAGCAGCTCAAGGCGGCGGTGGCCGATGCCGGCTACCAGAGCGTGCTCGGCGAGGTGGCCGGGCATATCGGCAGTTTTTCCGAAAAGCTCGACGAGTACACCGACCTGCTCGGCCAGGAGCAGGGGATCAAGAACCAGTTGCAGGCCCGGGCCGAACAGGTCACGGCGCGGGTCGACCAGGCCTATGCCACCCAGGAGCAGGCCATGCAGGCTGAGTTGGCGCGCAACGCCCTGGCCATTGCCATTGCCGCCGTGCTGGCGCTGCTGGTGGGTGTGCTCGCGGCCTGGCTGATTACCCGTGCCGTGGTTGCGCCGTTGCGGCGGGTGATTAGCCAGGCCCGGCGCATTGCCGCCGGCGAGCTGGCGATGCAGGCTCAGGCAGCGCGCGGCGACGAAGTCGGCCAATTGCAGCTGGCCATGCAGCAGATGGCCGAGGGTTTGTCGGGTATCGTCAGTGGCCTGCAACAGGGCATCGAGCAACTGGCGGGCAGCGCCCAGGCGCTGTCGGTGGTGACCGAGCAGACCAACCGCGAGGTCGGCAGCCAGAAGGACGAAACCGAACAGGTGGCCACTGCCATGCAGCAGATGACCGCCACGGTCCACGATGTCGCGCGTAATGCCGAGCAGGCGGCGCAAGCGGCCCAGGCCGCCGATGAGCGGGTCGAGGCCGGGCAGCAGGTGGTGCGCCAGGGCATGCGGCGCATCGAGCAATTGGCGGCGGCGGCCGAGACCGCCAGCAGCGGTATCGACAGCCTCAGTGCTGAGATTCATACCATTGGCGATGTGCTCGAGGTGATCAAGAGCGTGGCCGAACAGACCAACCTGCTGGCGCTCAATGCGGCCATCGAGGCGGCGCGCGCCGGCGAGCAGGGGCAGGGCTTCGCCGTGGTCGCCGACGAGGTGCGCGCCCTGGCCCGGCGTACCCGCCAGTCCACCGAGCAGATCGAACGCCTGGTCGCCAGCTTACGTGGCAATGCCCAGGCGTCGGTACAACAGATTCGTGGCAGTACTGAACTGGTGCGCCTGGCGGTGGCGGATGCGCTGCAGACCGAAAGCGCGCTGGGCGGCATTGCCGCGGCGGTGTCGTTGATCCAGCAGATGAACCAGCAGATCGCCGCGGCGGCCGAGCAGCAAAGCGCGGTGGCCGAGCAGATCAGCCGCAGCGTCACGCAGATTCGTGGCAGTGCCGATCAGGCGGCGCTGGCGATGGAGGGCAACGCCCGCTCAAGTATCGAGCTGGCGCAGGTGGGCGTCGACCTCAAGCGCATGGTTGGACATTTCAGGCTGTAATGGCCCCTGTAGGAGCGGCCTTGTGTCGCGAAAGGGCTGCGAAGCGGCCCCGGCGATCTACGCGGCGCAGCTGAAATCTGGGGCCGCTACGCGCCCCATCGCGACACAAGGCCGCTCCTACAAGGGCGGGCTTCAGCCCTTGCGCGGGCTGAGGATCAGCAAGGTCAGCACCCCGGCGACGATGCCCCAGAACGCCGAGCCGATCGAGAACAGGGTGAGTCCCGACGCCGTGACCATGAAGGTGATCAGCGCCGCCTCGCGCTCGCGGGCTTCGCCCATTGCCACGCTCAGGCCGTTCATGATCGAGCCGAACAGCGCCAGCGCGGCGATCGACAGCACCAACTCCTTGGGCAGGGCGCCGAACAGCGCCGCCAGGGTGGCGCCAAAGGTGCCGGCGATGCCATAGAAGATCCCGCACCACACCGCCGCGGTATAGCGCTTGGCCGGATCTTCATGGGCATGCGGCCCGGTGCAGATCGCCGCGCTGATCGCCGCCAGGTTGACCCCGTGCGAACCGAACGGCGCCAGCAGCAGCGAGGCGAAGCCGGTGGCCGAGATCAGCGGCGAGGCCGGTACCTGGTAGCCATCGGCGCGCAGTACGGCGACCCCTGGCATGTTCTGCGAGGTCATGGCCACCACGAACAGCGGGATGCCGATGCTGATGGTCGCCGCCAGCGAGAAGCTCGGCGTGGTCCACACCGGGGTGGCCACCTCGAGCTGGAAACCGCTGAAGTCCAGCAGCCCCAGGGCGCCGGACAGCGCGGTGCCGACCAGCAGCGCGGCGAGCACGCAGTAGCGCGGCGACAGGCGCTTGACCAGCAGGTAGCAGAAGAACATGCCCAGCACCAGCAGCGTGCGGTGCTGGGCGGCGACGAAGATCTCGCTGCCGATCTTGAACAGGATGCCGGCCAGCAAGGCCGAGGCCAGCGAAGCGGGAATGCGTCGCACCAGGCGTTCGAAGCTACCGGTCAGGCCGCAGATCAGCACCAGCACGGCGCAGGTGATGTAGGCGCCGATCGCCTCGCCGTAGCTCACCCCGCCCAGGCTGGTGATCAGCAGCGCAGCGCCAGGGGTCGACCAGGCCACGGTGATCGGCGTGCGATAGCGCAGCGACAGGCCGATGCTGCACACTGCCATGCCGATCGACAGGGCCCAGATCCACGAAGAGATCTGCGCGTTGGTCAGGCCCGCGGCCTGGCCGGCCTGGAACATCAGCACCAGCGAGCTGGTATAGCCGGTGAGCATGGCGATGAAGCCAGCGACGATCGCCGACGGGGAGCTGTCCGCCAGCGGCCGCAGGCGCGCGGAGGTAGCATCGGTCATGGGGCATTCCTTGTTGTGGATGTAAGCAATTTTTGCAGGCTACCGCGGGCCGGGCTGACCGCTGCCATACAGCAACCATTGCATTTAGCCGTACAGTCGCCAACTATTGGCCATTACTACGCAACTGCGTGAACAGGGGAGGGGCGATGTACAAGGTCTATGGGGATTACCAATCGGGCAACTGCTACAAGGTCAAGCTGATGCTGAGCCTGCTGGGCCGCCCCTATGAATGGCACCCGGTGGATATTCTCAAGGGTGAAACCGAAACCCCTGAGTTCCTGGCCATGAACCCCAACGGCAAGGTGCCGGTGCTCAAGCTCGAGGACGGCACCTGCCTGTGGGAGTCCAACGCGATTCTCAACTTCCTCGCCGATGGAAGCGAGTTCCTGCCCAGCGAGCCACGCTTGCGCACCCAGGTGTTGCAGTGGCAGTTCTTTGAGCAGTACAGCCATGAGCCTTACATCGCCGTGGCGCGCTTCATCCAGTTCTACCTGGGGCTGCCGCAAGACCGGCTGGAGGAGTACCGCAAGCTGCACAAGGGCGGCTACAAGGCACTCAAGGTGATGAACAGGCAGCTGGAAATGACCCCGTACCTGGTGGGCGAGCAGTACTCGATCGCCGACGTGGCGTTGTATGCCTACACCCACGTGGCGCAGCAGGGGGGCTTTGACCTGAGCGAATATCCGGCGGTGAGAGCCTGGCTGGCACGGGTGGCCAGCCATCCACGGCATGTGCCGATGGTGGATTGACCGGCCCCTCGATGGCGATCTGTCAGACCGCCGCGAAGCGTTTGTCCAGATAGGCAATGATCTCCTTGGACTCGTACATCCAGGTCACCTTGCCTTCTTCCTCGATACGCAAGCACGGCACCTTCACCCGGCCGCCGCCTTCGAGCAGCGCCTGGCGGTGCTGCGCGTCGTTCTTCGCATCGCGCAATGCCACCGGCACGTTCAGGCGGTGCAGGGCGCGGCGGGTCTTGACGCAGAACGGGCAGGCATGGAACTGGTACAGCGCCAAGCCCTTGGCCTGCTGTTCCACACGGGCCTGAGCCGCGGCGTCGCGCTTTTTCTTGGCTGGGCGGCTGACCCAGTCACCGAACACGATGAGCTGGCCGAGGCCGACCCGCAGGGCTTTGACGATCATGCTTGACTCCTGAAATGAAAAAGCCGGCCACAAGGGGCCGGCTCGAATCCTGTGCCGATCACTTGATCAGGCTGAGGAACTCGCTGCGGGTGGCGGCGTTGTCGCGGAACTCGCCGAGCATCACCGAGGTGAGCATGGTCGAGTTCTGTTTTTCGACGCCGCGCATCATCATGCACATGTGCTTGGCCTCGATCACCACCGCCACGCCAGCTGCACCGGTCACCTGCTGCACGGCCTCGGCGATCTGGCGGCTGAGGTTTTCCTGGATCTGCAGGCGGCGGGCGAACATGTCGACGATCCGCGCGACCTTCGACAGGCCCAGTACCTTGCCCTTGGGCAGGTAGGCCACATGGGCCTTGCCGATGAACGGCAGCATGTGATGTTCGCACATCGAATACAGCTCGATATCCCGGACCAGCACCATTTCGCTGTTGTCGGAGGTGAACAACGCGCCGTTGGTCACTTCTTCCAGGGTTTGCTCGTAACCGCGGCAAAGGTATTTCATGGCCTTCGCGGCCCGCTTGGGCGTGTCGAGCAGGCCCTCGCGGGTGACGTCCTCGCCCAGCTGGCTGAGGATCGCGGTGTAGTTCTGTTCCAGGGACATGGATCTACCTGTGGAAAATTTCGCAAAGACGAAGGGTACGGCGGCGGCGGCGGCGCTGCAAGCGCGATGTCACTCGTCGCGGCCTTCGAGCATGGTTCGCTTGAGCATCACGTACACCGCGCCGGTGCCGCCGTGGCGGGCCTGGCACGAGGCGAAGCCGAGCACCTGCGGGTGCTGGCGCAGCCAGGTGTTGACGTGGCTCTTGATCATCGGGCGCTTGCCGTCCAGGCGCGCGGCCTTGCCGTGGGTGACGCGCACGCAGCGCACTTCCAGCTTGGTCGCTTCGGCGATGAAGGCCCACAGCGTCTCGCGGGCCTTCTCGACGCTCATGCCGTGCAGGTCGAGGCTGCCCTCGAAGGCGATCTGGCCGAGCTTGAGCTTGCGCAGCTGGGTTTCCTGTACGCCGTCACGCCGCCACATCAGCTCATCCTCGGCGCCGACGTCGATGACGAACTGGTCGGACAGGCCGTCAATCACCAGCGTCTGGTCGCTGCGGATGGTCGCCGCCTGGCGCAGGCCTGCCAGTTGCTTGCGGTCGGCCTTGGGTTTGCCGACTTCGGCGCGATCGTGCTTGATCGGCTTGACGCCCTGCACTTGGCTGCGGAAGAGGGAAAAGTCGTCGTCTTGCATGGTGCCTCCACGTGGGCGGCGTAGTTTACGCGAGTCCTGCCCTGAGTGAAGTCCCGTGTTTCGCGTTCTCTGTAGGAGCGGCCTTGAACTGGCCTAATGATTTTGGACACCTTCTTCGGGCGCTATGATGGCGCCCAAT
>NZ_JBMDJI010000027.1:0-58027 GCF_057809115.1 Pseudomonas sp. FG47
ACCTCCTGTAGGAGCCGGCTGGCCGGCGAACAGCTCGATCCTGCTGATCACAAGGTCAGGGTCAGCCCTTTGACCAGCGCCCCAGGCAGATGACTCGACCCGGTGCTGCGTTCGCTGTAGGTGCTGGTCGACAGGATCATCTCGCGCTCCTGGGTCAGGTCCTCCAGCTGGCTGCCCAGCAGGTTGTACAGGCTGTCGTCGAAACGCATGGTGCTCACCGGCCCCTGGATCTGCCCGTTTTCCACCCAGAAGGTGGCGAAGCGGGTCAGGCCGGTCATGCGCGCCGCTGGCAGGTCCGAGTAGTTCAGATACCAGAGGTTGCTGATATAAAGGCCGGTGCCCAGGCGTTCAAGAATCTGCTCGCCGGGCAGGTTACCCGGTGCCAGGCTCAGCGCGCAGGGCGACTCGTAGCTGTCGGCGCCATTGGCCTGGAGGGCGAACTCGGCGGCGCTGCGGGCGCTGACCAGGCGTTCCCGTGCCTGGCCTTCGTTGATCAGCAGCAGGTCGCGGCGTGGTGAGCCTTCATCGGAAAACGCCGGGCTCAGCGAGCCGCTGATCTGTTCGCTGAAGCACACCTGCGAGCTTAGCCGCGCATCGCCGTTGTACAGGCGCTGCAACGGGCTGTTGCCGGTGGCCAGGGCCTGGGCCGAGAAGCCTCCCCAGCACAGCATGCCGGCGATTTCGTCCATCGCCGCCGGCGCCAGGTAGGCGCGGTAGCTGCCGGGCTTGAGGGTGACGGCCGGGCGCCCTAGGTGCGCCAGCTGTTCGCGAGCCTGACGCAGGCGTGCGGCAAAGGTTTCGCCGCTCCAGACCTGCCCTGCGTAGTTGGCTTTGACGGCCTGGCCGTTGGCGTGGAACAGGCTCCAGTCAAAGTTGAAACTGTTGGCCTGGTGCCAGCCAAAGGCGCCGAACGAGCTGGCGAAGCCGCGGCAGATGGGGCCGGCGGCATAGATGCCGACCAGGTCCAGGTCGCCGGCTTCGCGCTCGACCAAGGCCAGCACTTCGTCCAGCTCGGGCAGCGTCGGCTGCAGCAGGCTGTGGCTGTGCCAGGCGCTTTCGTCGAGGCTCAGGTAGGGGTCTAGCGGCAGCAGCGGCAGGGTCTGGCGCAGTTGCGCGAGGGCGTCGTGCAGGCGCTGGCGGTCGAGGTCGGCATCGTCGCCCAGGGTGATTTGCTGCTCGGCCTGGCGTCCTTCGCGGACCAGCCGCAACTGCACGCTGGCCTGGCTGACCAGCCCGGCCTGGCGCACCTTGGCATGGTTGAAGCGCACGAACTGCGAGTGCTCGGCGTTGTAGCCCAGGGTGAACTGCTCGCCGGGCTGCACGGCGGCGTTCAGGCTGTCGAGCAGGCTTTCGAAACGTCGCTGGTAGACGGTGCTCATCAGGCGTCCCCTCCGAATACGTCGATCTGGCGGAACACGCAGGCCGGCGAGGCATGGCCGACTCGTACCACCTGGTTGGGCTCGCCCTTGCCGCAGTTGGGCGTGCCGAGTACCTGGAAGGTGCTGCGGTCACCGACCGCCGAGAGGTTGCGCCAGAAGTCGGCAGAGATGCCGCGATAGTTCGGGTTTTTCACCACGCCCTTGAGTTCGCCGTTCTCGATCAGCTGGCCCCATTCGCAGCCGAACTGGAACTTGTTGCGCGCATCATCGATGGACCACGAGCGATTGGTGCGCATCAGGATGCCGTGCTCGATGCCGGCGATCAGTTGCGCAAGCGTCTGCTCGCCCGGCTCGATGTTGAGGTTGGCCATGCGGTCGATCGGCGCGCGGTTCCAGCCGCAGGCGCGGCTGTTGGCCACGCCGTCCAGGCCTGAGCGCAGTTGCGACAGGGCGCCGCCCAGGGGGCGCTGCAACAGGCCGTCGCGGATCAGGAACTGCTTGCGGGCCGGGGTGCCGTCGTCGTCGAAGCTGTAGCTGGCCAGTTCTTCGCCGATGGTTGGGTCGAAGGTCACGTTGAGCAGCGTCGAGCCGTATTGCAGATGGCCGAAGTCGCTGACCTTGACGAAGCTGGTGCCGGCGTAATTGCGTTCGTCGCCGAGAATGCGGTCCATTTCCAGCGGATGGCCGATGGACTCGTGGATCTGCAGCATCATCTGGTCGGGCATCAGCAGCAGGTCGCGGGTGCCGCTGGGTGTATTGGGCGCCAGCAGCAATTGCAGCGCTTCGTCGGCCACGCGGCGGGCCGCGCCGACCAGGCCACAGCGCTCGATCACCTCGAAACCACCCTGCTGGCCGAAGTTGTCGCGGCCCAGGGTGCGGCTCTGGCTGTCCTGGCCGTTACTGGCGGTGACGCCCAGGCCTGGGTAGATGAAGCGCTGGGCATGGCGCAGTTCGGCGCCGGCGGAGTTCAGGTAGGTCTGCTCGACCAGGCTGATGCCCAGGCTGGCCTGCCAGTCCACCAGGCGTTCGTCCTTGGGCACGCTGGCCGATTCGGCGGCGAGCAGATCAAGGCAGTCGGCGAGGTTGGGCAGGGCTTGCGCGAAGTTCGGCGAGACATGGTCGTGGCGCGCGCTTGGCGCGGGTTGGCCGCTGAGGTCGAGCAGGCTGTGCGCCTTGATTCGCCGGGCCAGTGCCTCGGCCTGCTCCAGGGCCCTTTGCAGGCCGCCCTGCGACAGGTCGGCGGTGGCCGCGTAGGCCTCGACGCCAGCAACCCGTACGGTGAGCATGGCGCCTTCGTCGCGGCTGAAGTACGGCGGTTCGGCGACGTTGCGTCGAACCGACAGGGACTGGTGCGATTGCTTCACATGGCGAAGCGAGAACACTTCGGCCGTGCTGCGCAGCGCGGCGAAGCGCTGGCGCAGCAGGGCGCTGGAATCGAACATGCGGGAACCTCCGTGTGCGCGGTGGCTCCCCCTAGAACCACCCCTCTTGCATTGCGAGGCAAGTGTCGTCGCGGGCCTCGAGCAACGCGAGGTCATTATGGCAGCCCGGTACTTCCCAGGTGAGGAAATAACGCGCGGCCTGGAGCTTGCCCTGGTAGAAATCGCGGTCGCCGCTCTTGAGCAGACCGACTTCGGCATGAATGGCCTGCTCCAGCCAGCGCCAGCCGAGCACGCAATGGCCGAACACCTTTAGGTACAGCGCCGAGTTGGCCAGTGCGCCGGCGACTTTACCCTGGGCTAGATCGCCGAGCAGGACGAGGGTCACACTCTGCAGGCGATTGACCAATTGCTCCAGCGGCTGGCGCAGTGTGTCGAGGTTCGGGTGATGGCTGGCGCGCTCGCAGGTGCCGGCGATCAGGCGGATCAGCTGCTTGAGCCCGGAGCCGCCGCTCTGTGCCAGCTTGCGGCCCAGCAGGTCGAGAGATTGGATGCCCTCGGTGCCTTCGTGGATCGGGTTGAGGCGGTTGTCGCGGTAGTACTGCTCGACCGGGTATTCGCGGGTGTAGCCATGGCCGCCGAGGATCTGGATTGCCAGTTCATTGGCCTTGAGGCAGAACGCCGAAGGCCAGGACTTGACGATCGGGGTGAGCAGGTCGAGCAATTCCTGGGCTTGCTGGCGGGTGTTTTCATCCGGCGCAGAGTGGGTGTCGTCGAACAGCCGGGCGGCGTACAGGCCCAGATCGAAAGCACCCTCCACGTAGGCCTTCTGCGCCAGCAGCATGCGCTTGACGTCGCTGTGCTCGATGATCGGCACGGCGGGGCTGTGCGGGTCCTTGTTGTCCGGCAGGCGGCCCTGTGGGCGTTGGCGGGCGTACTCCAGTGAATACAGGTAACCGGCGTAGCCGAGCATCACCGCGCCCATGCCGACGCCGATGCGCGCCTCGTTCATCATCTGGAACATGCAGGCCAGGCCCTGATGCGGCTGGCCGACCAGGTAGCCGACGCACTGGCCGTTGTCGCCGAAGTTAAGCGCGGTGGAGGTGGTGCCGCGCCAGCCCATCTTGTGGAACAGGCCGGCCAGCAGCACATCGTTGCGCGGACCCAGGCTGCCGTCGGAGTTGACCAGGTACTTGGGCACGATGAACAGCGAGATGCCCTTCACCCCGGCTGGCGCGTCCGGCAGCTTGGCCAGGACCATGTGCACGATGTTCTCCGACAACTCGTGGTCGCCGCCAGAGATGAAGATCTTGTTGCCCTTGAGCCGGTAGCTGCCGTCGCCTGCGGGTTCGGCGCGGGTGCGGATATCGGCCAGTGACGAGCCGGCATGGGGCTCGGTCAGGGCCATGGTGCCGAAGTAGCGGCCCTCGATCATCGGCTGCAGGAACAGGCGCTTCTGTTCTTCGCTGCCGAAGCTCTCGATCAGGTTGGCGGCGCCCATGGTCAGGAACGGGTAGGCCGTGGTGCCGGCGTTGGCCGCCTGGAAGTGGGCGAAGCAGGCTTGCGATACCAGGCTGGGCAGCTGCATGCCGCCGACTTCGAAGTCGCGGTTGGCGTTGAGGAAGCCCGCTTCGAGGAAGGCGTCCACGGCCGGTTTCACTTCCGGGATCAGCTCGGCGCGGCCGTCCACGTAGCGCGGCTCGTTTTCATCGCCTTTGCGGTTGTGCGGGGCGAAGTACTTTTCGGCAATGGTGCGGGCGGTGGTCAGCGCCGCGTCGAAGGTCTCGCGGCTGTGCTCGGCGAAGCGCGGACGCTGGGTCAGGGCCTCGGCGTCGAGGACTTCGTAGAGTTCGAAGGCGAGGTTGCGGCTGCTGAGGAGTTGCTCGGACATGGCTGCATTCCTGGTTCGGGATGCAGCGAGTCTAGGCGGGGTGGTGGGGCAGGGGACAGGTTAATTGGTGTGGGTGATATGGGGGCAGAAGTTGCCATCGCCCAGGCCTCCCTGGGTTGCGCCGGGCGCTATGGACCTGGGTGTTACTCGTCGCAAAGTCTTGTCACGCAATTGCCCTTATATCGATATCGATATAGTTTTATCGTTGCCGCTCATGGAGAGCTTACGCCTCCGATAAGGACAAGCCAGGCAAGTGCATTGGCGGGAGCGTGCAGGATGCATGATGAGCAAAAGCCAATCGAATGGTTGGGTAGCAGCAAGCAGGACCTGCGGGACTTTCCGATTGTGGCAAGGCAGCGGGCCGGGTATCAGCTGGAGCTGATTCAGGACGGTGAAGACCCCTTCGACTGGAAGCCAATGGAAAGCGTTGGTCCGGGGACGCGAGAAATCCGCATCAAGTGTCGGGACGGGGCATTTCGAGTGTTCTACGTCGTGAGTAGACCAGAAGCGGTTTACGTCCTGCACGCGTTTCGCAAGACGACCGAGAAGACGGAAAAGCGTGATATCGATCTGGCGAGAGCGCGGTACAAATTGTTGGGCGCCTGCTGAGCCAGAACCGGCAGTACTGTATGAACGAGATGGATGCACAGAGGGATTTGCGATGACAAACGAACGCTCCACTTCAGTATGGGATGCGCTGTTCGACTCACCCGAAGAGGCCGAGAACCTGCGGCTTCGGGCGAAGCTGATACGGGTGTTGACCAAGATGGTCCGATCCTGGGATCTGCCGCAGAAAGATGCAGCACGGCGACTGCATCTGACTCAGCCACGCTTGAGTGACTTGCTCAATGGCAAGATAGACAAGTTTTCGCTGGATGCACTGGTGAATATTCTGGCGAACGCCGATCTGGAAGTTGATTTTACGGTGAAAAAGAAATCGGCCTGATGGCCGCTTAGCCTCAAATTGATCGCAGTTTTCCAGTCGCCCCTATGGCTCTGATGGCCGAGCCGAAGTGCGTTTCCTACGCATATTCCAAGACTTTCCCTATTCCATGTAGCCCAATTCCCAAACATACTCCCAAGCCCTTTCAAGCCATTGCGGTGCTCTGGGTTGGTCTCTAGTCTCGGACGGTCGCTGCAAAATCAGCGACCGGCTTTGACAGGCCGACTCAAATACGAACCGTATGGCTTTGTCTTTATGGCGGCTGTGCGTGGGGCATCTTTGGGTGCGCCGGGTTTCCTCTATTTGACCGGTCTGTCAACCCATGTACAGCTGCCACCCTTTGTTTGACAGCGAATGGTGATGGTTCCATCTCAAATTGAGGATTCATCATGCTGAAGATTGTCCCCGATCCACCCCACAACCCTCACTCCCTCGAAGACACCCTCATCCAGGCCACCGAATACGCCCTGTGCGCCTTGACCGTGGCCCATCACGCCGTACAGCTCAAACCCAGGTCGCCGGCCGCCGTGTTGATGATGGCGTCGATGCATGAAATGGAATCGCTGCGTGTGTTGCTCGAAGCGGCGTTGATCCAGGTGCAGATGCCGGCGCAGGCACCGACGCTGCATTAAGCCAGATCGCGGGGCAACCCCGCTCTCACGCCACTGGGTACTGCTGCGGGAGTGGGGCTGTCTTGATATCGCGCCAAGCGCCGGTTTGGGACGGCTCCTACATGGCAGCAGGATTTAACGCTGTTCTGCCGCTGCGGGAATTCCGGTTCCATATCCACCTTTCCCAACGGCAATCAGTTCTCCAAATAGTTTCAGGGCTCGGCCTTGCGAGTTGTACGCAAGTTTGTACAATGTTTGGCAGGCAGGTCGCACAGCGCCGACCTGCCATCAAGGCCTGTTGACTCTCGAGAACTGATCCAGGCGGTACCTGGAAAGGAAAGAAAAATGCATGTACTGACGTTCAGCCAGGCACGCGCCGACCTGAAGCAGACAATGGACGACGTATGCCGGGACCATGAGCCGGCAGTCATCACACGTCAGCGTGGCGAACCGGTCGTGATGATTTCGCTCGAGGACTACAACGGCATGCGCGAGACCATGTACCTGCTGGAGTCGTCCGCGAACGCCAAGCGTCTTCGCGCTTCCATTGCTCAGCTCCGGGCTGGTAAGGCCGTTACCCAGGAACTGGCACTCGATGAATGTGAAAGCCAAGCAACGAAACAAGACTGAGGCGCGAAGCACCACAAGCGTGGCCTTCACTGCCGAGGGGTGGGAAGACTACGGCCACTGGCGAAACAGTGATGTCGCTATCTTCCAGCGCATCAACACGATGATCTGTGAGTGTCTGCGCAGCCCTTTCAAAGGCACCGGCAAGCCAGAGCCGCTCAAAGGCGACTTGTCAGGTTTCTGGTCTCGCCGTATCACTCGCGAACACCGATTGGTCTACTTCTACGAGGCGGGAACCCTGACCATCCTGCAGTGCCGTTACCACTATGACGATTAGGCCTAGCGCCCACAAAAAAGGAGAGCCGAAGCTCTCCTTTTGTTAGACCGTCGGTGTCAGCCGATGGTCATCAAGCTGGCGTTACCACCCGCTGCCGCGGTGTTCACGCTCACCGCCCGCTCGATCACCAGGCGCTCCAGGGCGATCTGGTGATCGCCGCTCGACAGCCCATGCACGCCGACGATCGCGCCGGCACGCTTGGCCACCTGTTCGCAGACGCCGCGCAGCTGGTCGGAGTGACCGTGGTGGATGACCGCGTCGAAGGCCACCTCGTCCTTGCTCCAGTCAGCCACCAGCTTGATCTTCGCTTGCAGCTCCTTCGGCAGACGAGCGCGCACGGTCTTGGCCGGCTCGCCGTCCTGGAACACCGCCGAGCTGCCCACGGCCAGTACTGCTGCCAGCTGGGCCAGCAGGTCGGCCTCGTTGTCGGCCAGGCACAGCACGTGTTCGCGTGGCAGCACGCTGTAGGTGTTGCGCTCGCCGGTTGGGCCTGGCAGCACGCGGCTGATGCCGCTCTGCGACTGCTCGGCGAACTGCTCGCACAGCGCGGTCAGGTCGCTCATCTGGCTGCTGGCCGCCCAGGTCGTGAGGGTGGTCAGCGGCTTGAGCTGCTGGTCGCGCAGAGTGGTATCGGCGGCAACGCGCGCGTCGTCGGCCTGGAAGTGGCGGGCGATGGCGTCGGCCGGGCGGGTCGACAGCAGGCGGTACAGGTACAGCGGGCCGCCGGCTTTCGGGCCGGTGCCGGACAGGCCTTCACCGCCGAACGGCTGCACGCCGACCACGGCGCCGACGATGTTGCGGTTGACGTACATGTTGCCGGCGTTGACGTTGTCCACCACCTTGGCGATGGTCTCGTCGATGCGGGTGTGCACGCCCAGGGTCAGGCCGTAGCCGGAAGCGTTGATCTGCTCGATCAACTGGTCCAGGTCCTTGCGGTTGTAGCGCACCACGTGCAGTACCGGGCCGAAGATTTCGCGCTTGAGCTCGTCGAAGCTTTCCAGTTCGATCAGTGTCGGCATCACGAAGGTACCGCGCTTGATCTCCTCGCCTTCGGCGATGGCCACCTGGTAAACGCTGCGGCCTTTGTCGCGCATGCCCTGGATGTGCTTCTCGATGCCGGCCTTGGCTTCGGCATCGATTACCGGGCCAATGTCCACGGACAGGCGCTCTGGGTTGCCCAGGCGGTTTTCGGCCATGGCGCCCTTGAGCATCTCGATCACGCGGTCGGCGGAGTCTTCCTGCAGGCACAGTACGCGCAGGGCCGAGCAACGTTGGCCGGCACTGTCGAAGGCCGAGGAAACCACATCGATCACCACCTGCTCGGTCAGCGCCGAGGAGTCGACGATCATCGCGTTCTGGCCGCCGGTTTCGGCGATCAGTGGGATCGGACGGCCCTGGTTGTCCAGGCGTCCGGCAATGTTGCGTTGCAGCAGGCGGGCGACTTCGGTGGAACCGGTGAACATCACGCCCTTGACGCGCTCGTCACCGACCAGGCCGGCACCGACGGTTTCGCCCTGGCCTGGCAGCAGTTGCAGCACGCCTTCGGGGATGCCGGCTTCGAGCATCAGGCGCACGGCCTGGGCGGCGACCAGCGGGGTCTGTTCGGCCGGCTTGGCCAGCACCGGGTTGCCGGCGGCGAGGGCCGCGGCCACCTGGCCGGAGAAGATCGCCAGCGGGAAGTTCCACGGGCTGATGCACACCACCGGGCCCAGTGGGCGGCAGCTGTCGTTGCGCAGGTCGTTGCGTGCCTGCACCGCGTAGTAGCGCAGGAAGTCCACCGCCTCGCGTACTTCGGCGATGGCGTTGGCGAAGGTCTTGCCGGCTTCGCGCACCAGCAGGCCCATCAGCGGCTGGATATCGGCTTCCATCAGGTCGGCGGCGCGTTCGAGGATCGCGGCGCGCTCGGCGGGCGGAGTGGCCTGCCAGATCGGTGCGGCGTTCAGTGCGCACTGGATGGCATTGTCGACGTCGGCGACGGTGGCTTCCTGCACATGGCCGACCACATCGCGATGATCGGACGGATTGAGCACCGGCGCGGCCGGCTGCTCGCTGGCGGCGCAAGCCAGCAGCGGGGCGGCTTTCCAGTCGTTGTGGGCGGTGGCCAGCAGGGCGCACGACAGCGACGCCAGGCGGTGTTCGTTGGCCATGTCGATACCGGCCGAGTTGGCCCGTTCGCTGCCATACAGCTCACGCGGCATCGGGATGCGCGGGTGCGGCAGGCCGATGCTGCCTTCCTGGGTGCCCATGCGCTCGATGCTGGCGACCGGGTCGGCGACCAGTTCCTGGATGGAGATCGAGTGGTCGGCGATGCGGTTGACGAACGAGGTGTTGGCGCCGTTTTCCAGCAGGCGGCGGACCAGGTAGGCCAGCAGGGTTTCATGGGTGCCGACCGGGGCGTACACGCGGCACGGACGGTTCAGCTTGCCTTCGGAGATCTTGCCTACAACTTGTTCATACAGCGGTTCACCCATGCCGTGCAGGCACTGGAACTCGTACTGGCCCGGGTAGTAGTTCTGCCCGGCGATGGTGTAGATGGCCGACAGGGTGTGGGCGTTGTGCGTGGCGAACTGCGGGTAGATCGCTTCTGGCACGGCCAGCAGCTTGCGTGCGCAGGCGACGTAGGACACGTCGGTGTACACCTTGCGGGTGTACACCGGGTAGCCTTCCAGGCCCTCGACCTGGGCGCGCTTGATCTCGCTGTCCCAGTAGGCGCCCTTCACCAGGCGGATCATCAGGCGGTGGCGGCTGCGCTTGGCCAGGTCGATGACGTAGTCGATCACGTACGGGCAGCGCTTCTGGTAGGCCTGAATGACGAAGCCGATACCGTTCCAGCCGGCCAGCGACGGCTCGAAGCACAGGCGCTCGAGCAGGTCCAGCGACAGCTCCAGGCGGTCGGCTTCCTCAGCGTCGATGTTCAGGCCGATGTCGTATTGCTTGGCCAGCAGGGTCAGCGACAGCAGGCGCGGGTACAGCTCGCTCATCACGCGCTCGTACTGGGCGCGGCTGTAGCGCGGGTGCAGGGCCGAGAGCTTGATCGAGATGCCCGGGCCTTCATAGATGCCGCGGCCGTGCGAGGCCTTGCCGATCGAGTGGATCGCCTGCTCGTAGGAGGCCAGGTATTTCTGCGCGTCGTGCTCGGTCAGCGCGGCTTCGCCGAGCATGTCGTAGCTGTAGCGGAAGCCCTTGGCTTCGAACTTGCTGGCGTTGGCCAGGGCCTCGGCGATGGTCTCGCCGGTGACGAACTGCTCGCCCATCAGGCGCATGGCCATGTCGACGCCCTTGCGGATCATCGGCTCGCCGCTCTTGCCGATGATGCGGGTGAGCGAGGAGGTCAGGCCGGATTCGTTGTGGGTGCTGACCAGCTTGCCGGTAAGCAGCAGGCCCCAGGTCGCCGCGTTGACGAACAGCGACGGGCTGTTGCCCAGGTGCGGCTGCCAGTTGCCGGTGCTGATCTTGTCGCGGATCAGTGCGTCACGGGTGCCTTTGTCGGGGATGCGCAGCAGGGCTTCGGCCAGGCACATCAGCGCCACGCCTTCTTGCGAGGACAGCGAGAACTCCTGCAGCAGGCCCTGGACGATACCGGCGCGGCCACCGGCGCTCTTCTGGTTGCGCAGCTTGTCGGCCAGGCTTGCGGCCAGCTTGTTGGTGGCTTCGGCCTGGGCGGCTGGCAGGCGTGCCTGCTCCAGCAGCATCGGCACCACTTCCTGCTCGGGGCGACGGTAGGCGGCGGTGATCGCCGAGCGCAGTACCGATTGCGGCAGGATACTCTCGGCGAACTCCAGGAAGCACTGGTGGGCGTGGTCGGCGGCGACTTCGCCGGCGTCGTCGCCAGCGGCGGCATGGCCGTTGAGGTCGTTCAGGGTGGCGCCACCCTCGAGCTTCTCGAGATAGTTGAAGATCGCTTGCTTGATCAACCAGTGCGGCGTGCGGTCGATGGACTGCGCAGCTGCTTTGAGTCGCTCACGGGTCGGGTCGTCGAGTTTGACCCCAAGGGTGGTCGTCGCCATTTCTTATCCTCGTTATTGGCCACGGATGTGGCCTAAGCTGGCGGCAAGATTAGCCTGTAGGACAATTGGGGTGCAACCGGGTGCAACCCGAATTTTTCGTGCCTTGGGTGCAACTCGTCTGAAGGGCGTTTCTGAACAGCCGAAATGGCCGTCTTTGGTGCATTTAAGTATGAAAAAGGCTGTTTTTGCTCCGAAATGGAGCAAGAAAAGGGTTTTTTCTGAAAATGCAGGGTCGGGTGCAACTTGCAAATGAAAAATGGTTGCACCTGATTCATGTTGTTGCATAGGATGCGCCGCCTGGGTGCAACCGTCTGCTGCACGGCGGTCGCAAGAGATAAAAACAACGCCAGGGCACAACTCATGGGCAATCCACTAACGATCACCTTCGTGGTCTACATTGCGGCAATGGTGCTGATCGGCTTCGCCGCCTATCGCTCCACCAAGAACCTTTCCGACTATATTCTCGGCGGCCGTAGTCTCGGCAGCGTGGTCACCGCGCTTTCCGCCGGCGCATCGGACATGAGCGGCTGGCTGTTGATGGGCCTGCCGGGCGCCATTTACTTCGCCGGCCTTTCCGAGGCCTGGATCGCCATCGGCCTGACCGTCGGCGCCTACCTGAACTGGTTGTTCGTCGCTGGCCGTCTGCGGGTGCAGACCGAGCACAACGGTGACGCCCTGACCCTGCCGGACTACTTCTCCAGTCGTTTCGAAGACCAGACCGGCCTGCTGCGGATCATCTCGGCAATCGTCATCCTGGTGTTCTTCACCATCTACTGCGCCTCCGGCATCGTCGCCGGCGCCCGCCTGTTCGAAAGCACCTTCGGCATGCCGTACGAGACCGCCCTGTGGGCCGGTGCCGCGGCGACCATTGCTTATACCTTCGTCGGTGGCTTCCTGGCGGTGAGCTGGACCGACACCGTGCAGGCGTCGCTGATGATCTTCGCGCTGATCCTGACCCCGGTGATCGTGCTGATCTCCACCGGTGGCTTCGACCAGACCTTCGCCGCCATCGAGGTGGTCAACCCGGCGCACTTCGACATGTTCAAGGGCGCTACCTTCATCGGCATCATTTCGCTGATGGGCTGGGGCCTGGGCTACTTCGGCCAGCCGCACATCCTGGCGCGCTTCATGGCCGCCGACTCGGTCAAGTCGATCGCCAACGCCCGTCGCATCTCCATGACCTGGATGATCCTGTGCCTGGCCGGTACCTGCGCCGTGGGCTTCTTCGGCATCGCCTACTTCTCGGCGCATCCTGAGCTGGCAGGCCCTGTCACCGAGAACCACGAGCGTGTGTTCATCGAGTTGGCCAAGATCCTGTTCAACCCGTGGATCGCCGGTGTGTTGCTGTCGGCCATCCTGGCGGCGGTGATGAGCACCCTGAGCTGTCAGTTGCTGGTGTGCTCCAGCGCCCTGACCGAAGACTTCTACAAGGCCTTCCTGCGCAAGAACGCTTCGCAGAAGGAACTGGTATGGGTCGGTCGCATGATGGTGTTGGCCGTCGCGCTGATCGCCATCGCCATGGCCGCCAACCCTGAGAACCGCGTGCTGGGCCTGGTGGCCTACGCCTGGGCCGGCTTCGGTGCCGCCTTTGGTCCGGTAGTGCTGATCTCGGTGCTGTGGAAGGGTATGACCCGTAACGGTGCCCTGGCCGGCATCATCGTCGGTGCCCTGACCGTGATCCTGTGGAAAAGCTACGTCGGCCTGGGTCTGTACGAGATCATCCCAGGCTTCCTGTTCGCCAGCATCGCGATCTTCGTGGTGAGCAAGCTTGGCAGCCCGTCGAACAGCATGGTTTCGCGCTTTGAAACCGCTGATGCGCAGTATCACGCCGACAAGTAATACCTGCTGACTCGGCGTTGTCCCTATCGTGGGGCAAGCCCGCTCCCATGCGCCCTCGGGCATTTGTGGGGGCGGGCTTGTCGGGCCGCCGCATCGCTCGCGATGCTTTTTGCCGGCTGCAAGGCAAGGTAAACTTGGCGCTCCCGCAGGAGTCCTCATGAATTATCGTCATGCCTTCCACGCCGGCAACCACGCCGACGTCCTCAAGCACATCGTGCTCACCCGCCTCATCGCCCTGATGTCGCGCAAGGAGCAGCCGTTCGCCTATATCGATACCCACGCAGGGCTTGGCCTGTACGACCTGCAGGGCGACCAGGCGAGCCGTACCGGTGAGTACCTCGAAGGCGTCGCCCGCCTGTGGAATCGCGATGACCTGCCGGCCGTCACCGCCGACTACCTGGGCGTCATCAAGCGCCTGAACAAGAACGGCGAGCTGCGCTACTACCCAGGCTCGCCCGAACTGGCTCGCCGCCTGATGCGCGAGCAGGACCGTGCACAGCTCAACGAAAAGCACCCTGAAGACGGCGTGCTGCTCAAAGAGAACATGAAGAAGGACCCGCGAGTCACCGTGCACCTGGGCGAGGGCTGGCATATCCCGCGGGCGCTGCTGCCGGTGCAAGAAAAGCGCGCGATCATGCTGATCGACCCGCCGTTCGAGCAGGCCGACGAACTCAAGCGCTGCACCGTGGCGATGAAGGAGGCGATCGGTCGCATGCGCCAGACCGTCGCGGCCATCTGGTACCCGATCAAGGACCAGCGCTCGCTGACCCGCTTTTACCAGGATCTCACCAGCACTGGCGCGCCGAAGCTGTTGCGGGTGGAACTGTATGTGCATCACCAGGACAGCCCCCAGGGCCTGAACGGTTCGGGCCTGGCCATCGCCAACCCGCCGTGGGGCCTTGAGGACGAGCTCAAGGAGCTGCTGCCGTGGCTGGCCAAGGAGCTGGCGCAGACCGCAGGCAGCTACCGCATGGACTGGCTGATCGCCGAGTAGCCTGGGGTGCGCGCCCCTCTGTAGGAGCGGCCTTGTGTCGCGAAAGGGCTGCAAGGCAGCCCCCTGCAATTTCAGCTGCGAAGCTGAAACTCTGGGGCCGCTTCGCGCCCCTTTCGCGACACAAGGCCGCTCCTACAAGGGGGCGGTGTGTCCGCCATCTTTGCGTTATAATCCCGCCCTTTAGCCGCCATCCGCCTGAATGGCCGGTGGCGCACTTCATACCGATTTGAGAGGCTAACCCCTTGGCACTGACGATTCTTGGCCTGTCCGGCGCCCTTAGCCATGACCCTTCCGCGGCCCTGTACATCGACGGCAAGCTGATTGCCGCCGCCGAAGAAGAGCGCTTCGTGCGTGACAAGCATGCGAAGAACCGCATGCCCTACGAGTCGGCGAAGTTCTGCCTGGAGCAGGCCGGCATCAAACCGTCGGACGTCGACGTGGTGGCCATTCCATTCGCCCCGATCAGCCTGTTCGGCAAGGCCCGCTGGCACTACGCCAAGCGCTACTGGTACGCCCCGGATCGCGCCCTCGACGCGCTGCTGATGGGCAACCGCCGTTACAAGCGCTATCGCAAGAAGATCGTCTGGTGCCTGGAACAGCTGGGCTTCGATCCGAAGAAGATCAAGATCGAGCCGGTCGAGCACCACCTGGCCCACGCCTCCAGCGCCTACCACTGTTCGGGCTTCAAAGAGAAGACCGCGATCCTCGGCATCGACGGCAAGGGTGAGTACGCCACCACCTTCTTCGGCTATGGCGAAAACGGCAAGATCCACAAGATCAAGGAATTCTTCGATCCGGATTCCCTGGGTGGCCTGTATGGCGCGATCACCGAATTCCTCGGCTTCGAGATGCTCGATGGCGAGTTCAAGGTCATGGGCATGGCGCCGTATGGCGATGCCAGCAAGTATGACTTCTCGCGCCTGGCCAGCTTCGAAAACGGCGAGCTGGTGATCAATACCGAGTACGCCAACGTCATCGGCCTGCGCCGCTACAAAGAAAAGGGCAAGGGTTTCTACTTCTCGCCCAAGCTGATCGAGTGGCTGGGCCCGAAACGCGAAGGCGACATCGCCGACGAGCCGTACATCCACTACGCCGCCAGCATGCAGGCACTGTTCGAGAAGCTGGCGCTGCAGATGATCGACCACTACCTGGGCGACACCCTGAAAGAGACCGGCAAGCTGGCCTTCGCCGGTGGCTGCGCGCTGAACGTCAAGCTGAACCAGAAGATCATCGCCCGCGACGACGTCAAGGAGCTGTTCGTCCAGCCAGCGTCCGGCGACGCAGGCACCGCGGTCGGCGCCGCTGCCTACGTATCCCACGCCCGTGGCGTGCCGGTCGAGAAGATGGAGCACGTCTACCTGGGCCCCGCGTACTCCAACGAAGACGTGATCGCCGCCTGTGCTCGTCACCCGAACCAGCCCGCCTGGCGCAAGCTCGAGAACATGCCCGAGCAGATCGCCAAGATCATGGTCGATGGCAACCCGGTGGCCTGGTTCCAGGGCCGCATGGAGTTCGGTCCGCGCGCGCTGGGTGGGCGTTCGATCATCGGCTGCCCGAGCGTGCCGGGCGTGGCCGATCGCATCAACCACCAGATCAAGTTCCGCGAGCGCTGGAGGCCTTTCTGCCCGTCGATGCTCGACACCGTGGCGCCGCAGATGATCAAGATCGATCATCCGGCCCCGTTCATGACCTTCACCTTCGAAGTGGCAGAAGAGTGGAAGACCCGTGTGCCGGAAGTGGTCCACGAGGACGGTACCTCGCGTGCCCAGGTGCTCAAGCGCGAGTACAACCCGCGCTACTACGACATGATGAAGGCCCTCGAGGACCTGACCGGCAACGGCGTGTCGCTGAACACCTCGCTGAACCGTCGTGGCGAACCGATGATCTGCTCGCCGACCGATGCCCTGAACATGTTCTTCGGCTCGGACCTGCAGTACCTGATCATGGAAGACGTCCTGGTAGTCAAAGACGGTGCGCCGGCGTATGCCGACGCCTGAGGTGCTGATCAGCCTGGTCATGCCGGCCTACAACTACGCGAACCTGTTGCCACGGGCGCTGGACTCGGTGTTGTGCCAATGGGCGGATGACCTGGAGCTGATCGTGGTCAACGATGGCTCCACGGACAACACCCGTGAAGTATTGGCGGGCTATGCCGCGCGCTATCCGCAGCTGCAGGTGCTCGACCAGGCCAATGCGGGCGCGGCAGCCGCGCGCAACCACGGCATCGCGCAGGCGCGCGGTGCCTATGTGCTGCTGCTGGATGCCGACGACGAACTGACCGCGCACGCCATTGCCATCCTGCGCGAGGTGCTGGCCGCCAACCCGCAGGCCGGGCTGGTGCTGGGGGCGCAGATCTCGGTGTTCCCCGACGGCGAGGAGCGTCTGCGTCTGCCGACGCCCGTGCCGCGTGCCGGGGCCCTGGCGCTGGCGCGGCGCTACCTGCTGGAAAAGCGCATTTCCATTTCGCACTGCTGCACCTTGTTCGCCCGCGACCTGTTGCTGCGCCGTCCGTACCCACAGGGGCTGCGTACTGGCGAGGATATCCCGGTGTTCGCCTACCTGCTGGTCAATGCCCAGGTCGCATTGACCAATCAGCCGTTGGCGCGCATCCACAAGCATGCCGACAGCCTGCGCCACAACCGCGACAACGAAGAAGAATACGCCCTGGGCATGGTCCGGGAAGTGTTCTCCAGTTTGCCTGCCGAGTGCCAGGTGCTGCGTCGGCGCTATACGGCGCAGCGCTACCTGTCGCTGTTCCGCGCCGCGTTGCTGGCTGGCGACCGCCGCTCGGCAAGGCGCTTCTATGCCAAGGCCCTGCGCCTGAGCCCTTTGCAGGCTGCGCGTTGGACCTATTTGCGCAAGGCCCTGCGTTTGCTCAAGGCCTGAAACAAACACACTTAACTGTTGAACAGGATGGGGAACGCGGTGGGTTCTTACGTTTCAAGGATGGTCGGCACTTACCCGGTACGACTGGCATTTATCGGTAGCTTGTTGCTTTCGTTGATCGCCGTGTTGGGTACCAGCGCGCTGGGCCGCGACGCGGCGCTCTACATGAGTGTCGCCCAACGCATCAGCAGCGAAGGCCCGCAGGTGGCCTGGCAGGCGTTCGACTGGCCGTGGTTCACTTTCCTGCTGTCCGCCACCCATGGCGTCACCCGGTTGCCGATGGAGTGGTGCGCCTACCTGTGGTGCGCGTTGTTCATGGCCGGTACCTGTGCGCTGCTGGTCGACTCGGTACGCCAGCGCGTGCCGGCCGCCGCCGGCTGGGCGTTGCTGGTGGTGCTGGCAATGCCGGCGGTCAATCAGTTCCGCAACGACATCATTCGCGAGTATGGCTTCTGGTTCTTCAGCGTGCTGGCGCTGTGGCTGGCCTTGCAATGGCAGCTGCGGGGCGGTTGGTTGCGCGCGGCCAGCATCCATGTGGCGATCGCCGGTGCCGTGCTGTTCCGCCTGGAGGCGCTGATGCTCGAAGGCGCGTTGGGCCTGTGGATGCTGGTTGGCCTGCGCGAACGCAGCAGCCTGAAGGCATTCGTCCAGTTCATCTGCGTGCCGCTGATTGCCGGTATCGCGGCGGCCATGGTGCTGTTGGCCAAGGGTGGTTTGTCGTTGGGGCGAGTGGACTACTTCCTCGGCTTGGTCGACCCGCGCAAGGTGCTGACGGCTTTCCAGGCATTGGCGGAGCAGTTCGGTGACAGCCTCAAGCACAAGTATTCCCGCGACGAGGCCGGGCGAATCGTGTTCTTCGGCTTGCTGGCGGCCCTGATCATCAAGTTCATTGCCTTGAGTGGACCGTTCTGCCTGCCGTTTCTGCAGCGTGGCACCTGGCAGGCGCTGCGCACCTACTTGCGCGAGTTCCGGCCGTTTGCCTGGGCTGCGCTGATCTATGGCCTGGTGCTCTTGCTGTTCTTCATCGCCCAGCAGTTCATGAACGGTCGTTACCTGAGTTTCCTCAATCTCCTGGCGCTGCCGCTGCTGGCGGTGGGCGCGATGCTGTTTGCCCAGCGCTTCCCGCGGCTGGGCAAGGCGTTGGTGGCGGTGGCGCTGCTGGTCATGCTGGCCAATGTCATCTCCACCGGTGCCGGCAAGCCACATATCGTCGAGGCGGGGCGCTGGGTCGCCGCCAACGTCGATCCGCAAGCCAAGGTCTATTTCGAAGACAGCCGTGTCAGCTACTACGCGGGTCGCGGATACCCCACGTTGCCCGCACGCGAGCAGGTGCTGGAGGGGCCGAAGGCGCAGCAGTACAACTACTTCGTGTTCGAAGCCCGGCCAGACGAGCCCTGGCTGAGGGCCTGGCTGGAGCAGCACCAGATGCGCGTGCTGGCCAGCTTTGCCAACCGCAAGAAAGCGACCTTCGTGGTGATTGGTCGCTGACGGCTCAGCCGAGCAACTGACGCAGGTTGCTCAATAGGCGCGGGCGGGGTTTGTGCTGGCCCCGCTCCAGCTCCTGGCAATAACCCTGCAGGAAGGTGGCGCCGCCATCCTCGCCCAGCAGCCACTGGCGGTCCTGGGGGTAGCGCAGCATATGGTGGAAGTTGCGCTCGCGCTGGCTGTCACGCAGGGCTCGGCGCTGGTGCTGCAGGTCGGCGATGTCGATCAGCCCCAGCTGGTTGTCGGGGGTCAGCACCACGTTGCCCAGGTGCAGCGAGCGGAAATACACCCCGGCTTCGTGCAGGCGCGCAACGAACTGCCCCAGTTGCCTGCGCAGCGGCTGGGCCTGGGCTTGATCGTCCAGCAGCTGGCGCAGGGTGTCCCCGGGCAATGGCCGGTAGTACACGGCGTCGCGCTCGATGCTGGCGATGCGATAGGTGGCCAGTACTTCGGGGCAGGGAATGCCCAAGTCACGCAAGGCCTGGGCGTTGCGCTCGAAGCGTCCCGCGTAGGGGAACAGCAGCGCCGAGCTGAGCAGGCGCTTGCGCCGGAACAGCTTGAGCATCAACCCGTCACGCAAGCGCAGCACCTTGTCGCCGGAGCCGTCGGCTTCCAGCACCTGGGCGCCCTCGCGCAGGGCCAGGTAGGTGGGATGATCCATTGCTTGCATGCGTAACCTCCGATCGACAGGCCGGCTATCTTAGCCGACTTGTCGCGACCTGGCCCGTGCTCGGTTTCATTGGCGAAAAACACCCTGTGTTATGATCGTCTCCTCATTTTCGTGTGCGGATTCCCATGAGCAGTCCTGAACCTCGCCCCCAGTCCACATTGGCGATCTATTTCCGCCTGCTGACGTATGTGCGCCCTTACCTCGGGCTGTTCCTGCTCAGTATCGCCGGCTTCCTGCTGTTCGCTTCGACGCAGCCGATGCTGGCCTACATCCTCAAGTATTTCGTCGACGGCCTGGCCAACCCGGATGCGGTGCTGTTCCCCAACAATCCGTACCTGGGCGAGTTGCGTTTGCTGCAGGCGGTGCCGTTGATGATCGTGGCCATCGCCGCCTGGCAGGGCGTGGGCTCCTACCTGGGCAACTACTTCCTGGCTAGGGTTTCTCTGGGCCTGGTGCATGACCTGCGGGTGGTGCTGTTCAACAAGCTGCTCGAGCTGCCCAACCGCTACTTCGACCAGCACAACTCCGGGCACCTGATTTCGCGCATTACCTTCAACGTGACCATGGTCACCGGCGCGGCCACCGACGCCATCAAGGTGGTGATCCGCGAGGGCATGACCGTGGTGTTCCTGTTCTGCACGCTGCTGTGGATGAACTGGAAGCTGACCCTGGTGATGGTGGCGATCCTGCCGATCATCGCCCTGATGGTCAGCAGCACCAGTCGCAAGTTCCGCAAGCAGAGCAAGAAGATCCAGGTGTCCATGGGCGACGTGACCCATGTGGCGTCCGAGACCATCCATGGCTATCGAGTGGTCCGCAGCTTCGGCGGTGAAAGCTACGAGAAGGCACGCTTCCAGCAGGCCAGCCAGAGCAACACCGAGAAGCAGCTGTCGATGACCAAGACCGGCGCGGTCTACACCCCCACCCTGCAATTGGTGACCTACAGCGCCATGGCGGTGGTGATGTTCCTGGTGCTGCTGCTGCGTGGCGAGGCCTCGGCCGGCGACCTGGTTGCCTACATCACCATGGCTGGCCTGTTGCCCAAGCCGATTCGCCAGCTGTCGGAGGTCAGCTCGACCATCCAGCGTGGCGTGGCTGGCGCCGAAAGCATCTTCGAACAGCTCGACGAAGCACCCGAGGTGGATAACGGCAGCATCGAGCGTGAGCGTGTGCAGGGTCGCCTGGAGGTGCGCAACCTCAGTTTCGAGTACCCCGGCACCGACAAGAAGGTGCTCGACGACATCAGCTTCGTGGTCGAGCCCGGGCAAATGGTGGCGCTGGTCGGTCGCTCCGGCAGCGGCAAGTCGACCCTGGCCGGGCTGATCCCGCGCTTCTACCAGCATGAGCAAGGGCAAATTCTGCTCGATGACGACGAGGTGCAGGCATTCACCCTGCGCAACCTGCGTCGGCATATTGCCCTGGTGAGCCAGCAAGTCACCCTGTTCAACGACACCGTGACCAATAACATTGCCTATGGCGACCTGGCCGGCGCGCCGCTCGAGGCGGTGCGCAAGGCCGCCAGCGAAGCCTATGCCGACGAGTTCATCCGCAAGATGCCGCAGGGCTACGACACCCTGGTGGGCGAAAACGGCGTGCTGCTGTCCGGCGGCCAGCGCCAACGCCTGGCCATTGCCCGTGCCTTGCTCAAGGACGCACCGCTGCTGATCCTCGACGAGGCGACCTCGGCGCTGGACACCGAATCCGAGCGGCATATCCAGGCGGCGCTGGACCATGTGATGCAAAACCGCACCACCCTGGTCATCGCCCACCGCCTGTCGACCATCGAAAAAGCCGATTTGATCCTGGTCATGGAGGAAGGACGGATCGTCGAGCGCGGTTCGCACAGCGAGTTGTTGGCGCGCAACGGCCACTACGCCCGTTTGCATGCGCGAGAGTTCGAGGACGACGACGGTAAACCTGCACAAGCGGTCGATGCATGCTGAGCCTGTTGCGCGTATGGCGGGAGCGGGGCTGGCAGGAAATCGACCAGGCAGACTACGCCAGGGCCTGGCACCAGTTTGGCGGCAGTTTCGCCACGCACCCCGAGGTGGTGGCGCGGCTGTCGGCGTTCATCGGGTTACCGGTGCGCTACCTCGGCTGGCACGTCGACGGCCAGTTGCTGGCCGCGATGCCGTGTTCCGGACGCTACCTGGCGTTGGCCAAGGAAGTGCTCAAGCGCGAAGGCAAGCGCCACCTGCTGGACTTGGGCAACGCCGAGATCATCCTGCCAGTGGCCGAAGCGCTGCAGGTGCCGGTGCGCCAGCGCATGCGCTATGTGTCCGAGCTCAATGCCGGGCGCATCGCCACCCTGCGCAGTCAGCCCGAAGGCTTGGCCCTGGCCCGCGAGCCCGAGGACTATTCAAAGAAGTTCCGCTACAACCAGCGCCGTGAACTGCGCCTGCTCGAGGAAGCCGGCGGGGTGTTGCGGCCGATGGCGGACTTCACCCCCGCCCAGCAGGCGGCCATGTATACCGAGCTGTTCGAACGCCGCTGGGGCTTCGAGGTGGCGGGCAAGCAAGGCCTGGTCGAGGTGTTTACCCTGCTGCGCGAATTCATGACCGGTTCGGTGGCGCTGCTGGCGGATGTGCCGGTGGCGATCCAGGTGCTATACCGTGTCGAAGCGCCGGGCTGGGTGTCGCTGGAGTACATCAACGGCGGGGTCGATCCGCAAAGTCGCGAATTCAGCCCCGGCAGCGTGCTCAGCTTCGTCAACACGCAGCAGGCCTGGGCCGATGCCAGGGCCGTGGGCAAACCGCTGCGCTACTCGTTCGGGCGTGCCGATCGCGAATACAAGGACCGCTGGTGTCGTACCGTGCCGGTCTATCAGGTCTGAACCATGAGCGCACGCAAGCAACTGCTGTTGAAAAAACACCGGCGCGCCAAGCGCATCACCCTGCTGGTGGCCCTGTTGGCGTTGCTGGTGGTGGGGGTGACCTTGGCCTGGTGGCTGGTCCCGCTGCTGCTGGTGCTGGGCTGGGTGGCCCATGAGGCATGGTTCGCCGACCACCTGTTCTACCGCGGCAGCGACGACTACCAGTACGCTTTCCCTGACGATGCCGCCAGTCAGGCGGTGAGCATTGTCGGTGGGCGGGTGCGCTTGTCCGGCGCGCTGGCCGAGGGCGAAACCCTGGTGCTGGCGCTGCGCGTGCGTCATGGCTGGCTGGGGCGCTGGCTGGACCCGTTCGTCGAGGTGGGCGACGACCGCCAGGACTTCGAGCGCGGCGTGAACGGCCTGCGCTACCTGAATCTGTCCGGTCAGCGCGAGCGCTTGGCCAGTGGTGAGCTGGCGTTGCGTGGCCGGCGTTGCCGACTGGCCGGCGAGGGCGAACTGCATGTTATGCGCAACCCGGACTATAGCCGTCAGCGCACGCTGATCCTGGCGCCCCATGCCGACGATGCCGAGCTGGCTGCGTTTGGCTATTACAGCCGCTGCGCCGACGTGGCCATCGTTACCCTGACCCAGGGCGAAATCGAGGCCGAGGCCTACCAGCGGCTGGGCTTGTCGCAAGCCGCAGCCGCGCGGCTCAAGGGCCGCCTGCGCAGTTGGGACAGCCTGGCCGTGCCGTTGTGGGGCGGGGTGCCGGCCAGCCATTGCGTGCAGCTGGGCTACTACTGTCTGCAACTGCCGCAGATGGCTGCCCAGCCGATGCAGGCGTTCGGCTCCCGCGAGTCCGGCGAAAGCGATATCCGCAGCGTGCGCCAGCACAATCCGCTGCTGTTGCCGGGCGACCAGGATGGCGCGCCCACCTGGCACAACCTGGTGGCCGACCTGGTTGCGCTGCTGGAACACTACCGTCCCGAGGTGGTGATTACCCCGCACCCTGAGTTGGACCCTCATGCAGACCATGTCGCCACCACCCAGGCGATTGTCCAGGCCATCGCCCTGAGCAGCTGCAAACCGGATACCGCGTTGTTCTATGCCAACCACCTGCATGACAACGACCGCTGGCCGATGGGCCCGGCAGGCATGGGCATCGCTTTGCCGCCGGCGATCGAGGCGTTGCCTGCCGATCGCTTGTGGAGCCCACTGCTTGACCAGGCGCAACAGTTGGATAAAGCCATGGCTCTGGGCATGCAGCACGACTTGCAGGGACCACTGCCGCTCAAGCGCCGCTTGCGCCGCTGGCTCCAGCATTGGCTGGCCGGACGTCGCTGGCCGGCCAGTGGCGAAAACGAGTTCTTCCGCAAGGCGGTGCGCCGCCATGAGCTGTTCTGGGTGCGTCGGATCGGCAGTTGAAGTGGTGACATTGGCCCTGTGCTAATATCCCGCCCCTGTTCACTTTTTCAATATGGGTTGCCCATGAAGTTGTCCATGCCGCGTTTCGATCAAGCCCCCGTATTGGTGGTCGGCGATGTCATGCTCGACCGCTACTGGCATGGCGGTACTTCACGTATTTCGCCTGAAGCGCCGGTGCCGGTGGTCAAGGTCGATCAGATCGAGGACCGCCCCGGCGGTGCGGCCAACGTTGCCTTGAACATCGCCGCCCTCGGCGCGCCAGCGGCGCTGGTTGGCGTCACCGGCCAGGACGAGGCTGCCGACAGCCTTGCCAACAGCCTGCAAGCCGCAGGCGTGCGGTCGATCTTCCAGCGCATCGCCCACCAGCCGACCATCGTCAAGCTGCGGGTGATGAGCCGTCACCAGCAACTGCTGCGCATCGATTTCGAAGAGCCCTTCGCCACCGACGCTCTGTCGCTGGGCGCCGAGGTCGATGGCCTGCTCGAAGGCGTCAAGGTGCTGGTGCTGTCCGACTACGGCAAGGGCGCGCTGAAGAACCACCAGGCGCTGATCCAGGCGGCTCGGGCCAAGGGCATCCCGGTGCTGGCCGACCCCAAGGGCAAGGACTTCTCGATCTACCGCGGCGCCAGCCTGATCACCCCGAACCTCAGCGAGTTCGAGACCATTGTCGGCCGTTGCGCCGATGAGGCCGAGTTGGTCGGCAAAGGCCTGAAGCTGCTCGAGGAGCTGGACCTGGGTGCCTTGCTGGTGACCCGTGGCGAGCACGGCATGACCCTGCTGCGCACCGGCCATCCGGCCCTGCACCTGCCGGCCCGAGCCCGCGAGGTGTTCGATGTCACCGGCGCCGGTGACACCGTGATCTCCACCCTGGCCGCCGCCATCGCCGCGGGCGAGGACCTGCCCCACGCCGTGGCCCTGGCCAACCTGGCCGCCGGTATCGTCGTTGGCAAGTTGGGTACCGCGGCCATCAGCGCGCCTGAGCTGCGTCGGGCGATCCAGCGCGAGGAAGGTTCCGAGCGCGGTGTGCTGGGCCTGGAGCAGTTGTTGCTGGCCATCGACGATGCCCGCGCGCACAACGAGAAGATCGTCTTCACCAACGGCTGTTTCGACATCCTGCATGCCGGCCATGTCACTTACCTGGAACAGGCTCGCGCCCAGGGCGATCGGCTGATCGTCGCAATCAACGACGATGCCTCGGTCAGCCGCTTGAAAGGCCCTGGGCGGCCGATCAACAGCGTCGACCGGCGCATGGCGGTGCTGGCCGGCCTCGGTGCGGTGGACTGGGTAATCAGCTTCCCCGAGGACACCCCGGAGAACCTGTTGCGCCAAGTGAAACCTGATGTGCTGGTCAAGGGCGGCGACTATGGCATCGACCAGGTGGTTGGCGCCGATATCGTCAAGGCCTATGGCGGCACGGTGAAGGTGTTGGGCTTGGTGGAAAACAGCTCGACCACGGCGATCGTCGAGAAGATCCGCAAGCACTGAGGCGGGTCAGCGTGGTGCCTGGCACCGGCTGTGCTGGTGTTCGCCGGCAAGCCGGCTCCTACAGCATTCATCGCCCGTAGGAGCCAGCCTTGCTGGCGAACCAGGCACTGCGGTATTCGCCAGCAAGCCGGCTCCTACAGCATCCATCGCCCGTAGGAGCCAGCCTTGCTGGCGAACCAGGCGCTGCGGTGTTCGCCGGCAAGCCGGCTCCTACAGCACGTAGGAGGCAGCCTTGCTGGCGAACCAGGCGCTGCGGTGTTCGCCGGCAATGCCGGCGCCTACAGGACGCGGGCGAGCAGTTTTTTGGCCTTGTCGCTGAAGCGCTCCAGGTGCGACGTCGGTTCGCGCTTGCGCTCCACCAGGCCCTGCTGTTTCAGCCAATCCTTCCAGCGTACCCGTTCATCCCGCACCACCCAGCCCTCCTGCTGCGCAAAGCTCTCGGCCAGCCACAGGCCGCGCGTGCTCGCCTGTATCAACTGGTCTTTCTTCAGGGTGTACAGCTCAGCCAGCGGTTGACCTTCTTGCAGCGGCATCAGGTAGAGATCCGGCCGCTTGCGGTTGAGCCGCGCCACCAATTGATCGCCTTCGAGCCGTTCGTCGACATGGAACAGGCTCAGCCCCTTGGCCTCGCGTGGCACTTGCAGGCGCAGGTCGTAGATCAGTTGCAGCGATGCGGTGGGCAGGTGGACATAGGCCCGCGGCCGTTCCAATAGCATCAGGTTGGCGCAGTGCACCGGGCGAGCGGCACCGGATTCGGGCGTCAGCACGAAGGGCAGGGCTTCGCGGTAATGCAGGGCGGCAGCGTAGGGCGCTGGCAGCCAGGTGTCGTTGAAGCGCCCGCCCAGCCAGCCCTCCGGGGTTTCCAGCAGGCACTCCTCGGCGACTTCCTGGATGGCGGTGTGCAGCGGCAGGTTCAACTCGTGGGCGGGCACGTAGCCGGAGATCAGCTTGAGCACCACGTCGCCGCGGTCCTGGCGGCGCTGGCGCACCAGTACCCAGTAGTCGCGGCCTTGCCAGTGCAAGGTCAGGCGCACCGACACGCCGAGGTTGGCCAGCTCGACCACGAAGCGCTGCGAGTCGGCCAGCTGGATGGCCTTGCGCCGCTGCAGGGTCTGGGCGAAGTTCAGCGGCATGCCGATGCTCTGGTAGCTCAGGCCCTCGGGGCTGGCTTCGACATGCAGCGGCAGGGTCTTGAAATTGCTCGGATTCTTGCGGATCAGCGTGCGCGGCACGAGGCTCCTCCTTGCGTTGACTCCGGCCCGGGCGGCTCAGGGCCGGCCGAGAATGCGGGCGACGGTGGCCACGTTATGGGCCAGGTGCAGCGGATTGATAGTGCCGACGATGGCACTGCTCACGCCGGGGTGGGCAAACAGCAACTCGAAACTGGCCTGCACCGGGTCGACCCCGGGGGCCAGGCAGATATGCCCGCTGGCGAGTGCCTTCTTCACCAGGATGGCCTTGCCGTGTTCGGCAGCGTAGTCGAGCACCGGGCGTTCCGCCTGCTCGTTGAGGTTGTAGGTGACCATGGCGCAATCACCTTGCTCCAGGGCTTTCAGGCCGCCAGCGACGGTCTTGCCGGACAGCCCATAGCCGAGGATCTTGCCTTCCTGCTTGAGCGCCGCCAGGGTTTCATACACGCCCTGCTGCTCGAGGATGGCCAGGTCGTTGCCGTCGGAGTGCACCAGCACCAGTTCGATGCGGTCGGTTTCCAGGCGCTTGAGGCTACGTTCCACCGACCGGCGGGTATGGGCGGCGCTGAAGTCGAAGTGCGACTGGCCGGCGTCGAACTCTTCGCCGACCTTGCTGACGATCACCCACTGCTCGCGCTGGCCGCGCAGCAATGGGCCGAGGCGTTCTTCACTGCGACCATAGGCGGGTGCGGTGTCGATCAGGTTTATGCCCAGCTCGCGGGCCTGGGCCAGCAGCAGGCGGGCGGTATCGTCATCGGGAATGGTGAAGCCGTTGGGGTATTTCACCCCCTGGTCGCGGCCAAGCTTGACCGTGCCCAGGCCCAATGGCGAAACCCGCAGGCCGGTGCTGCCCAGCGGGCGGTGATGATTGTGCAGGGTTGGCAGACTCATGGCAGCAGTTGCTCCCAAGCCGGCACGCCCAGCGCCGGGCGGGGCAGGTCGGCGAGCTCTGCCTGAGCGGCTGGGCGGATGCCATCGCGTTCGAAGCTGGCCATTACGCGGTCGGCGAAGTCCGGCGCCAGGGCCAGCTTGGTCGGCCAGCCCACCAGCAGGCGCTGCCGCTCGGCGAGGAAGGCGTTGTCCGGGCGCACCAGGCCCGATTGCGCGGGCTCGGCGCGGTCGATACGCAGGGTTGCCCAGCGCATCTGGCTTTGATCGACCCAAGGCATCAGGCTGGCGACTTCCTTTTGTGCCGCGGCGATCTGCGCGGCAGGCTCGCGGGCCACGCCATCGGCCTCGGCCAGGTCGCCACCGAGGTACCACACCCACTGGCCGTCGGCCGCCGGGTGGGTAGTCACGGTGATGCGCGGCTTGGGCCCGCCACCGAGGCAGTGGGCGTACAACGGCTTGAGGTTTGGGCCCTTGGCCAGGACCATGTGCAGCGGCCGGCGCTGCATGGCTGGCTGGCTGAGGCCGAGGGCGCGCAGCAGTGCTTCGGTGCCGCCACCGGCGCTGAGGACGATGCGTTGCGCGCGAATCTCGCGGCCATCGACGGTCAGCCCGACCAGCTCATCGCCGTCGCGCAGGGGTTCGATTCGCTCGCCGGCCAGCAGGCTGTCACCCGCCAGTCGCGCGAGGTTGGCCAGCAAGCTGGGTACGTCGATGACCAGTTCGGCCAGGCGGTAGACCTTGCCCTTGAACGCGCGGTCTTGCAGGGCCGGCGGCAGTTGCTCGCCCTTGACCTGGTCGACCCGGCCGCGCACGGCCTTGCTGGCGAAGAAACTGCTGAGGTTGCCGGCCAGGGTGCCGGGGGACCAGAGGTAATGGGCCTCGGACAGCAGGCGGGTGCCGCTCAGGTCCAGCTCGCCGTTGCCAGCCAGCGCTTCGCGCCAGCGCCGCGGCATGTCGGCGATGGCCTCGGAGGCGCCGGTCAGGGCGCCGTGCAGGGCGTACTTGGTGCCGCCGTGGATGATGCCTTGGGATTTGATGGTCTGTTCGCCGCCAAGGCTGGCGCGTTCCACCAGCACCGTCGAGTAGCCCTGGCCGCGCAGGCGGGCGTTGAGCCAGAGGCCTGCGACCCCGGCGCCGACGATCAGCACGTCAGTGGAAATGGCAGATGGCATGCGGGCACCTCGAAAGCTGGGACAGGTGCGCAGTATACAGCGTCGGGCCGGCGTGGGCTTTGCGATCCTGGGGCTGCAAAGCGGCCGCATAATCCTCAGGGGAGCATCAATGCCCCGCGGTGTTGGAGAACACCTGGATCACCACCACGCCGCCGACGATCATGGCCATGCCCAGCATCGCCGGTACATCCAGCTTTTGCCCGTAGATCACCAGCGCCGCCACGCTGATCAGCACGATCCCCAGGCCCGACCAGATGGCATAGGCGATGCCCACCGGAATGCTGCGCACCACCAGGGTCAACATCCAGAACGCCACGCCATAGCCGCACACCATCAGCAACAACGGCAGTGGCGTGCTCAGGCCTTTTACAGCCTTCATGGACGCGGTGGCGATGACTTCGGCGCAGATGGCGATGGCGAGATAGGTGTAGGCGTTCATGGTGCGGGTCCTCCGTTGCTGGATGGGCATTCTAGGGAATCCCTGGATGCGGTAAAGTCATTTCCTATCTGTTTTGGAGATAGGTCGCCATGCCTGAGCAGTGGAACCTGGAGCAGCTTCGTCTATTCGTGCGCACCGCCGAGCTGCGTTCGTTCTCCGCCGTGGCCCGCGAGCAACACAAGGCGCAGTCGGCGGTGAGCACTGCCATCGCGCTGCTCGAGGCCGACCTGGGCGTGACCCTGTTCGAGCGCAGCAGCGGCCGCCAGCCACGCTTGACCGAGCGCGGCGCCGCGCTGCTCGAGGATGCTCGCGAGCTGCTGCGCCAGTGCGAGCGCCTCGACGGTCGCGCGCTGGCATTGATGCGGGGGCAGGAGGCGTTGCTGCGGGTGGCTCAGGACGAGGCCATGCCTTACCAACCGGTGATCGACAGTCTGGATGAACTCGCCGCCCGCTATCCGTACCTGGAAGTGCAACTGGCCAGCGGCGCCCAGGGCGATGTGGCGCGCAAGCTGGTGGAGCGGCGCGCCGACCTGGGGCTGTTTTTCCACCACGAAAGCATACCGGCCTCGTTGGAGCGACGGGCCCTGGGCAGCGTCGAGATGGTCACGGTCTGCGCCATCGATCATCCGTTGGCGCACCTGGCCAAGGTCACTCGCCAGCAACTGGCGCGCCACCGGCAACTGCTGATTACCCCGCAGCAGAGCGGTTACCCTGGCGGCGAGGCGATCAGCCCGCAAGTCTGGCGTTGCGACAGTTTCTACGCCATGGCCGAATTGCTGATGCGTGGCCTGGGTTGGGCCTGGCTGCCGCGCCATGTGGTGCAGTACCCCACCTACCAGACGCAGATGGTCGAGCTCGACAGCGAGTGGCGCCCGCCAGCGCTGGTGGTGGAGCTGGCCTGGCGCCGCGACGAACCCTTGGGCCCGGCGGCGCAATGGTTGGCCGAACGCTTCGCCGTGCACCTGCGGGCGATCGGTTGAGGCTTGACTGGGTGCAGGCCTTTTGCCGCGCTTCCTAGTAAACTCCGCCGCCATGAACAGAACTCTCTATACCTTGCTATTTCACCTGGGCCTGCCGCTGGTCGCGCTGCGCCTGTTCCTGCGCGGACGCAAGGCGCCAGCCTACCGCCAGCGCATCGGCGAACGCTTCGCCTGTCGGCTGCCGGCGCTGCGCCAGGGGGGGATCTGGGTGCATGCGGTGTCGGTGGGCGAAAGCATCGCCGCCGCGCCAATGGTCCGCGCCCTGCTCAAGCAGTACCCGGATATGCCGATCACCCTCACCTGCATGACGCCGACCGGCTCCGAGCGCATCCGCGCGATGTTCGAAGGCGAGCCGCGGGTACAGCATTGCTACTTGCCGTACGACCTGCCCTGGGCGGCCGGGCGCTTTCTCGACCATGTGCGCCCGCGGCTGGGGGTCATCATGGAGACCGAGCTGTGGCCCAATCATATCCACCAGTGCGCCAGGCGCGGCATCCCGGTGGCGTTGGCCAATGCGCGGCTGTCCGCGCGCTCGGCCCGTGGCTATGCCCGCTTCGCCGGTCTGACCCGGCCGATGCTCGAGCAGATGAGCCTGATCGCCGTGCAGACAGAGACCGAGGCGCAGCGCTTCCGCGACCTGGGCGCGCGTCCTGCGTGCGTGCAGGTGACCGGCTCGATCAAGTTCGACCTGAGGATCGACGAGCAATTGTTGCCCCGCGCCCAGGCGCTGCGCGGGCAGTGGGGCGCCACGCAGCGCCCGGTGTGGATCGCCGCCAGTACCCATGAAGGCGAAGATGCGCTGATTCTCGAGGCCCACCGTGAACTGCTCAAGGTGCACAGCGACGCGTTGTTGATCCTGGTGCCGCGACACCCCGAGCGGTTCGATGCCGTGCATGGGTTGTGCGCCGGGCAGTTCGCCACGGTGCGCCGCTCGGGCGGCGCGGCGGTCGAGGCTGGCACCCAGGTACTGATGGGCGACACCATGGGTGAACTGCTGTTCCTGTATGCCTTGGCCGATATTGCCTTCGTCGGCGGCAGCCTGGTGCCTACCGGCGGGCACAACCCGCTGGAGCCGGCGGCGCTGGCACTGCCGGTGATCATGGGGCCGCACGTGTTCAACTTCCTCGAGATCAGCGCCATGTTGCGCGAGGCCGGGGCGTTGCAGCAGGTGGACGATGCCGAGGGTTTGGCTGGCGCGGTGCGCCGCTTGATCGAGCTGCCGCAGGATGCCCGACGCATGGGTGAGGCGGGCAGGGCGGTGATGCAGGCCAACCAGGGGGCGTTGCAGCGGTTGCTGGATGGCTTGGCTGCGTTGATCCGCTGATCTGTGAAATGCTGCGATCCCTGTAGGCGCGGCCTTGCCGAGGCGTCGGGCCGGTCGGATAGGGGGGCGAGGCGCTCCCAGGATCTGCGCACTCCCGCAGGATCGCCGGGGCCGCTGTGCGGCCCTTTCGCGACACAAGGCCGCTCCTACACCGCCCGCGTGTTTCCTTGGTTCAAGGCCTGCGCTCGAAGTTCTTCGCTGCCGCAGCTGCCAGGTCCGGCGGCAGGAAATCCTTGTCCGGGTTGTAGTCAGCCTTCAGGTACCGGCCCAGGTCCTGCAGGTCCTGCGGGCTCAGGGTGCCGGCGGCCTGCTTGAGGCGCAGGTTGTCGAGGATGTAGTCGTAGCGGCTGTTGTTGTAGTCACGCACCGAGGTGTACAGCTGGCGCTGTGCATCCAGCACGTCGACGATGTTGCGGGTGCCGACCTGGTAGCCGATCTCGGTGGCCTCCAACGCGCTCTGGTTGGAGATGATCGACTGCTTGCGCGCCTGCACCTGTTCGACATCGGTGTTCACCGCGCGGTGCAGGTTGCGCGTGTTCTCCACCACCTGGCGGCGCAGGCTCTCGCGTTGCTGCTCGCTCTGGGTCAGCCGCGAGTAAGCCTCGCGCACCTGGGAGCTGGTCAGGCCGCCGCTGTAGATCGGGATATTCAACTGCAGGCCGACGCTGGTCTGCTCGACGTCACCGCCATAGCGCACGCCGTTCTGCGAGGGGTTGGTGAAGCCCAGGTTGTCGTTGTCGCCTTTCTGGTACTTGGCCACTGCGTCCAGGGTCGGTGCGTGGCCAGCCTTGCGCTGGCGTACCGTCTCTTCGGCCGCGGCCACGGCGTGGTTGGTGGCCAGCAGGTTGAGGTTCTGCCGCCCGGCGGTCTCGACCCAGGCCTTGGCGTCGTTGGGGATCGGCACCTGCACCGGCAGGCTGTGGACCACGCCCTGGATCGCCGAGTACTGACGGTTGGTCAGGGTGATCAAGGCTTCGAAGGCATCTTGCACCTGGCGCTCGGCGATGATCCGGTTGGCCCGGGCGGTATCGTAGCTGGCTTGCGATTGCAGCACATCGGTCTTGTCCGAGAGGCCGACGTCGAAGCGCTCGTTGGACTGGTCCAGCTGGCGCTTGAAGGCGGCTTCCTCGGCTTTGGTAGAGGCCAGGTTGTCCTGGGCGCGCAGCACCGCGAAGTAGTTCTCGGCGGTTTGCAGGATCAGGTTCTGCTCGGTGGCCGACAGCTCCAGCGCGGCCTGTTCGTTGACCGCTTCGGCCGCCTGTAGCTGGAACCAGCGGTCGGCGCGGAAGATCGGTTGAGCCAGGGTGGCGCTCCAGGCATTGCCGCTGCGGTTGGAGGTGACCGACGGTTCGTCGAGCTTGGTGCGGGTGTTCATCATTTCGGCGCCGGCCGAAAGGTTGGGCAACAGGCCGGCACGGGCCTGGGGCACCACTTCGCGGCGGGCGCCATAGTCGGCGCGGGCGGCCGCCAGGTCGGCGTTGTTGTCGACCGCTTCCTGGTAGACGCTGACCAGGTCGGTTTTCACCGTCGTGGGCGTGTCCACTGCCCACGCCACTCCGTTGGTCGCACAAGACACGGCAATCGCCAGTGAGAGTTTGCGCAGCATAGGGCAATCCTTGATCGAGATTTATTTACTGTACTGTCGGGTATCGAGCGATGGGCCAGTGTAGTGCCACGCGCTTTCGCCAACAATCCGCTGCTTGCGCCATTTATCGCGCCTGGATATACCCGCTTGGCTTTGCCGACCACTCCAGTCTAGACTGCGCATGTTCTTGTCGGGGTGCCTTGAAGCAAAGGCTGAGATCGCAGAGGTGCGGATCCCGTTGAACCTGATCAGGTTAGCGCCTGCGTAGGGAACAAGATTGCTCTCAAGTCCCGGGAGCCTCTTGTGCCAGGTCCGGGATCGCCACAGCTGCTTGCAGCCCACGGCACCCCCACATCCGGCACTGCACTCGTCACCCCGAGTGCGTCCACGCCTTTCAGGTTCACCCCGACATTCCACCGCTGGAAGCTGTCTGGAGAGCCTGTGATGAGCAAACAAGAAAAATCGATCCACCTCAGCGAGTCGGCGCAAGTCGATCAGCAGTCCGTGCAACCCTTGCCCAATTCGCGCAAGGTCTATGTCCAGGGTTCGCGCCCCGACATCCGCGTGCCCATGCGCGAAATCAGCCTGCACGACACCCCGACCGATTTCGGCGGCGAGAAGAACGCCCCGGTGCTGGTGTACGACACCTCGGGTCCCTACACCGACCCCGAGGTCATCATCGACGTGCGCAAGGGCCTGGGCGATGTGCGTTCGGCATGGATCGACGCCCGTGGCGACACCGAGCGCCTCGCGGGCCTGAGCTCGAACTTCGGCCAGCAACGCCTGAACGACGCCGAGCTGGCCAAGCTGCGCTTCGCCCATGTGCGCAACCCGCGCCGGGCCAAGGCCGGCGCCAACGTCACGCAGATGCACTATGCCCGCCAGGGCATCATCACCGCCGAGATGGAATACGTCGCCATCCGCGAGAACATGAAGCTGCAGGAGGCCCGTGCCGCCGGCCTGCTCAGCCAGCAGCACGCCGGCCACAGCTTCGGTGCCAGCATCCCGAAAGAGATCACCGCCGAGTTCGTCCGCGAGGAAATCGCCCGCGGCCGCGCGATCATCCCCGCCAACATCAACCACACCGAGCTTGAGCCGATGATCATCGGCCGCAACTTCCTGGTGAAGATCAACGGCAATATCGGCAACAGCGCCCTGGGTTCCTCGATCGAGGAAGAAGTGGCCAAGCTGACCTGGGGCATTCGCTGGGGCTCGGACACGGTCATGGACCTGTCCACCGGCAAGCACATTCACGAAACCCGCGAGTGGATCATCCGCAACTCGCCGGTGCCGATCGGTACCGTGCCTATCTACCAGGCCCTGGAGAAGGTCAATGGCGTGGCCGAGGACCTGACCTGGGAGCTGTTCCGCGACACCCTGATCGAACAGGCCGAGCAGGGTGTGGACTACTTCACCATCCACGCTGGCGTCTTGCTGCGCTATGTGCCGCTGACCGCCAAGCGGGTCACCGGCATCGTCAGCCGTGGCGGCTCGATCATGGCCAAGTGGTGCCTGGCGCACCACAAGGAAAACTTCCTGTACACGCACTTCGACGAGATCTGCGAAATCATGAAGGCCTACGACGTCAGCTTCTCGCTGGGTGACGGCCTGCGCCCGGGTTCGATTGCCGACGCCAACGACGCGGCGCAGTTCGGCGAACTGGAGACCCTTGGCGAGCTGACCAAGATTGCCTGGAAGCACGATGTGCAGTGCATGATCGAAGGCCCCGGCCACGTGCCGATGCAGTTGATCAAGGAGAACATGGACAAGCAGCTCGAATGCTGCGACGAGGCGCCGTTCTACACCCTAGGCCCGCTGACCACCGATATCGCTCCGGGCTACGACCACATCACCTCCGGCATCGGCGCGGCGATGATCGGCTGGTTCGGCTGCGCCATGCTCTGCTACGTCACGCCCAAGGAGCACCTGGGCCTGCCGAACAAGGACGACGTCAAGACCGGCATCATCACCTACAAGATCGCCGCGCATGCCGCCGACCTTGCCAAGGGCCACCCGGGCGCGCAGATCCGTGACAACGCGCTGTCCAAGGCGCGCTTCGAGTTCCGCTGGGAAGACCAGTTCAACCTGGGCCTGGACCCGGACACCGCGCGCTCATTCCACGATGAGACCCTGCCCAAGGAATCGGCCAAGGTCGCGCACTTCTGCTCGATGTGCGGGCCGAAGTTCTGTTCGATGAAGATCACCCAGGAAGTCCGTGAGTACGCCGCCAAGATCGAAACCGTGGATGTCACGGTCGAACAGGGCATGCGCGAGCAGGCCGAGCGGTTCCGCCAGGAAGGCAGCCAGCTTTACCAGAAGGTGTAAGTAGACCTTGGGGGCCGCGTTGCGGCCCTTTCGCGGCACAAGGCCGCTCCTACAGGAGACCGCAACTCCCTGTAGGAGCGGCCTTGTGCCGCGAAACGAGGACCTAGTCCTCGCCAACGCCACCCCCAACATTCCGGCGAACTTCCCCATGACTTCAACTAGCCACTTCTCCCCCGACCACCCCGTCCCCACCCACCATCGCCAGTTCGGCGCCCGCGACCTGTTCTCGCTGTGGTTCTCCCTCGGTATTGGCCTGATGGTCCTGCAGGTCGGCGGCCTGCTGGCGCCGGGCCTGGGCCTGGCGGGCTCGATCCTGGCGATCACCTTGGGCACGGCGGTGGGGGTATTGCTGCTGGCCGCGGTGGGGGTAATCGGCAGCGATACCGGCCTGTCGGCCATGGCGACCTTGCGCCTCACGCTCGGTAGCCACGGCGCGCGCCTGCCGGCCGTGCTCAATCTGCTGCAACTGATCGGCTGGGGTTCGTTCGAGATCATCGTCATGCGCGATGCCGCGAGCCTGCTGGGCGCACGCGCGTTCGGCGAGGGCAGCGGCTGGAGCAGCACGCTGCTGTGGACCCTGTGCTTCGGCGTCCTGGCCACCCTGTTGGCGGTCAGCGGGCCACTGGCGTTCGTGCGCAAGGTGCTGCGCAAGTGGGGGATCTGGCTGTTGCTCGGCGCCTGCGTCTGGCTGACCTGGAACCTGTTCGCCAAGGCCGACCTGGCCGCGTTGTGGCGCCGCCCGGGTGATGGCTCGCTGTCCCTGGCCCTGGGCTTCGATATCGTGATTGCCATGCCGCTGTCATGGTTGCCGCTGATCGCCGACTACTCGCGCTTCGGCCAGCGTGCCAGCCGGGTGTTCGGCGGTACCGCGCTGGGCTTCTTCATCGGCAATGCCTGGCTGATGAGCCTGGGCGTGGCCTACACCTTGGCGTTCGCGCCCAGCGGCGAGGTAAATGCCCTGCTGCTGGCACTGGCCGGCGCCGGGCTGGGCATTCCATTGCTGCTGATCCTGCTGGACGAGACGGAAAACGCCTTTGCCGATATCCACTCGGCGGCGGTGTCCACTGGCCTGCTGGTGAAAATGAAGGTCGAGCACCTGGCCTTGGCTATCGGCGTGCTGTGCACGCTGATCGCCCTGCTGGCGCCGTTGGCCCAGTATCAGAATTTCCTGCTGCTGATCGGTTCGGTGTTCGCGCCTTTGTTCGGCGTGGTGCTGGTGGACCATTTCGTGGTGCGTCGTCGGCGTTCGCCGACGCTGGTCGAGGGGCTGCGCTGGCAGGCGCTGCTGGCCTGGACGGCAGGGGTGGTGGCTTATCACCTGATGGCCAACCTGGCGCCGCAGTTGGGCGCGACCCTGCCGGCACTGCTGCTGGCAGGGGGGCTATACCGGCTGCTAGCGATCAGCCACGGCCGGGAAACAGCTCGGGCTTGAGCACGCCGTTGAGGCGCGGGTAGGGGATCTTCAGCTCGACGTGGCCCATGGAGTAGGGCGCGATGGCATAGACCTCGTACTTCACGATCACCGCGCCGTAGGTCAGGGCGATGTGCGGCGACTGCTTGAACGGCCAGGTCTTGACGAACTCGGGGTCCTTGTCCATGCCGGTGCTGATCAGCCAGGCCCGGTGGGACTCCTCGGCGGTCTTCCAGAAGGTCGCGGCCTGGCCGGGCAGTAGCATGTCATCCAGGGTCAGCACCTTGTCCAGCTTGCGCGAGTAGTTGATGAAGCCACGCCCCGGCATGCCGTGGGCGCCGCCGCTGTCGAGGTAGCTGGACAGCTCGACGATCACCAGCCCGTCATGCTGTTCGCGTACCTTGGCCTGCAGGTAGCTGCTGTTGCGTTTGTCGGCGCGGGCCAGGTAAGCCTGTTCATAGGCTTGCAGCGAGCTTGGCGCAGTGCCGCGCTGGTTGTCCTCGGTCAGTTGCAGCAGGCGTTTCTCGACGATGGCGTCGAGTTTCGGCAGCGCCGGGAAGTGCACGGTGTCGATGTTCACCAGCGGGCAGTCGCTTTCGCTGCAGCCGGGTTTCACGTGCTCCCAGGCCTCGCGCTTGACCTCGAGCGGGGCCCGGTAGTTGGGCGTGAACAGGCTCTGGCAGGCGCCGAGCGCCAGTGCCAGAACGGCCACGGAAGTCAGTTTGACTAGCCTCATGTTGATCCTTGCGGGGCAGTGATGATCGGCCTTGGACCGCCTGCGCGGCCTTCGGTTCGCCACTAAGCTAACAGAGAGCGCCGCGCCTGTCCCGGCCGCCCGAACGGTCGACGCAAAGGGGTGAAACCGGGCGGTTGGCAGAGTAGGATTGCGCGATGCGGTAAACGAGGTATCAAGGAGTTGGCATGACGGACACGTTGAATTCAGTACCGACGCAGGTCGAGATCGCGCGGCGGGAGCCATTGTTCAAGGGCTTTTACAAGCTCGACAAGCTGCACCTGCGCCACGAATTGTTTGCCGGGGGCATGAGCCGCGAGTTCACCCGTGAACTGTTCGTGCGCCATGACGCGGTCTGCGTGCTGCCCTACGATCCTCAGCGCGACGAAGTGGTGCTGATCGAGCAGTTTCGCGTTGGCGCCATGGGCAAGGTGGCCAACCCCTGGCTGATCGAGATGGTCGCCGGGCTGATCGACAAGGACGAGCAACCCGAGGAGGTTGCCCACCGCGAAGCCGAGGAAGAAGCGGGCCTGACCTTCTCGGCGCTGTGGCCAATGACCAGGTACTTTCCGTCACCGGGCGGCAGCGACGAGTACGTCCACCTGTTCCTGGGCCGTTGCATCAGCGAGGGTGCCGGTGGCCTGCATGGCCTGGAAGAAGAAAGCGAGGACATTCGCGTGCGCGTATGGTCGTTCGAGGATGCCCTGCAGGCCGTACGCGACGGGCGTATCTGCAACGCCGCCACGATCATCGGGTTGCAATGGCTGGCGCTGAACCGAGACGAAGTACGAGGTATGTGGAAGTGAACCTGCTGCGCGAGCGCTATCGGGTCGACCTGGTCGGGCTGCAATCGGCCTGCGAGGCCAACTATGCCCGCCTGATGCGCCTGTTGCCTGACATGCGCACTACGCAGAGCTCGCGCCGTATCGGCATGACCCAGGGCGACCAGATGCTCGGTGTGCTGGTGCTTGAAGTGCTATTGGCCTGCCCCTACACCACCACGCTCAAGGTGCGCCAGGAGCACAGCCTGCCCTGGCTGCCGGTGCCCGAGCTGGAGGTGCAGGTCTACCATGACGCGCGCATGGCCGAGGTGGTCAGTGCCGAGCATGCGCGTCGCCTGCGCAGCATCTACCCCTATCCCAACACGGCGATGCACCAGCCGGACGAGAAGGCCCAGCTCAATCTGTTCCTCGGTGAATGGCTGAGTCACTGCCTGGCCTGCGGCCACGAACTGGAAGCCGTGCGCTGAAATGTGATGCGCGTCGGTTTCGAGTATTTGCTCGAAAGCGATCCGCCGCCATAATCCGTGCTGAATCCGTTCGAGGAGACGGCCGTTGCCGCAACCACTTTCACCCCCGTCACCTGTCCATGTGGTGCAACTGACCGATGCCCATCTGTTCGCCGACCCGGCGGGCACCTTGCTGGGCCTCAATACCCGCGCAAGCCTTGGGCACGTGGTCGGCCAGGTTCGCCGCGAACAACCGCGCATCGACCTGCTGCTGTGCACGGGCGATCTTTCCCAGGATGCCAGCGTCGAATCCTACGCGGCCTTTCGCGAGCTGACGTCGACGTTCGGCGCGCCAGCGCGCTGGCTGCCGGGTAACCATGACGAGGCGCGGGTCATGGCCGAGGTGGCGCCGGAACTGGTGCAGGCAGTGACCGATATCGGCGCCTGGCGCATCGTCATGCTCGACTCGGTAGTGGTCGGTGCCACCTTCGGTCTGTTGGCCGACGACCAGCTGGTCGTGCTGGACCAGGCGCTGAACGGTGCGGGCGAGCGCCATTGCCTGGTGTGCTGCCATCACCAGCCGGTGGATATCGGTTGCGCCTGGATCGCGCCGATCGGGCTGCGTAATGCCGATGAGCTGCTGCGGCGTCTGAGCAGTTATCCACAGGTGAAGGCGCTGCTGTGGGGGCATATCCACCAGGAATGGGACGAAGTGCGTGACGGCATCCGTTTCCTTGCCACGCCTTCGACCTGCATCCAGTTCGCGCCGCGCAGCGAGGACTTCAAGGTCAGCGAGGAACAGCCGGGTTACCGCTGGCTGCGTCTGCATGCCGACGGGCGGTTGGAGACCGGGGTAGAGCGGGCGCGGGATTTCGTGGTGAAGCTGGATTTCGACAGCCCCGGCTACTGAAGGGCCGCGCAGTTGCCCCTGTCATTTGAAGAATTTGTTGCGAAAATCCCCAGGCTGCGCCAATGACCATCGAACACGCTACACTGCGCGTCTTTGCGTCCGGGGGCAGCATGTCGGGTTCCATCCTCTATATCCATGGCTTCAACAGCTCGCCGCTGTCGACCAAGGCACGCCAGCTCGAAGCGGTGATGCAGCAGCTCGGCTTGGCCGAGCAACTGCGGGTCCCGGCCTTGCACCACCACCCGCGCCAGGCTATCGCCCAGCTGGAGGCAGCCATCGGTGAGCTGGGTGCGCCGCTGCTGGTCGGCAGCTCCCTCGGCGGCTACTATGCCACCCACCTGGCCGAGCGCCACGGGCTCAAGGCGTTGCTGGTCAACCCGGCGGTCGCGCCGCATCGCCTGTTCGACGGCTACCTCGGCACCCAGCGCAACCTCTATACCGATGAAGCCTGGGAGCTCACCCACGACCACGTGGACGCCCTGGCCGAACTGGAAGTGCCGGCACCGCAGGATGCCGCTCGCTATCAAGTGTGGTTGCAGACCGCCGATGAAACGCTGGACTATCGCCAGGCCGAGCGCTACTACCGCGCCTGCGCCCTGCGTATCCAGGCCGGTGGCGACCACAGCTACCAGGGCTTCGCCGCACAGCTGCCGGCCCTGCTGGCGTTCGCCGGTATTGCCCGCGGGCAGTATGCGGCGCTGGATTTTTCTGTATTTTGACTTTTGCACTCACCAGACTGACGACGAGAACCCATGGCCAATCCCAGCGCTAGCGCCTATAACGCAGACGCCATCGAAGTCCTCTCGGGCCTTGACCCGGTCCGCAAGCGGCCGGGCATGTACACCGACACCAGCCGGCCCAACCACCTGGCCCAGGAAGTCATCGACAACAGCGTCGACGAGGCCCTGGCAGGCCACGCACGGTCCGTGCAGGTGATCCTCCACGCCGACCACTCGCTGGAAGTCAGCGACGATGGCCGCGGCATGCCGGTGGACATCCACCCCGAGGAGGGCGTATCCGGTGTCGAGTTGATCCTTACCAAGCTGCACGCCGGTGGCAAGTTCTCCAACAAGAACTACCAGTTCTCCGGCGGCCTGCACGGTGTCGGCATCTCGGTGGTCAACGCCCTGTCGAGCCAGGTCCGCGTGCGCGTAAAGCGCGACGGTAACGAGTACCAGATGACCTTTGCCGACGGCTTCAAGGCCAGCGAGCTGGAAGTGGTCGGCACCGTCGGCAAGCGCAACACCGGCACCAGCGTGTACTTCAGCCCCGATCCGAAGTACTTCGATTCGCCGAAGTTCTCCATCAGCCGCCTCAAGCACGTGCTCAAGGCCAAGGCGGTATTGTGCCCGGGGCTGTCCATCAGCTTCGAGGACAAGGGCACCGGCGAGAAGGTCGAGTGGCACTACGAGGACGGTCTGCGCTCCTACCTGGTCGATTCGGTCAGCGAGTTCCAGCGCCTGCCCGACGAGCCGTTCTGCGGCAGCCTGGCCGGTAACAAGGAAGCCGTGGACTGGGCTCTGTTGTGGCTGCCCGAGGGCGGCGACAGCATTCAGGAAAGCTACGTCAACCTGATCCCCACCGCCCAGGGCGGTACCCACGTCAACGGCCTGCGCCAGGGCCTGCTGGATGCCATGCGCGAGTTCTGCGAGTTCCGCAACCTGCTGCCGCGCGGGGTCAAGCTGGCCCCCGAGGACGTCTGGGAGCGCATCAGCTTCGTGCTGTCGATGAAAATGCAGGAACCGCAGTTTTCCGGCCAGACCAAGGAACGCCTGTCGTCCCGCGAGGCGGCGGCGTTCGTCTCCGGCGTGGTCAAGGACGCCTTCAGCCTGTGGCTCAACGCCCATCCCGAGCTGGGCATGCAACTGGCGGAGCTGGCCATCAGCAATGCTGGCCGCCGCCTGAAGGCGAGCAAGAAGGTCGAGCGCAAGCGCATCACCCAGGGCCCGGCGCTGCCGGGCAAGCTGGCCGACTGCGCCGGACAGGACCCGATGCGCGCCGAGCTGTTCCTGGTCGAGGGTGACTCGGCCGGTGGTTCGGCCAAGCAGGCGCGGGACAAGGAGTACCAGGCGATCCTGCCGCTGCGCGGCAAGATCCTCAACACCTGGGAGGTCGATGGTGGCGAGGTCCTGGCCAGCCAGGAGGTGCACAACATCGCCGTGGCCATCGGCGTCGACCCGGGCGCAGCCGACCTTTCGCAGTTGCGCTACGGCAAGATCTGCATCCTCGCCGACGCCGACTCCGACGGCCTGCACATCGCCACCTTGCTGTGCGCGCTGTTCGTCCAGCACTTCCGTCCGTTGGTCGAGGCCGGGCACGTCTACGTGGCCATGCCGCCGCTGTACCGCATCGACCTGGGCAAGGAGATCTACTACGCCCTGGACGACGCCGAGCGTGATGGCATCCTCGACCGCCTGGTCGCCGAGAAGAAGCGCGGCAAGCCGCAGGTTACTCGCTTCAAGGGCCTGGGCGAAATGAACCCGCCGCAACTGCGCGAAACCACCATGGACCCTAACACCCGCCGCCTGGTGCAGTTGACCCTGGACGACCTGGCGGGCACCACCGAGATCATGGACATGCTGCTGGCCAAGAAGCGTGCAGGCGACCGCAAGAACTGGCTGGAGACCAAAGGCAACCTGGCCGAGGTCCTGGTTTGATGCGTCTGCTGCTGGCGGCCTGCCTGGCGTTGTGCGCCCTGCAGGCCCAGGCGGACAGCTGGCCAGAGCTCAAGCTGAGCAGCGAACACGTGGTCGAAGGCATGCGCGGTGGCAACCTGTCGGGCCTGGCGTTCTGTCGCGGTGCGTTGTGGGCGGTGTCCGACCGCGACGACGACCGCATCTACCGACTCGACCAGGAGCCTGGCCCCTGGCATGCCCAGCCGCTGACCTTCACCCCGCCCGAGGCACCGGACACCGGCCTGCCCTGGGGGCTGAAGTCGCGCAACTGGGCGGCGTCCTATATCCGAGGCGGCGCGCTGGATTTCGAAGGTATCACCTGTGACCAGGCTGGCAATATCCTGATCGTCAGCGAGGCCCACGCCGCGGTGCTGCAGTTGCCAGTGGAAGGCGAACCGGACTGGTTGCGCATCGATCAGGCCATGGTCCGCCAGGCGCGGGCCAGCGGCATGCTGCTGCACTTCAATGCGTTGTTCGAAGGCCTGGCGATCAACCCGGCGGGCGACCGCCTGTGGCTGGCCGCCGAGCGCGAGCGCCGCGGGCTGTTGTCGGTGCAGCGCCAGCAGTCGGTGTGGACCTGCGGGCGCAGCTGCGTGCTGCTCAGCGAGGCCGGGGTCGAGATGCAGCCGCCGCAGTTTCCCGGCGCGCGTCCGGTAGCGCGGGATTTCGCCGACCTGGCCTGGTTCGAGGGCAAGTTGTACACCCTCGAGCGTAATGCCTATCGCATCTGCCGGCGTGACGCCGACAGTGGCGCGGTGGAGCGTTGCTGGTCGTTCGCCGCCGAAGCGTTGCAGGACAGCCGGCGCTACGACCAGGCCTATGGCCTGACCGAAGCTCTGGTTATCGACAAGGATGGAGCCTGGATTGGCGTGGACAACAACGATCGTCCGCGCGCCGACGGTGAAAGCCGGCCGGTGGTCTGGCGCTTCGCCGCGCCGCAAGGTGGCTGGAGCGCCCGGCCATGAGCCAGCCGCCGGGCAAGCGCGCGGGCAGGGTGTTGCTGATCGTCGCCTGGGCGGCGGCGATGTTCCTTGCCACGCGCTTTTTCGGCCAGTGGGAAGACCGCCAGCAGAATCCCAATAGCGTGGTGCGCAGCGAAAAGGGCGACGGTTTCATCGAGGTGCGTCTGCTGAGCAATGGCCAGGGGCATTTCGTCGCCGATGGCGCGATCAATGGCCAGGTGGTGCATTTCATGCTCGACACCGGCGCCACCGATGTGGCGATCCCCGAGGCCCTGGCGCGCGATCTGGACCTGGTCCGTGGCGCAGCGGTGCAACTGAGCACCGCCAATGGCCGTACCGAGGGTTACCGCACCCGGCTCGATAGCCTACGGCTAGGCGATATCCAGCTGCGCGACGTGCGCGCCTTGGTGGTGCCCGGCCTGGATGGCCAGGCCGTGCTGCTGGGCATGAGCGCCCTGAAACAACTTGAATTTACCCAGCGCGGCGGCACCATGCTGCTGCGCCAGAACCTGAAATGACGAGGCCCGCATGAGCGACTCACTCGAACTCAGTCTCGAAGGCGTCGAACGCCGTTCCCTGGCTGACTTCACCGAACAGGCCTACCTCAACTACTCCATGTACGTGATCATGGACCGCGCCCTGCCGCATATCGGTGACGGCCTCAAGCCGGTGCAGCGGCGCATCGTCTATGCCATGAGCGAGTTGGGGCTCGACGCCGATTCCAAGCACAAGAAGTCGGCGCGTACCGTCGGCGACGTGCTCGGCAAGTTCCACCCCCACGGCGACTCGGCCTGCTACGAGGCCATGGTGCTGATGGCCCAGCCGTTCAGCTACCGCTACACCCTGGTCGACGGCCAGGGCAACTGGGGTGCGCCGGACGATCCGAAGTCGTTCGCCGCCATGCGTTACACCGAGGCGCGCCTGTCGCGCTACTCCGAGGTACTGCTCAGCGAGCTGGGCCAGGGCACCGTCGACTGGGTGCCGAACTTCGACGGCACCCTGCAGGAGCCGGCCGTGCTGCCGGCGCGCCTGCCGAACATCCTGCTCAACGGCACCACCGGCATCGCCGTGGGCATGGCCACCGACGTGCCGCCGCACAATCTGCGGGAAGTAGCCAGCGCCTGCGTGCGCTTGCTCGACGAGCCCAAGGCCACCCTCGAGCAGCTCTGTGAACATATCCAGGGCCCGGACTACCCGACCGAAGCCGAGATCGTCACCCCGCGCGCCGACATCCTGAAGATGTACGAGAGCGGCAAGGGCTCGATCCGCATGCGCGCGGTGTACCGCATCGAGGATGGCGACATCGTCGTCACCGCGCTGCCGCACCAGGTCTCCGGGGCCAAGGTGCTGGAGCAGATCGCCGCGCAGATGCAGGCCAAGAAGCTGCCGATGGTCGCCGACCTGCGCGACGAGTCGGACCACGAAAACCCCTGCCGCATTGTCATCATCCCGCGCTCCAACCGAGTGGATGCCGCCGAGCTGATGCAGCACCTGTTTGCCACCACCGACCTGGAAAGCACCTACCGGGTCAACGTCAACATCATCGGCCTCGACGGCCGGCCGCAGTTGAAGAACCTGCGCCAGCTGCTGCTGGAATGGCTGGAGTACCGGGTCGGCACCGTTCGTCGCCGCCTGCAGCACCGCCTGGACAAGGTCGAGCGGCGCCTGCACCTGTTGGATGGCTTGCTCACCGCGTTCCTCAACCTGGATGAAGTAATCCACATCATCCGCACCGAGGAGCACCCCAAGCAGGCGTTGATCGCCCGCTTCGACCTGACCGAGATCCAGGCCGACTACATCCTCGAGACGCGCCTGCGCCAGCTGGCCCGCCTGGAAGAGATGAAGATCCGTGGCGAGCAGGACGAACTGCTCAAGGAACAGAAGCGCCTGACCACCCTGCTGGGCAGCGATGCCAAGCTGCGCAAGCTGGTACGCAGCGAGCTGCTGGAAGATGCCGAAACCTACGGCGACGACCGCCGCTCGCCGATCGTCGAGCGTGCCGAGGCCAAGGCCCTGTCGGAAAACGAGCTGATGCCCACCGAGCCGGTCACCGTGGTGCTGTCGGAGAAAGGCTGGGTGCGCTGCGCCAAGGGCCACGATATCGACGCCACGGGGCTGTCGTACAAGGCGGGCGATGGCTTCAAGGCCGCCGCCGCCGGCCGCTCCAACCAGTTCGCGGTGCTGATCGATTCCACCGGCCGCAGCTACTCGCTGGCCGCCCATAGCCTGCCGTCGGCCCGTGGCCAGGGCGAGCCGCTGACCGGTCGCCTGACGCCGCCGCCGGGCGCTACCTTCGAGTGCGTGCTGCTGCCCGAGGACGATGCGCTGTATGTGGTCGGCTCCGACGCCGGTTACGGCTTCGTGGTCAAGGGCGAGGACCTGCAAGCCAAGAACAAGGCCGGCAAGGGTCTGCTCAGCCTGCCCAATGGCGCCAAGGTCATGACCCCACGCCCGGTGACCAACCGCGAGCAGGATTGGCTGGCCGCGGTGACCACCGAGGGCCGCCTGCTGGTGTTCAAGGTGGCCGACCTGCCGCAGCTGGGCAAGGGCAAGGGCAACAAGATCATTGGCGTGCCGGGCGACCGGGTGGCCAGTCGCGAAGAGTATGTCACCGACCTCGCGGTGATCAGCGAGGGGGCGACCCTGGTATTGCAGGCCGGCAAGCGTACGCTGTCGCTCAAGCCGGATGACCTGGAGCATTACAAGGGCGAGCGTGGGCGTCGTGGTAGCAAATTGCCGCGTGGTTTCCAGCGCGTCGATGCCTTGCTGGTGGAAACCCCCGCTTGAGTGAATGGGCCGTCCGCAGCGGCGCTTTCGGCGCCGCTTGAGGCGGAAATGCTGGAGTCTGGCGGCTATTTCGCGGATGATAGGGCCCTTGCGGCGCCGGCGTGGCCGAGTGCCCGATTGAATCTACACGAGTATCACTGCGGTCTGTCCGTGACGACCGCCTGGATGGGATGAATGAAATTTCTGCGCCTTCCATTTGCGCTGCTGATGACTGGCCTGCTGGGCCTGAGTGGGTGCAGCATGCACCAGCCAGTCGCCCTGTATCAGCTCGACAGCGGTGAACCCGGCCAGCCGACCCAGGCGGCGGGCATGGCGGTGGTGCTTGGCCCCGTGTCGGTGGCCGATTACCTGCAACGCGAAACCTTCTTGCAGCGCCAGACCGATGGCAGTCTGACCGCTGCGACCGACGGTCGTTGGGCCGGCAGCCTTTCGTCGGATATCGACCAGTTGCTGGTGCGCCAGCTGGCTTGGCGCCTGGACAGCCAGCGCGTGGTCCTGGCACCGGCCAGCGCCGGCTTCACCCCGGACGTGCAGGTGCTGCTGTCGATCACCCGCCTGGACTCCGGCAAGGACCAGCCAGCGATCCTCGATGCCCAGTGGCGTGTGCTCGATCGCCGTGGCCAGGTGCGTGACAACCGCATCGTTCACCTCGAGCAGCCGCATGCCGGCAGCGAGTCGGCCCAGGTCCAGGCCCAGGGACAATTGCTGCAAAAGCTGGCCGAACAACTGAGCACGGCGGTCAAGCCGCTGGCCAACCAGCCGGCCATCGCCGAAGAGACCCCGCGCAAGCAGGCCGCGCCGGTACAGGTGAAGAAAGAACCGGAGAAGCCGAAGATCCCGATGGCCTCGCCGATTCGCACCGATATGGAAGTGTTCCGCTTCTGATGGCGACAGCCACAAAAAAGCCCGCAGCGATGCGGGCTTTTTTGTGTGACGTGTCCCAGCCAGGAGCACGATCCCCTGTAGGAGCGGCCTTGTGTCGCGAAAGGGCTGCAAGGCAGCCCCAGGGGATTTCAGATAGAACGAAGATCCTGGGGGCGCTTCGCACCCCTTTCGCGACACAAGGCCGCTCCTACAGGGATCGCATAACCCCCAAATCTCAGCCCCGGTGCTCGTCCATCCGCGCCAGCTGGCGCTCGAGCATCGACGGGTAGGGCTCCATCAGGCGTTCCACGCAGCATGCGCCTTCTGGGCTGGCGATCGGGCGGATGCGGGCACGCTGGCGGATCAGAGCATCATCGCTGATACGGCGCTCCACCAGCAGCAGGTTGCGGCTGTGCTGTGACAGGGCCAGGGCGTCCTGAGCCTGCTCGGTCATCAACAGATCGACCTGATCCAAGCCCTGCAGGTCGTCGGCCAGCACCAGGCCCAGTTGCAATTGCAGGGTGATGCCGCTATCGGCCACCTCGATCTGCAGGGCATGCCCCAGGGCGCGCAGCAGTTCGCCGCAGCAGATGGCGTTGGTCAGGTAGTCTTCACCGCTGTCACGGCTGTGGAACAGCAGCAGTGTACTGCCGTCGTTGAGGGTGTGGATTTCCCCTTCGTACAGCGAGGCGGCCTGGTCCAGGCAGTCGCGGTAGCGCTCCAGCAACTCGGTCAGGCGCGTACGCGGCAGGCGCCGCAGTTGCTCCTGGGAGCCTAGCTGCACGGCCAGCACGGCGCTGTGCTGCGGCTCGTCGGACTCGACCACGGCCGGCTTGGCCGGTTCGCTCTGCGGGTCCATCAGGTCGGCGAAGGCATCGTCGTCATCCTCATGCGCCTGGGCCTGAGGCTGGGCAACGGCCGTCGCCCGCGGCGCCGGCTTGGGCGCGGGCAGCTCGTCGAAGTCGTCTTCATCGTCCTCGACTTCGGGCTCCGGCGGCGGCGGCGGGGCCAGGCGCGCGTGCAGTTGGCGGGCGAGGTCGCCGATTTCGTCCTGGCGGTCGATGGCCGGGGTGTAGGGGTGCGGGTCGCGCAGCCATACGCGCAGTTGCAGCAGCGGCGTGGAGATGAAGCGCCCGAGGCGCAGGCTCAGGGTCAGCGCCAGGGCCAGCAAGATGGCGGCAAGGATGCCCATGCTCTGCAGGCTGATCAGCATCGGCTGCTGGAACTGGCTCATGTCCAGGCTGATACGCAGCTGGCCGGCAGTCACATCCTGGAAGGTGATCTTGGTCTGGTACACGCCCTCGGCTTCGCCCAGCAAGCTGTTGCGCGGGCGCTGGCCGGCCTCGGCGAGGATTCGGCTGTCCACGCTGTAGATGGCGGCGTGGGCCACCAGCGGGTTCTTAACCAGGTTGCCGAGCAGCACGTTGAGGCTGAGGATGTCGTTGGACACCAGCAGCTCGGTCGCCGAGGTGGCAGTCTGGGTGGTCAGGCTCTGACCCACGGCGTCGGCCTGCTCATGCATGGCCTGCTTGAACTGCAGGCCCATGACGCAGGCATAGATCACCAGGGCCAGGGCCACCAGGAAAATATTGTGGCTGGCGATACGCAGGGCCAAGGGGATTCGGCGCTGGCTCAGGGCTCGGTAGATCATCAGGAAGAAGTTGTCGGGTTTGACGGGCGTGGGCCGGTTCACAGAGCGCGGCTCTTCATGGCGAGAAAGTTGCTGCGCAGTATAGCGATACGTGTTTTGTCGGCAAAGTGGCGTTGGCACCCGATGGTCACGGAAAATCGGTAGAATGCGCATTTTTCATCGAGTTGGAGCCCGGTCTTGCGCGAAATCGTCCTGATCAACATCACTGGGGAGGACCGTCCAGGTCTTACCGCGGCCATCACCGGCGTCCTGCTCCAGGGCGGTGTGAACATTCTCGACATCGGCCTTGCTGTCATGCACGGCACGCTGTCGTTCGGCATTCTGGTCGACATCCCCGACAACGAGGTGGCCACCGCGCTGCTGCAGAGCGTACAGGCCAAGGCCCATGAGCTGAACCTGCAGGCGCGCTACACGCCGATCTCCGAGGCCGACTACCAGCACTGGGCCGACAGCCAGGGCGAGGCACGCCACATCGTCACCCTGCTCAGCCGCCGAGTCACGCCACAACAGTTGCAGCGGGTCAGCGCCATCATCAGCCAATACGGCCTGACTATCGAGCGTATCGAGCGCCTGTCGGCCCGCGTGGCGCTGGGTGCCCAGATCGAGAAGGGCAAGTCCGCGCTGGAAATCTCCGTGCGTGGCGAAGCCAGCGACGCCCAGGCCCTGCGCGGCGACTTCTTCGCCCTGTCCGAAGAGCTGAACATCGACATCGCCTTCCAGCGCGACGACCTGTTCCGCCGCAACCGCCGTCTGGCGGTGTTCGACATGGACTCGACGCTGATCGAGGCTGAGGTCATCGACGAGCTGGCCAAGGCTGCCGGTGTCGGTGAACAGGTGGCGGCGATCACCGAGCGCGCAATGCGAGGCGAGCTGGATTTCCGCGCCAGCTTCAAAGAGCGCATGGCGCTGCTCAAGGGCCTGGACGTGGGCGTACTGGACCAGATTGGCGCCTCGCTGCGCCTGACCGAGGGTGCCGAGCACCTGTTCGCCGAGCTCAAGCGCCTGGGCTACAAGACTGCGATCCTTTCCGGCGGCTTCTCCTACTTCGCCAAGCAGGTACAGGCGCGCCTGGGCATCGACTACGTATTCGCCAACGAGCTGGAGGTGGTCGACGGCAAGGTCACCGGCGTGGCCGTCGAGCCGATCGTCGATGCGCAGCGCAAGGCTGATCTGCTACAGCAACTGGCCAGTGAAGAAGGTCTGCAGCTCGAGCAGACCATCGCCGTGGGCGATGGCGCCAACGACCTGCCGATGCTGTCCCTGGCCGGCCTGGGGGTGGCCTTCCGCGCCAAGCCGCTGGTGCGTCAGTCGGCCAAGCAGGCGATCTCGACCCTAGGCCTGGATGGTGTGCTGTACCTGCTCGGCGTACGCGATCGCGAAGCGCGCGGTTGATCTTGAGCCTTGGGGCTGCGCTGCAGCCCTTTCGCCGGCAAGCCGGCTCCTACAGAGGTTTGCGTTCTCACTGTGGGAGCCGGCTTGCCGGCGATGGACCGCGTAGCGGTCCCAATGAAAAAGGCCCTGCTGAGCAGGGCCTTTCTTGTTGCAGCAGTCAATCAGGCCTGGGCCGGTTGCGCCAGCAACTCACCCATGCGCACGGCGGAGCCGGCACCGAGGCTCTCGGCCCACTTCACCTGCTCTGGCCCGAACAGCACGATGGCGGTGGAACCCAGCTTGAAGCGGCCCAGTTCGGCGCCTTTTTCCAGGTGGATCGGCGCACGGCTGGCGTCGTCATAGCGGAAAGTCTTCAGCTCGCGCTTCGGCGGCGTGACCAGGCCGGCCCAGACAGTCTCGATCGAGGCGACGATCATCGCGCCAACCAGCACCACGGCCATTGGCCCGCGCTCGGTGTCGAACAGGCACACCACGCGCTCGTTGCGGGCGAACAGCTCCGGTACGTTCTCTGCGGTGGTCTGGTTGACCGAGAACAGCCGGCCCGGCACGTAGACCATTTCGCGCAGGGTGCCGGCCAGCGGCATGTGCACGCGGTGGTAGTCCTTGGGCGACAGGTAGATGGTGGCGAATTCGCCGCCCATGAACGGCGCGGCCAGGGCCGGGTCGCCGCCCAGCAACTCCAGGGCGCTGTAACCGTGGCCCTTGGCCTGGAAGATGCGGCCGTGCTCGATCGGGCCGAGCTGGCTGACCGCGCCGTCGGCCGGGCAGAGGATCGCGCCGGGGGTCTCGTCCAGCGGACGGGCGCCGGGCTTGAGGGCACGGGTGAAGAAGGCGTTGAAGTGCTCGTAGGCGCTGAGGTCTTCGACCAGTGCCTCGGACATGTTCACCTGGTAGCGCTTGGCGAACCAGGCGGTGAAGGCGTTCTTGAACCAGCGCGCGCGGCACTCGGCGACGCAGCCGGCCAGCCGCGACAGCAGGTGGTGCGGCAGCAGGTACTGGCTGATGATGAACAAGCGGGATTTCATTGAGCGTCCTTAAACTTCGACGGGCGTGTCGGGGTGGTTGCCCCATTCGCCCCAGGAACCGGCATAGCCCTTCACCCGTGGATAGCCGAGGGCTTTGGCCACGAGGTAGGTGAAACCGGAGCGGTGGTGGGTCTGGCAATGGGTGATCACTTCCTTGTCGGGAGTGATGCCCAGGTTTTGCAGGACTTCGGCGATGTCCTTGCGGATGCGCAGGTGGTCGTTGAGGTCCATGCCGGCGGTCCACTCGAAGTTGATCGCGCCGGGAATATGCCCACCCTTGGCCGCCAGGACTTTCTCGCCACGGTACTCTCCAGGTGCACGAGCATCCCAGATAGCCAGATCGGTGGCGCCCAGGCGGCTCTGCAGGTATTCACGGGTGGCAGTGGGTTCGTCATGCAGTCGTAGGCTTACCGTGCCGTCGGCGTTTTCAGGCACCTCGGTGGACAGTGTGTCCGCCGGCCAGGCCTGGATACCGCCGTTGAGGTAGTGGTAGGCCTTGTGGCCGATCACGTCGAGCAGCCAGATGAAGCGCCCGGCCCAGCCGCCGCCTTCGTCGTCGTACACCACGTATACCGCGTCGTCGCGGTGGCCGAGCTCACCGAACAGTTTTTCCAGGTCGGCGCGGGCCGGCAGCAGGCCCGGTGCCGGTGGCTGGCCCAGTTGGGTGCGCTTGGGATCGACGAAACGGGCCCCGGGGATGTGGCCGCTGCCGTAGCGGTTGACGCTGGTCAGATCGACCAGGATCAACTGCGGCGAATCCAGACGCGGCAGCAGGTCCCCGGGTTCGATCACCAGGGGCAAGCCGGAAAAGTCAGTCATCCACGGTCTCCAGGGTGCAAAGGGGGCGATTGTAGCGCAAGGCTCATCAATTGCGGTTGCCGAAGGTGGCCAGGGCGCGCTCGATGCATTGCGCGGTTTTACCGAAGGCCTGCACGCTGACATCGGCCAGGGGCTTGCCGGCCTGGTCGGCCACCGCCAGCATCAGCACCTGGTCGCCGACCGCCAGCGAGCGCAGCAGCAAGTGTTCGCCACGGAAGAAGGCGCGCAGCGGCGCCGGCAGCAAGGCGCTGAACTGGGCGTGGTTGTCTGGCGTCAGGCGCAGTTGGCCGGCCTTGCTCATCAGTTTTTGCAGCAGCTTGTGCTGTGGCAGCGACAGCGCCATGGCCGCGGCCTCTTTCGGCAGGCCGGCCGTTTGCTGCACGCGCAGGTAGTCGCTGGCCTTGTCCAGGCTCAACAGCATCACCCGTTGCATGCCGCAGGCCAGCAAGGCATCGCGGGCCTGACTGGCCAGGTGCACGCCGTTGCTGAATGGGCTGGGCTGGGCCAGCAAGGTCTGGCACAGCGCGCGCCAGCGGCCGAGGTCCTCGGTGCTGGGCGGCGGTGGCGTGAGCATGTCCGGGTGCGGGCGGCGCTGGTGCCACGGCCAGATCAGTGCCTCGGCCGGATGGAACAGGGCATGCCGGGCGTGATGGCGGGCACTGGCCGCGGCCTGCTGGTGAACCTGCTGCTGGACGTCGTCCAGGCTGGTTTGCAGGTATAGCGCGGTGAGCAGCTGCCAGCGCAGCAGGTGCGGGTTGTCCCAGCCGACCTGGGCGGCCAGGGCCAGGCCGTTGGCCAGCAACACGGTGTTCGGCGGCTGGTTGAACCAGCGACGCAGGGCCGGCTGTTCATCCAGGCGTTGCTGCTGCGCCAGTGGGTCCTGTTCGCGGGCGATGGCCAGCACCTGGGCCAGTTGCTCGCGCTCTTCGAGCAGCAGGCGATAGCCCTGGATGACCCACTCGGGCAGGCGCCAGTGTTCGGCCAGGCTGCGGCACAGCTGCATCAGGCGCACTCCGAACAGCTCCTGCTCGACTGCGGCGGCGTCCTCGCCTTTGTGGATAACCCGCAGTTCCCAGGTGTCGAGCAGCTTGGGGTAGGCCAGGGCCAGCGGCCACATTGGCGAGAGGAACAGCAGGCTGCCCCAGTGGATTTCTTGCCACAGGCGCGCCAGGCGGCTGGCGAACAGGCCGTTGGCCTGTTGCGTGGCGTGCTGGCTGATCAGCAGGAACTGGCGCAGCACCGGCGGGATCTCGTCGGCCGGCAGCGCTGGCAGGCGCGCCAGCAGCTGGCTGGTGCGTGCAAGACCGAGGCGGTTGAGGGCGATTTCCAGGCTTTCGGCGGGCTCGGCCTGGCTGGCATTGGCCGAATGGTTGGCCTCGCGCATCACGCACAGCACCAGCGCGGGGCTATCCTGCATCAGTTCGGCAATGTCGCGCAGGGATCGACGGCTGTCGTTGATGGCCTGTAGAACGCGGTCGTGGCTGTCTTTGGGCACGGGTACTCGAATCCCGTCGAGCAGCTTTACCCAGGCCTCTAGACTCGATGGCGGCTGACTTGGCACCTTGGTTTCAATTGGCATATTGACATCAGTCCGAACTGGCTTTTCGCAATGAGTGGCTATAGTCTGGCGCAGTTCTGCCGATAAGTAGAAGAAGAGTTTTCAAGCTTCCGTCCCCCATCCTGACCACGACAGCAAGTGCTTCCAACTTATGGCTAAAATTATCGGCATCATCGTCGTATTCGCGAGCGTGCTCGGCGGCTACGTGCTTTCCCACGGCAAGATCGCGGCCCTGATCCAACCGTTCGAGGTGCTGATCATCGGCGGTGCGGCCTTTGGTGCGTTCCTCCAGGCCAACCCTGGTTACATGACCATGCATGTGATCAAGAAGTCGCTGAAGATGTTCGGCACCCGTTTCACCCACACCTTCTACCTGGAAGTGCTGGGCTTGGTGTACGAGATCCTCAACAAGAGCCGTCGTGAAGGCATGATGGCCATCGAGGGCGACATCGAGGACGCGGCGGCCAGCCCGATCTTCGCCAAATATCCCGCGGTACTCGGCGATGAGCGCATGACCGCGTTCATCTGCGACTACCTGCGCATCATGTCCACCGGCAACATGGCGCCCCATGAGCTCGAAGGCCTGTTCGACATGGAACTGCTGAGCATGAAGGAAGAGCTCGAGCACCCGTCGCATGCGGTCACCGGCATCGCCGACGGCATGCCCGGCTTCGGTATCGTCGCGGCGGTACTGGGCATCGTGGTGACCATGGCCTCGCTGGGGGACGGCGACCAGAAGTCCATCGGCCTGCACGTGGGTGCGGCGCTGGTCGGTACTTTCTTCGGTATTCTTGCCGCCTACGGCTTCTTCGGCCCGCTGGCCAACTCCCTGCGCCACGACGCCAAGGAAGAGCTGAACGTCTATGAGGCGATCAAGGCCTCGCTGGTGGCCTCGGCCTCCGGCATGCCGCCGTCGCTGGCCGTGGAATTCGGGCGCAAGGTGCTGTTCCCGGCGCACCGTCCGAGCTTCGCCGAGCTGGAACAAGCAGTACGCGGTCGCTAAGCCATGGAGAACAATCAGCCCATCATCGTCAAGCGCGTCAAGCGCTTTGGCGACGGCCACCACGGCGGGGCCTGGAAGATCGCCTTCGCCGACTTCGCCACGGCGATGATGGCGTTCTTCCTCGTGCTGTGGCTGCTGTCCACCGCCACGCCCGAGCAGAAGATCGCCATCGCCGGTTACTTCAAGGACCCGATCGGTTTCTCCGAGAGCGGCACCCCGTACATCATCGACCTGGGCGGCACGCCGCAGTTGGCGCCGGAAAGGACCATCAACCCGGAAGAGAAGTCCGAGCCGACGCCTGATACCAGCCTGCAGCTGGACAAGGACAAGGTCGAGACCATGGCCGAGCAGGTTGAGCGCGAACGCCTTGAGCTGTTGCTGCAAGAGCTGCAGAACAAGGTCGAGGAAAATCCGCAGCTGCAGAAGTTCAAGGACCAGATCCTGTTCGAGATCACCCAGGACGGCCTGCGCATCCAGATCATGGACGCCGAGAACCGGCCGATGTTCGACCTGGGCAGCGCGCGCTTGCAGCCGTACTTCGAGGACATCCTGCTGGCGATGGCCGACACCATCAAGGCGGTGCCGAATAAGATCAGCATCAGTGGCCATACCGATGCCAAGCCGTACTCCGGTACCGGCGACTTCGGCAACTGGGAGCTGTCGGCCAACCGCGCCAACGCGGCGCGTCGTGCGTTGGTCGCTGGTGGCTATCCGGATGAGCAGGTGGCGCGGGTGGTCGGTTATGCGTCGTCGTCGCTGTTCGACCGGGCCAACCCGTTCAACCCAGTCAACCGGCGCATCGATATCATCGTCCTGACCAAGAAGGCCCAGCGCGATATCGAGGGTGAGCAGGGCAAGCCGGACGCTGCGCCGCCTGCCGCTGAAGCACCGCCCGCGGGCGCTGAATCAGGTGCGGCCGCGACACCGGGCGATACGCCGATGCAGCCGCGCGAGCTGCGCCAGAAGCTGAACATCTTCGAGGATGGCGTGTTGAAGATGGATGAGGCCAAGGATCAATAAAGAAACGCTGCATGCGCCAGCGTGCTGCGGTTGAGCTTTGTGGGAGCGGGCTTGCCCCGCGATAGCGGTGGCCTGGTTTGACGCCATCGCAGGACCAGCCCGCTGCCACGCGGTCGTTCCCTGCTAAAGCCTGCTTGCCTGGCGCTTAGAAGCCGCGCCTGATCTTGGCCTTGAGGTCGGCATGGAAGAAGTCCGCATTGTCCCGATCTGCCGCGCCCCCTCGTGGCATCGAGGGGTGGATCCCTCGGCCGAACGTCCGCTCGTCGTGGTAGGCCCACACGAACAAGTCGATGTGCTCGCGCTCGCGCATGACCGGCCACTTGCCCAGGCGTGAAGGCGCTTCAGCTGTGCAGCCCAGATAGAAACTCACGCGCCGGCCCGTCATTGCGGCTGCGCCGAGTAGCCAGGCGGTCCACCAGTCTCCCTCGTCGCCGGCGGTCAGCACGCCGACCCAGTGCGTGGCATCGGCCAGTTGTTGGCAAAAACCGCCATGCAGGTCGTCGAAGGTTTGCCCCAGGCTATCGACCATCACTAGTTGTGTGGTAATGCCTTCGAGCAGCAGGCGCTCGTTGAGAATGAAGGCGTCGAGTCGTCCAGCGTGGCGATAGCTGATAAATACCGGCATTGGCATGCCCTCCCTGATCCAGGCCAACATGAAGCCATGAACATCGGGGAAAGCCTGGAGCGGGACAATAGGCGACCGCAAAACCGGAGCGGTCCTACGCCGCTCGGTAATGCGCCCTACATCCGAGTGGATTAGTAGCTGTCTTCCGGCAGGCTGGCGATGATCGAGCGGTAGCTGTTCATGCGCTGTTGCGTGACGCTGCCGTCCTCGAGCGCCTTGAGCAGCGCGCAGCCTGGCTCGCGGTCGTGCTTGCAGTCGCGGAAGCGGCAGTTGCCGATCAGTTCGCGGAACTCGATGAAGCCATCCTCGACATCATCGCGGCTGACATGGCCCAGGCCGAATTCGCGGATGCCCGGCGAGTCGATCAGGTCACCGCCATTGGGGAAATGGTAGAGGCGTGCGGTGGTGGTGGTGTGGGTGCCCTGGCCGGACCATTCCGACAGGTCGCCGACACGGGTGCCTGCATCTGGCAGCAGGCTGTTGACCAGCGAGGACTTGCCCACGCCCGACTGGCCGACGAACACGCTGATATGGCCATCGAGCGTCTGCTGCAAGCGCTGCATGCCATCGCCCTGGTGCGCCGAAACCTCCAGCAGCGGGTAGCCCAGGCCACGATAGACCTCGAGCATGGCATTGAGGGTCGGGGCGTTCTCGTCGTTGATCAGGTCGGCCTTGTTCAGCAGCAGCAACGGGCGGATGCCGGCATGCTCGGCTGCGACCAGGTAACGGTCGATCAGGTTGGGGTGCGGTTCGGGGGCCGGGGCGAAGACGATGACGATCAGGTCGACGTTGGCTGCCACCGGCTTGAGCTGGCCATGGTTGTTCGGCCGGCACAGCTCGGTGCTGCGCGGCATCTGCGCGACGATCACGCCGATGCCCTGGTTGCCGGCGCGCCAGACCACGCGGTCACCGGTCACCAGCGCCGGCAGGTTGGCCCGCAGGTGGCAGCGGAAAACCTGGCCGGCGGCTTCGCCGTCCTGGGCCTCGACCTCGACCTGCACGCCGAAGTGGGCAATCACCAGGCCCAGTTGCTCTGGCCCCAGGTCGCCGCCTTCCAGCTCTTGCAGCACGTGCTGCTCGCGTTTGGCGGCGCGGGCGGCGCGTTCACCCTGGATCTTTTCGATGCGCCAGTTCTGGCGGCGGTTGAGCTGGCGTTTGGCCATGAAGGTTCCGTGTCGGCGGGGCAGAAAGAAAACGGCGGCAGTTTAGCACGCTACGCCCATGAGCCGCCTGGCTAGGCTAATATGACGGGCTATTCGAGGAGCACCTGCATGCACAACCCACAGAACCTGATCTGGATCGATCTGGAGATGACCGGCCTGGATCCGGACAACGATGTCATCATCGAGATGGCCACCATCGTCACCGACAGCGAGTTGAACACCCTGGCCGAAGGCCCGGTGATCGCCATCCACCACAGCGACGAAGTGCTGGCGCGCATGGACGAGTGGAATACCCGCACCCACGGCGCCTCGGGCCTGACCCAGCGCGTGCGCGAGAGCAAGGTAAGCATGGCCGAGGCCGAGGCGCAGACCATTGCCTTCCTCGAGCAGTGGGTGCCGAAGGGCAAGTCGCCGATCTGTGGCAACAGCATCTGCCAGGACCGCCGTTTCCTCTATCGTCACATGCGCGAGCTGGAAAACTACTTCCACTATCGCAACCTCGATGTGTCCACGCTCAAGGAACTGGCCGCGCGCTGGGCGCCGGAAGTGCGTGACAGCTTCAAGAAGGGTGGTACCCACCTGGCCCTGGACGATATTCGCGAGTCCATTGCCGAGCTGCGTCACTACCGCGAGCATTTCATCAAGGTTTGACCTGCCGGGCGCCGGCGATTGTCGGCGCGCCCTCTTTTGGTGCCGCGTGCGACTGGGTAGACTGCGCGCCTTTCCTGCTCGGGGCCGCACCATGTTGTTGATGCTCTACCTCATCGCCATTACCGCTGAAGCCATGACCGGCGCGTTGTCTGCCGGCCGACGGGGCATGGACTGGTTCGGCGTGGTGCTGATTGCCTGCGTTACCGCGCTGGGTGGCGGCTCAGTGCGTGACGTGCTGCTCGGGCACTACCCGCTGACCTGGGTGAAGCACCCTGAGTACCTGGTGCTGACCAGCTTCGCGGCGCTGCTGACCATCTTCATCGCGCCCTTGATGCGCCATCTGCGGTCGTTGTTCCTGGTGCTCGACGCCCTGGGGCTCGTGGCGTTCACCCTGATCGGCTGCATGACCGCGCTGGAGATGGGGCAAGGGTTCCTTGTCGCTTCCATCAGCGGGGTGATTACCGGGGTGTTTGGCGGCATCCTGCGGGACATCTTCTGCAACGATATCCCGTTGGTGTTTCGGCGTGAGCTATATGCCAGTGTTTCGTTCGCGGCGGCTTGGTTCTATCTGGGGTGTGTTTACTTCAAGGTGCCGGCGGAGCAGGCCATGCTCCTGACCTTGTTCGGTGGTTTTCTCGTGCGGTTGTTGGCGATTCGGTTTCATTGGGAAATGCCGAAGTTTCATTACAACGATCAACAGTGACATCGGCAATGCGTTGAAGTTTTCAGTTTCCCTGTAGGAGCCGGCTTGCCGGCGAGAGGTCATCACTGTATGTACGCAGCAGTGCTTCGATAGCCGCTCAAGGTTCTTGCTCTTGCTCTTGCTCTTGCTCTTGCTCTGTTTTTGATTTTGCTTCTAAGCGCGCGATAGTTCAGGCGACACAAATTGCGACTTCAGGAGGCCGAGCGGAGTTCTTGCGTAGTGGGGCGACGG
>NZ_JBMDJI010000028.1:0-56740 GCF_057809115.1 Pseudomonas sp. FG47
ATCCTTCAAAAAGGGACCCGCCGTAAGGGCGGAAAGGTGACTATGCGTCGACATCGCCAATGAATGCGCATACAACTCGCAAAACAACCAACAACCTCAACTATCCCGCCGCAAATCCTCAGGAATCGGCAAATCCTTGTTCAACGGATCAGGCGCCTTACCCCTCCCCGCCCGATACTGCCGAATCTGGAACACATAAGCCAACACCTGCGCCACCGCCAGGTAAAGCCCCGCCGGAATCTCCTGCTCAAGCTCGGTGGAATAGTAGATCGCCCGCGCCAGGGCAGGCGACTCGAGAATCTGCACCTTGTGCTCCACCCCGATCTCGCGAATCTTCAAAGCCATGAAATCCGTGCCCTTGGCCAGCAGCAACGGCGCCGAACCACCCTTCTCGGGGTCGTACTGCAAGGCCACCGCATAGTGGGTCGGGTTGGTGATGATCACGTCCGCATCCGGCACCGCCGCCATCATCCGCCGCTGCGACATCTCACGCTGCAACTGCCGGATCCGCTGCTTGACCTCAGGCTTGCCCTCGCTGTCCTTGTATTCGTCCTTCACTTCCTGCTTGGTCATCTTCATTTTCTTGTTCGTCTGGAACAGCTGGTACGGCACGTCGATCGCCGCGATCAGCAACAACCCAGCCGCCATCCACAAGGCACTCCAACCCACCACCTGGACAGCATGGATGATCGCCTGCTCCATGGGCTCGTTGGCGATTGCCAGCAACGCCTCGCGGTCGCTGGCCAGTACCAGCAACGCCACCATCAAGATCATGATGAACTTGGCCACCGCCTTGAGCAGCTCGGTCAGCGCATTCATCGAGAACATCCGCTTGATCCCCGACAGCGGGTTCATGCGACTGAACTTCGGCTGCAGCAGACTCCCGGAGAACAGGAAGCCGCCCAAGGCAATGGGCGCGACGAAAGAGATGACGAACAACAGGATCAGGATCGGCTGCACCGACCAGATCGCCATCTTGCCCGAGGCCAGCAGGAACGCCCCCATGCTCCGCTCATCGACGATCACCTCGCGGGTCAGGCTGAAATTCATGCGCATCAACGTCATCAGCGTCTCGGCCAGGTAGCCGCCGAAGGCCAATAGCCCACCCGCCCCCGCCAAGGTCACCGCGACGGTATTGAGCTCCTTGGACCGGGCAACCTCACCTTTCTCGCGCGAGTCGCGCTTGCGCTTCTCGGTGGGTTCCTCTGTCTTGTCCTGACCGCTCTCGCTTTCTGCCATGCTCAGCGCGCCCGTGCCAGTTCACGCAGCCACTGCAGCGCTTCGCTGGCCAGTGCCTGGTAGTGGGAAAGGATATCGGCCAGGCCAACCCAGAAAATGCCCATGCCCAGCACCAGGGTCAGCGGGAAGCCAATGGAGAAGATGTTCAACTGCGGCGCGGCCCGGGTCATCACGCCGAAGGCGATGTTGACCACCAGCAGCGCGGCGATGGCCGGCAGGATCAGCAGCAACGCCGCCCCCAGCACCCAGCTCAGGCGCCCGGCCATTTCCCAGAAGTGACCCACCACCAAGGCATTGCCCACCGGCAAGGTGGTGAAGCTCTCGGTCAACACCTCGAACACCACCAGGTGGCCGTTCATCAGCAAAAACAGCACGCTGACCAACATGGTCATGAACTGGCTGATTACCGTGACGTTGACACCATTGGCCGGGTCGACCATGGAGGCGAACGCCATGCCCATCTGCACGGCGATGATCTGTCCGGCGATGACGAACGCCTGGAACAGCAACTGGAGGGAGAAACCGAACAACGCACCAACGATGACCTGCTCGGCGCACAGCAACATGCCGCGCAGGCTCAGCGGGTCGACTTCAGGCAACGGCGGCAGGCCCGGCACGATCACCACGGTGATCGCCACGGCGGCATACAGGCGCACCCGCGCCGGCAACATCTTGGTGCCGAAGATCGGCATGGTCATCAACACCGCCATCACCCGGAACAACGGCAGGATGAAGGTGGCGACCCAGGTACCGATCTGTGTGTCGGTCAGCTCCAGCATGGCGGCATCAACCGATCAGCTGCGGAATGCTGGTGTACAGGCCGATGAAGTACTCCATGAACTTCTGCACCAGCCAGGGCCCGGCGACGATCAGGGTGATCAGCATCACCAGCAGGCGCGGCAGGAAGCTCAGGGTCTGTTCGTTGATCTGCGTGGCCGCCTGGAACATCGCCACCACCAGGCCGATAAGCAGGCTCGGCACAACCAGCACGGCCACCATCAAGGTAGTCAGCCACAAGGCGTCGCGGAACAGGTCGACGGCGACTTCAGGTGTCATGCGAAGCTCTCCTTGACGGCGTCAGACACCGCCGAAACTGCCGGCCAGGGTACCCATGATCAGCGCCCAGCCATCGACCAGGACGAACAGCATGATCTTGAACGGCAACGAGATGATCAACGGCGACAGCATCATCATACCCATGGCCATCAGCACACTGGCGACCACCATGTCGATGATCAGGAACGGGATGAAGATCATGAAGCCGATCTGGAACGCGGTCTTGAGCTCCGAAGTGACGAACGCTGGCACCAGGATGGTCAGCGGCACCTGCTCGGGTCCGGCGATGTCGGTGCGCTTGGACAGGCGCATGAACATGTCCAGGTCGCTTTGCCGGGTCTGCGTCAGCATGAACTCCTTCAGCGGTCCCTGGGCCTTGTCGATGGCCTGCTGGGCGGTCATCTGCTCAGCCAGGTATGGCTGCAGCGCGTCCTTGTTCACCCGCTCGAACACCGGCGCCATGATGAACATGGTCAGGAACAGCGCCATGCCAGTGAGCACCTGGTTCGACGGCGTCTGCTGCAAGCCCAGGGCCTGACGCAGGATGGAGAAGACGATGATGATGCGGGTGAAGCTGGTCATCAGGATGACGAACGCCGGAATGAAGCTCAGCGCCGTCATGATCAGCAAGATCTGCAGGCTGACCGAATATTCCTGCTGCCCGTCCGCGCCATTGGACAAGGTGATGGCCGGAATCGACAGCGGGTCGGCGGCCAGGGCCAATGGCGCAGCCAGCAGCAGCGCCAGGGTCAACAACACGCGCAGTGCGCCGCTCATCACTTCTTGTCCTTCTGGTCCTTGCCCATCAGCTCGAGCAGCCGCTGGGCGAATTCCGGCGCGGCCTGGCGGGCGCCGGCGGGCACGTCGACAGGCTCGGCCAGCACATGCAAGGCCTCGATACTACCTGGGGTGTGGCCGATGAGGATCTGCTCCTTGCCCACCTGCACCAGCAGCAAGCGATCACGCGGGCCAATGGCGCGGCTGCCGACGATCTCGATCACCTGGGCGCCACGCTGCACCGAGCCTTGCATGCGTCGCAGCAGCCAGGCCAGGAAGAAGATCAGGCCGACCACCAGCAACAGGCCGAAGACCATCTGTGCCAGTTGCCCGCCCAGCCCGCCAGGCGCGGGCGCCGCGGTCGGCACGGCAGCGACTTCGGCGGCGATCACCACCTCGCTGGACAGCAGCGTAACCAGGGCCGTGAAGGCCCGCACCATGCCCTTCACTCAGCGCAGCTTCTTGATACGTTCGCTGGGGCTGATCACGTCGGTCAGGCGAATGCCGAACTTCTCGTTGACCACCACCACTTCGCCGTGGGCGATCAAGGTTCCGTTGACCAGCACGTCCAGCGGCTCGCCGGCCAGGCGATCGAGCTCGATCACCGACCCCTGGTTGAGCTGCAGCAGGTTGCGGATGCTGATCTCGGTGCTGCCCACTTCCATGGAGATGCTCACCGGGATGTCCAGGATCACGTCCAGGTTCGGGCCTTCGAGGCTGACGTTCTCGTTGGGCTTGGGCGAGCTGGCGAACTCTTCCATCGGCAGGCGGCCGGTACCCGAGGCGTCGGCAGCCAGCAGCGCGTCGATGTCGGACTGACCGGCATCACCGGTCTCTTCCAGGGCCGCGGCCCACTCATCGGCCAGGGCCTGTTCCTCGGGAGAAGTGATCTCGTTTTCGTTAGCCATGATTTCCTCGACAGGCATTCAATACGTTAGAGCGACCGGCACGCCGTCAGCGGCGTTCGATCGGGTCGATGATCTGCAGCGACAAGGTGCCCTTGTGCGAACCCAGCCGCGCCTTGAACGACGGCACGCCATTGGCGCGCAGCACCAGGTGCTCGGGGAGCTCCACCGGGATCACGTCGCCCGGCTGCATGTGCAGGATGTCACGCAGCTTGAGCTGGCGCCGGGCAACCGTGGCCGAGACCGGCACGTTGACGTCCAGCACGTCCTCGCGCAGGGCCTTGACCCAACGCTCATCCTGGTCGTCCAGATCGGACTGGAAGCCCGCGTCGAGCATTTCGCGCACCGGCTCGATCATCGAGTAGGGCATGGTCACGTGCAGGTCGCCGCCGCCGCCGTCCAGCTCGATATGGAAGGTCGAAACCACCACCGCCTCGCTGGGCCCGACGATGTTGGCCATGGCCGGGTTGACCTCGGAGTTGATGTACTCGAAGTTGACCGGCATGATCGCCTGCCAGGCTTCCTTGAGGTCGACGAAGCACTGGTCCAGGACCATGCGCACCACGCGCAGCTCGGTCGGGGTGAACTCACGGCCCTCGATCTTGGCATGACGCCCGTCGCCACCGAAGAAGTTATCCACCAGCTTGAACACCAGCTTGGCATCGAGGATGAACAGCGACGTGCCGCGCAGCGGCTTGATCTTGACCAGGTTCAGGCTGGTCGGCACATACAGCGAATGCACGTACTCGCCGAACTTCATCACCTGCACGCCGCCCACCGCCACGTCGGCGGAGCGCCGCAGCAGGTTGAACATGCTGATGCGCGTATAACGGGCGAACCGCTCGTTGATCATTTCCAGGGTCGGCATGCGCCCCCGGACGATACGATCCTGACTGGTCAGGTCGTAGCTCTTGATGCTGCCGGGTTCGGCGGCACTTTCGGTTTGTACCAGCCCATCGTCCACCCCATGCAACAGGGCGTCGATCTCATCCTGGGACAGCAGGTCCTGCACGGCCATCTATGTGCTCCTACTGCAATACGAAATTGGTGAACAGCAGCTGGTCGACGACCGGCCTGCCGACTTCTTTCTGTGCCACTTCCTGCACCACCGCGGTGGCTTTCTGACGCAGCATCTCTTGGCCGACCGGGCTGCTGGCGAGAGTATCGAAGCCCTGGCCGGAGAACATCATCACCAGGTTGTTGCGGATCACCGGCATGTGCACTTTCAGCGCGTCGAGGTCAGCCTGGCTGCGCCCCTGCATGGTGATGCTCACCTGCATGTAGCGCTGACGGCCATTCTGGTTGAAGTTGACCACGAAGGCCGGTGCCAGGGGCTCGTAGATCGCCGCCGCCTTGACGTTGCTCTGGGCCGCATCTGCCGCGGGCGCCGACTCGCTCTTATGCATGAAGAACCAGGTTGCGCCCACCGACAGACCGACCGCCAGGAGCAGGGCCAGCACCAGCAGCAGGATCAGCTTGAGTTTGCCTTTAGTGGCGGGGTCTTTCACTGCGTCGCTCTTCGCCATGCCAATAATCCGTCGTCCATCGCGGTTTCAAAGAAGGATGACGTGGCTTGAGCAAGTGTTATGCCAGATTTGTCAGAAGCTTACTGCGCGCCCCTGCAGGAGCGGCCTTGTGTCGCGCAAGGCCGCTCCTGCAGGGGCGTGGGCACAAAGCCGTGGAACATCAGGCGTAGTAGTCGACCGCGCTGTCGCCCACCACCATCTGTTGCTCTACCGGGCCCGCAGCACCGGCCACTTCGCCGCCCTCGGCGCCCGCCTCGGCACGCCGCGCGGCGACGCCCGACAGGTTGCTCGAACCACCCTGTTGCGCCTGCTGTTGCTGCTGGCCGCGAGACTGGTCGGCGACGCTGACATCCGGCTGGGCCAGCCCCTGCTGGGTGAATAACTCGCGCAGACGATGCACCTGGCTGTCGAGCGCATCACGCACACCGGCGTGACCGCTGACGAAATGAATCTGCGTCGACTGGTCCGCCGCGACATTGACGCGAATGTCCAGGCGCCCCAGCTCAGCAGGCTCAAGCTGGATGTCCGCCGACTTGAGATTCTGGCTGGACAGGTACATCACCCGGTTGACCAGACCCTCGGTCCAGGCCCCCTGGTTCATCGCCAACGGCTGCTGCAGCGGGCTCGGGTTGACCGGCGCGGCGTTGGCGACCTTGGCGGTCACCGCCTGGCTGAGGTTGGCCAGGCGATTGGCGAAGTCATCGACCCGCGTATCGCTGCTGGCTCCCTTGATATCCTTGAGACCGTCGTCGAGCAGGCCGGCGAACGCCTTGTCGCCGTGCTCGGCATGCCCCGCCTCTGCTTCGCCCTTGCCAGCGAGATTCGCCAAGGTATTGACGGCAACGTTGGTCGGGTCGGCGGGTTGCTGACTAGGCTCACTACGCGGGCTTACCGCATGGGCCGAGGTCGTGCCCTTGGCCTGGGCGTCCTGTTCGAGCGCCAGGCGCAGGGTCGGCATGTCGGCCAGCGGGTCGGCATCAGGGTCGAACGCGGTCTTCGCCGCCTCATCCACCGCACCGAGCGCTACCGGCGCAGGTGCCGGCTGCAGCGGTGACTGCACCGCCGCCTGTAATACCGGCGCCACCGCCTCGGCCTGGGCCTGGAGCAACTGCGCCCCCGGCTGGGCATCGGTTACCTGCCCGGCCACCAGGCTGGCGTCGAGCGGCGCGGTTGCTTCGCCGTCGTCGCTGTCGCTGTCGCTGGCGGGTAGCGGCTTGATAGTGGATGGCAAGCGCTTGCCGTCATCGGCAACCGTCGGCGCACTGCTGCCGCCCGGCTTGCCGTCGGCGGCAGGCTCCGCCGCGTCACGTTTCTTGCCTGGCGCGGCCTTGTCGTCACGCCCCGGCACACTGTCACGCCCCTGATTGGCCATGACCTTGTCGAAGCCGGCCCCCTGCTCGGGCGCCGCCTGCTGCGGCTTGTCCGCAGCGCCGACAGCCGGGCGAGGGGCCTTGCTCAGCAGGCCGGCTTGCAACAATGGATTGGGTGCGACAGGCATTGAAAGGTCTCCGCGCCAGAAACTGAAAAATCACATCTGGAGGAGGGAAAGCAAGACTCGCGCCAAGTTTTCGCTATTGCGCGGAAATTCGTTGTCGCTCGTCACGATAGAAGCGCTGCACCTCAAGGTATTCCTTATCGATGCGATTGATCAGGTCCTCGATGCCGTACAGTGGCTGCTGGCGCACACGATCCTCGAGCTGCTGGCACAGAGCAGCCAACCCCATGGCACCCATATTGCTGCTGCTACCTTTGAAACTGTGTGCCGCCATCCCGAGCTCACTCGCATCCTTGGCCTCATGCAACTGGCTCAGACGCCGCTCGGAATCCTCCAGAAAGGTTTCCAGCAACTGCGGGTAGCCATCTTCCATGACCTCCTGAAGGTCACTCAGCACCTTGTGATCGATATTCACGTCCACTTGCTCACTCCCTGATCAAGCCTGATTACACCGGAGCCCGCACCCATTCACCATTCAAATTCCACCTGCGCCACCCGCCCACCCTCCAACCAGCGGGCCTGGCTCCCCAGGCGTCGCACCAGGCTCAGCCCTCGACCGCTGAAACCGCGGTCAGCCGGACTATCGGCCAGCACCTGCGCCACATCGAATCCGCTGCCACTGTCCCGGACTTCAATCATCAGACGCCCTCCGTCCCCCTGCGGTTCCACCCGCAAGTCAATGCTGACGAAGCCTGCGAGCGGCCCCGCCAAGCGCTCGGCGCGCTGGCGATAGTACTCCGCGAACCCCTGCGCGTCTCGCTTGAGCCGTGAATTCAGCCCAAGCACACCGTGCTCGAGGGCATTGGAGTACAACTCGCTGAGCACATTGTGCAATCGGCCGCTGCTGGGCCGCAGGCCATGGATCTCTTGCAGCAGTTGCACCAGGTAAGGCACGGGGTTGAAACGCCGCAAACTCTCGCCACGCAACTCGAAACGCAGCGACCAGTCCAGCGGGCTGGAACGCCCGCTGTCGGAGTAGACCACCGCCGGCGCGACCACCTGCCCAGGCCCGAGCATGCGAATATCGCACAGGCTGATGTCATCGCGCGTCTGGCCGCCGAAACACGCCAACGCCTGCATGACCTCGTCGAACAGGCAGGCCGGCTCGCGATTGCTCGCCAACACCTCACGCAAGCGCTGAACGCCGAACAGCCGCTCCTGGGCATCCGCGCTATCGACCACGCCATCGGACAACAGGAACAACCGCTCGCCAGCCGCCAGCGGCATGACCTCGGTGCTGTCGTCGAACTGCTCGGCACTCAGGATGCCCAGCGGCAGATGCCGCGAAGGCAGCACCGCCAGCACCTCACCCGCGGCGGACAAGCGGTAGCCATCGGGCATGCCGCCATTCCAAACCTCGACCGTGGCGCGCTGGAAACTCAAGTTGAGCAACAGCGCGCAACAGAACATGTCCACGGGCAGGATGCGCTTGAGCTTGGCATTCATCTCGCGCAATGTCTCGACCAGGCCGTAGCCCTTGGCGGTCATGCCGTAGAACACCTCGGCCAGCGGCATGGCGCCCACCGCGGCAGGCAGGCCGTGGCCGGTGAAGTCGCCGAGCAGCACATGCATGTCGCCAGACGGCGTGAACGCAGCCAGCAGCAGGTCGCCATTGAACAGCGCATAAGGCGATTGCAGGTAGCGGATGTTCGAGGCATTCAGGCAACCGGCATGGGCGACCTTGTCGAACACCGCCTTGGCCACCCGCTGCTCGTTGAGCAGGTGATGGTGGTGCCGGGTAATCTGGTCGCGCTGCTCGAGCACCGTGGCCTGCAGCCGGCGCAAGCGGTCCATGGCGCGGATCTTGGCGTCGAGGATCACCGCGCTGTAGGGCTTGGCCATGAAGTCATCGCCCCCGGCCTCGAGACAACGCACCAGCGCCTGCTCCTCGTTGAGCGAGGTGAGAAAGATGATCGGCACCAGCGCCTCGCCGGCCAACGCCTTGATCCGCCGCGCCGCCTCGAAACCGTCCATCACCGGCATCAGGGCGTCCAACAACACCAGTTGCGGACGCCGCTCGGCAAACAGCGCAACCGCCTGCTCGCCGTTTTCCGCGGTGAGCACCTCATGGCCTTGACGGCGGACGATCTGCGCAAGCAACAGGCGATCAGCGGCACCGTCCTCGGCCACCAGCACGGTCAACGCCTGTTCGGCAGGCACGATGACACTCAACTGATGTCGAACAGTTTTTCGAAATTGGAAATGGCCAGGATCTTGCGCACATCCGGGCTGGCGTGGACCACGCGGATATCCGGCTCCTCGCCGCCGACATGGTCGCGCAGCAGCAACAACATCCCCAGCGCCGAGCTGTCGAGATAGGTCGCTTCCTTGAGGTCGACCACCACCGAGTCCGGGCGCGGGCGCTGGCGCTCGTAGGCGTCCCGGAACTCCTGATGCTTGCCGAAATCGAAACGACCCTTGACCTTGATCGTCAGTTTTTTCCCGTCCTGTGAGAAATCAGTTTCGACTGCCATACGAGCGATTCCTTCGATAATGGCGAATGCAACTCCTGAAGGTTTAGCAGCCAGCCAAGCACCCCGCAAGCCGTAGCAGCCAGCCTTGCTGGCGAACCGGGCAACACCGTGCCTGGCACCGGCTGCGCCGGTGTTCGCGGCTAAGTCCGCTCCCACAGGGATCGCGCCAGATCGAGAAATATCAGCAAGGCAGTTGCGCCGACAAAGGGCGCCGCTAGATATGCCCTTGGCGCGGCAAGCGCTGGGACAGTTCGTCGAGCAGTTTCTGCTCACGCTTGTCCTCGGCCCGGCGCGCCTCGTCCATATACCGCTGCACCAGCTTGCGCAACCCTTCGACCCGGGCATAGGTCTGCTGCCAGGTATTGCGCGCGTTATTGAGGTTGGTCTGATGCCAGGCCATGCTTTGACGCTGCTGGGTCATCGCTGTTTCCAGCTGCCCGAGGAAGCGCTGGTAGTTGACCAGCCAGTTACCGTCGACCCCTTGCGAGCCTCGGTTGATCCACTGCTGCTGGTAGGCCTCGCGAAAACTCTCGAGCTCGGCCAGCTTGGCCTGGGCATCACCGAGCAACTTCTGGAAATGCCCCAGGCGCTGGGCAGCCTTGCGCTCAGCCTCCTCGGCCATCTCCACCACCGGCGCCAGGCGCGCGGCTCGGCTGGGCTGGGCCATGGCCTATCAGCCCGCCGGCGGCGCGAACACCGCGGCCAGTTCTTCACGGCTCTGCGCCATGCCGACGTTTTCATCCAGGCGCTGACGCAGGAAGTCCACCAGCTTGGGCTGCAGGGCGATGGCCAGGTCGGTTTCCGGATCGCCACCCGCCACATAGGCACCGACGCTGATCAGGTCGCGGCTCTGCGACAGGCGCGACCACAACTGCTTGAACTTCTGCGCCTGGCGCAGATGGTCCGGATCGACCACCTGGGGCATGACCCGGCTGATCGAGGCCTCGATGTCGATGGCGGGGTAATGCCCTTCCTCGGCCAAGCGCCGAGACAGCACGAAGTGACCGTCGAGCACACCCCGCGCCGAGTCGGCGATCGGGTCCTGCTGATCGTCGCCTTCGGACAGCACCGTGTAGAAGGCCGTGATCGAACCGCCCCCCGGCTCGCCGTTGCCGGCACGCTCCACCAGCTTGGGCAGCTTGGCGAACACCGAAGGCGGGTAACCACGGGTGGCCGGCGGCTCGCCGATGGCCAGGGCAATCTCGCGCTGGGCCTGGGCGAAACGGGTCAGCGAATCCATCAGCAACAGGACATTTTTGCCCTTGTCGCGGAAATACTCGGCAATTCGCGTACAGTACATGGCCGCGCGCAACCGCATCAGCGGCGCGTCGTCCGCGGGCGAAGCCACCACCACCGAACGCTTGAGCCCCTCCTCGCCAAGGATGTGCTCGATGAACTCCTTGACCTCGCGGCCCCGTTCACCGATCAGCCCAACCACGATAATCTCAGCCTCGGTAAAGCGGGTCATCATGCCCAGCAGCACCGATTTACCGACACCGGTACCGGCGAACAGGCCCAGACGCTGGCCACGGCCAACGGTGAGCAGGCCGTTGATGCTGCGGATGCCCACGTCCAGCGGCTGGCTGATCGGGTCGCGATTGAGCGGGTTGATGATTGGCCCATCCATCGGCACCCAATCCTCGGCCTTCATGCCGCCCTTGCCGTCCAGCGCGCGCCCGGCGCCATCGAGCACCCGGCCAAGCATGCTCATGCCCATGGGCAGGCGACCGCTGTCGTCCAGCGGCACCACTCGCGCACCCGGCGCCAGGCCGACGATACTGCCGACCGGCATGAGGAACACCTTGCTACCGGCAAAGCCCATAACCTCGGCCTCGACCTGCACCGGATGGTAGCTGTCGTCGTTGATCACCAGGCAGCGGCTACCCACCGCCGCGCGCAAGCCTTCGGCCTCGAGGGTAAGGCCGACCATGCGCAGCAGGCGACCTTCGACGATCGGCTGCTCGGGCAGCTTCACCGCGTCGGCGTAGCCTTCCAGGCGCTTGCCGAAACTGGTGCGATCAAGGCGCATCGGCTTGATCCTGGGCGGCGTGAAGTTCGACCGAGATGTCCGGCGCCGCCGGGTGCAGCGCCTGGTCATGGGATTGGTCGAACAATTGCGCGATGGCCTTGTCGATCCGCGTTTCCATGGTCGCGTCGATGCGGCTATGGGCGGTTTCGATGCGACAGCCACCTGGCAGCAGCGCCTCGTCCTCGAGCAGCTTCCAGTTTTCCTCGTGACGCTCGCGCAGGGCCTTGGCCAGCTCGAAGTCCTGGGGGTTGAGGTGGATGCGGATATTGTCGGCACCCATCGGCAGCAGTTTCAGCGCTTCACGCAGGACATGGGTGATCTGGCTGGAGTCGCCGCGCAGCTCGCGGCCGATGACCTGGCGAGTCATGCCCGCCACCAGTTGCACCAGCGCCTTTTCGATCTGGGTGTCCTGTTCGGCGATCGGCTCGAGCAAGTGGCCCATGACCTGCTCGAGGCTGGCCAATTGGGCCGCCAAGGCCACTTCGGCCTCCTGGCGAACCTTCAGCTGGGTGCTGTGGAAGCCCTCCCGCTCACCGGTGGCGAAGCCTTCGTTGTAGGCCTCCTGGCGGATGGCCTCGAGCTCCTCGAGGGTCAGTGGCTGGACTTCATCCAGCGGCACCTCTTCGACTTCGTCCTCGATGACTTCCGGCTCGGGCTCAGGCTCAGGTTCTGGCTGCGGATCGAAGCTGGGCAACGCCCACACGTCGACGCCCTCGAGGTCGCGGGCGCGGATCAGGTCGCTGGGATGTTCGGTGGTGGACATGTTTTCAGGTACTCAAAAGCCATCTGCAAGCAACGCGCCCCCTGTAGGAGCGGCCTTGTGTCGCGAAAGGGCTGCAAAGCAGCCCCGGCAATTTTGCGGTGGCATCAAGATCGCGGGGCTGCTGCGCAGCCCTTTCGCGACACAAGGCCGCTCCCACAGCGTCACCAGTCGCAGGCTCAGATCATTTCCTCGGCGCCCTTGCCGCCAAGCACGATCTCGCCGGCCTCGGCCATGCGGCGGGCGATGGTGAGGATTTCCTTCTGCGCCGTTTCCACGTCGCTGACCCGCACCGGCCCCTTGGCCTCCAGGTCGTCGCGCAGCAGCTCGGACGCACGCTTGGACATGTTCTTGAAGATCTTGTCCTTGACCCGCTCGTCGGCACCCTTGAGCGACACCACCAGCACGTCCGAGGACACCTCGCGCAACAGTGCCTGGATACCACGGTCGTCGACATCGGCCAGGTTGTTGAAGACGAACATCAGGTCTTCGATCTGCTCCGACAGGTCGCTGTCGATCTCGCGGATCGCGTCCATCAGCGCACCTTCCACGGAGCTATCGAGGAAGTTCATGATGTCCGCGGCGCGCTTGATACCACCCAAGGTGGTACGCGCGGCGTTGGAGTTGCCCGAGAACTGCTTCTCGAGGATCTGGTTCAGTTCTTTGAGCGCCGCCGGCTGCACGGTGTTGAGCGACGACACGCGCAAGACGATGTCCAGGCGCACCTTGTGGTCGAAATTACTCAGCACCTCGCCGGCCTGGTCGGGGTCGAGATAGGCGACCACGATGGCCTGGATCTGCGGGTGCTCGTAGCGGATGACGTCGGCCACGGCGCGCGGCTCCATCCACTTGAGGCTGTCCAGGCCGCTGGTGTTGCCACCGAGCAGGATACGGTCGATCAGGCCGTTGGCCTTGTCCTCGCCCAACGCCTGGTTGAGCATCTTGCGGATGTAGCCGTCGGAGCCGACGCCCAGGCTGGTCTGGTCGCCGACGATCTCGACGAACTCGCTCATCACCTGTTCGACCTGCTCGCGATGGACGTTGCCCATCTGCGCCATGGCCACACCGACCCGCTGCACTTCCTTGGGCCCCATGTGGCGCAGCACCTGCGCGGCATCGGTCTCGCCGAGCGAGAGCAGGAGGATGGCCGCCTTGTCGACGCGGCTCAGCTTGGCGGTAATGGCTCGATTGTCACTCATCGGCGTTGATCCACTCTTTCACGACCTGGGCCACGCGGCCCGGGTCTTCGGCCACCAGGCCCTTGATTGCGTTGAGCTGTGCCTCGTAACCCTCGCTCGGGCTTGGCAACAGAATGCTTGTCGGGCCACCCAGGCTGACGCGGTCGTTGGCCAGTTCGCCATCCAGACCGATCATGCCGCCCAGCTCCATGTCGCTATCCGTGGCCGCCTGCTTGCCGCCACCTGTGATGTTGTTGAGCACCGGACGCAGCACGCCGAACACCAGTACCAGGATGAACAGCACGCCCAGCACCTGCTTGACGATGTCCCAGAACCACGGCTGCGAGTAGAACGGAATGTCGCCCAGCTCGTCGCCACGGTCGGCGGCGAACGGCACGTTGATCACGGTCACGCTGTCGCCGCGGCTGGCATCGAAGCCCACCGCGTCCTGCACCAGGCGGGTGAAGCGCGCCAGGTCCTCGGCGCCCCATGGGGTGCGGGTGGCTTCGCCGCTGGCGGCGTCCAGCTTGACCTGGTCGTCCACCACCACTGCCACCGACAGGCGGGTCAGGCGACCCTGCTGCTGGCGAGTGTGGCTGATGGAGCGGTCCAGCTCGAAGTTCTTGGTGCTTTGCTGGCGCTTGTCGCTCGGGTACGGAGCCAGCATTGGCTGGCCGGTGGCCGGGTCCATGATCTGCTGGCCGTTGGCATCCACCAGCGGCTGACCAGGCTGGATGGCGCCGGCCGGGGTGGCGGTGGCCTTGGCATTTTCGGGCGCGGAGGCGCCGGCCGGCGGCTGGTTGCTCAGCGCGCCCGGCACACCCTGCGGACCCTGGCTGCTGGCACGCTGTTCGTTGACCGACTGCTCGCTGCGCAGGGCCGGTTGGTCCGGATTGAACTGCTCGGAGGTGGACTCGACGGCGCTGAAGTCGACATCGGCCGACACCTCGGCCTTATAGCGGTCGTTGCCCAGCACCGGTTGCAGGATGTTGTGCACGCGCTGGGTGAGCAGGCCTTCCATGCGGCGGCTGTAGTCGAACTGCTTGCCGGCCATGGTCAGGGCGGTGTCCTGCAACTGGTCGGAGAGCAGATTGCCTTTCTGGTCGACCACGGTCACCTGGGACTTGTCCAGTTCCGGCACGCTGGTCGCCACCAGGTTGACGATGGCCATCACCTGGCCAGCCTCCAGGGCGCGACCCGGATACAGTTCGACCAGCACCGAGGCGCTGGGCTTGCGTTCGTCACGGACGAACACCGAGCTTTTCGGAATCGCCAGGTGCACGCGGGCGGCCTTGACATTGTTCAGGCTCGAAACGGTGCGTGCCAGCTCGCCTTCCAGGCCACGGCGGTAGCGGGTGGCTTCCATGAACTGGCTGGTACCCAGTCCCTGGTCCTTGTCGAGCAGCTCGAAGCCGACGTTGCCGTCGCTGGGGGCCACGCCGGCGGCGGCGAGTTTCAGGCGCGCACGGGAGAGGTCGTCGGCCTTGACCAGCAGCGCGCCGGAGTTGGGCTCCACGCGGTAGGGAATGTCGGCCGAGGCCAGGGTATCGATCACCTGCTTGGTGTCCATGCCCGCCAGGCTGCCGTACAGCGGCCGGTAGTCCGGCTGCTGCGACCAGAGCACCACGGCAAAGCCGATGGCCACGCTCGCGGCCAGGCCGACCAGCAGGCCAACCTGACGCAGCATGGGCATCTGCGAGATGTTTTCCAGGAACGCCATGCCGAACAGCGGCGGCTTGGCGACTGGCGGGCCACTTTTGGCGGGGGCGTTATCGACGACTGCTTCGGCCATGACTCACTCTCGCCCTTATACCGGCATCTGCATGATGTCCTGGTACGCCTGTACCAGCTTATTGCGCACCTGGGTCAGGGCCTGGAACGACACGGAGGCTTTCTGCGAGGCAATCATCACATCGGTCAGGTCGACACCGCTCTTGCCGATCTCGAAGGCATTGGCCAGTTGGGTGGACGCCTGCTGCGTCTCATGCACCTTGCCAATGGCCTGGCCGAGCATGTCGGCAAAACTGCTCTGCCCTGGCGCCAACTCGTGCGCGGCAGCCACCTTGGGCAGGGACATGGCATCGGCCTGCATGGCACGCATGTCCAACATCAGACGATTGAATTCAACACCTTGGGTCATGGACTTCTCTCTCCGGCGGCCGCATTTTTTTGACACTCATGCAGCGAATGAGCTGGAACTAGCAAGAGGAGTGCCAGCCAGCCCAGGGACTATTCAAAACAGTGGCTCAACCGAACAGGCTGGCCTCGACATCGAAGCCGGCGTCACGCATCTGCGCCAGCTTGTAGCGCAGCGTGCGCGGGCTGATCCCCAGGCGCTCGGCGGCTTCCTTGCGACGCCCGCGCTCGGCGCGCAGGGTGTCGATGATCATCTGGAACTCGTGGCGGCGCATGTCGCCTTCCAAGCCGCCTACCTCTGCCCCCGCCCCGCCAGCCGTATCGACGGATAATGGCTCAATAGTGGCCACTTTCGCCGACGACAATGGAATGGCGCCAGCCAGACAGAAATCCGCCGCCTCGATGACGCCACCCTGCTGCAGGATCAGCGCCCGCTGCAGGGCGTTGTCCAGTTCACGCACGTTGCCTGGCCAGGGGTAGGCTTGCAGGCAGGCACGCGCGTGCGCAGACAGCGTTACCCGGGCATGGCGCATCTTCGCCACATGTCGCGCCAGCAGGCGCTCGGCCAACGGCAGGATATCGGCAGGCCGCTCGCGCAATGCCCGCCAGGCCATGGGGAACACCGACAGGCGATAGTAGAGGTCTTCGCGGAAACGCCCCGCCGCGACCTCGCCAGCCAAGTCGCGGTTGGTGGTGGCCAGCACCCGGATATCCAGCGCGATCGGCTTGCGCCCGCCGACCCGCTCGACCTCGCGCTCCTGTAACACACGCAGCAACTTGGCCTGCAAGCCCAGCGGCATTTCGGAAATCTCGTCCAGCAGCAAGGTGCCACCATCGGCCTGCTCGAACTTGCCCGCCTGGGCGGCAATGGCCCCGGTGAACGCGCCCTTCTCGTGGCCGAACAACGTGGCCTCCAGCATGTTGTCGGGAATCGCCGCGCAGTTGATCGCGACGAAGGCCTGCCCGGCCCGCGGCGACTGCTGGTGGATATAACGGGCGAGCACCTCCTTGCCCGTGCCCGACTCACCGGAAATCAACACCGTGGAATCGCTACGCGCAACACGCACGGCCAATTCCAGCAATTGCCGACTGGCCGGCTCGCAGGCCACCGGCCCCTCCTCTTCCGCCGCGCCCACGGCATGCCGCGCCACCAGGCTGAGCAGGGCCTTGGGCTCGAATGGCTTGACCAGGTAATCGGCGGCGCCTTGGCGCATGGCGTCGACCGCCCGCTCCACCGCGGCGTGGGCAGTCATCAGCAATACTGGCAGCTGCGGCTGCTGGCGACGCAATTGCGCGAGCAACTGATGACCGTCCATGCCCGGCATGTTCACATCGCTGACCACCAGGCCGAACGCCTCTTCATCCACCACACGCAACGCCTCTTCGGCGCTGCCAACGGCACGGTGGGCGAACCCGCCGATCTCCAGGGTATCGGCCAGGGCCTGACGCAACACGCGATCATCCTCGACCAGCAGCACCTTGATACTCATCACCCCCTCTCCTCACGCGCCTCGAACAGCGGCAGCACCACCGTCACACAGGTACCGCGCCCAACCTTCGAACGCAGGCGCAACTCGCCACGATGGGCGCGGACCACGGCCTGGACCACCGCCAGGCCCAAGCCGGTGCCAGTGGCCTTGGTGGTCAGGAACGGCTCGCCCAGACGCTCCAGCAACTGCGCATCGATGCCGCTGCCGGCATCGCTGACACACAGCTGCAAGCCCCCCTCGCGGCGCATCAGGTGCACCTTCAGCCGCGCCGGCTCGACGCTGGCCTGCAAGGCGTTCTCGATCAGGTTGAGCATGGCGCCGACCAAGGTATCGCGATTGCACAACACCTCACCCAGGTGGCTATCGCACTGCCAACGCACCGCATGCCCCTGCACATGGGCTTGCGCCGCCTGCTGCAAGGCCTGGAACAACGCCTTGGGGCTGACCCGGTCGTTGAGCGGCAGCTCGCCGCGGGCGAACACCAGCATGTCGCGCACCTGGTGCTCCAGTTCGTGCAGGCGCTCCTTGAGATTACCGGCGAAACGCTGGCGGGTTTCCCCTGGCAGTTCCTGCGCAGGGTCCGCCAAGTGGCTGGCATAGAGCATCGCGGCCGACAGCGGCGTGCGGATCTGGTGGGCCAGCGAAGCCACCATGCGCCCCAGCGACGACAGGCGCTGATGGCGCGCCAATTGATCCTGTAGACGACGGGTTTCGGTCAGGTCGTTGAGCAGCACCAACTGCCCGGGCTCGGCATCCAGCGAGCGCGTGGCGATCGACAGGCGCCGACCGTCACGCAGGGAGACCTCATGGCCATCGTCCTCGCGCGGCGCGAAGCTGCGAGCGATCACTTGCCGCCAGAGCTGCCCCAGCAACGGCTCGCCAAGCAACTCGCAAGCGGCCGGATTGGCCTCGCGCACGTAACCGTCGCCATCGATCACGATCACCCCGCCGGGCAACAGGTCGAGCAGGTTTTGCAGGCGATTGGCCAGGCGCTCCTTCTCATCCAGCTCGGCCATGCGCTGACCACTGACCACCGCCAACTCACCCTTGAGTTCACTGACCCGGGCCTCGAGCAGGTTGTAGGACTGACTCAGCTGGCTGGAAACCTGGTCGAACAGGGCGAATGCCTGTTCAAGGCCCTGCCGGCTTTCCTGTTCGAGCGGGGTGTGCCCGCGCGGATCGGGGGCTGGGGAACGGTGGGCGGCCTGGGGCATCGTGCTCTCTCGCATGGCTGACCGTCATAAAAACGGTATGTTACCTGCGGTGTAGCAATAGCCGTGCCGGAGATGGGGATAAAGGAAGGTTGGCGGGCGGGTTGTTGATCAGGCTCAAGGGGCTGGCCATAAGCCTGACCCGACCTGATTTCTGTGTGAGCGGCCCCTAATTACAGCGCTGAGCCGATGCCGCCAGGGCCGCTGCGCGCCCCTTTCGCGACACAAGGCCGCTCCTACAAGGTACGCGCAAACCTGCCCAGCCGGCAGCCCATCACTCGTCGGCCTGTTCCTCGCCGCCTTGGCGGCTCATGCCGTACTTGCGCATCTTCTCCACCAGCGTGGTGCGGCGAATGCGCAGACGCTCGGCGGCACGGGCGACGATGCCGTTGGCATCGTCCAGCGCCTGCTGGATCAGCCCCTGCTCCAGGCTGCCAAGGTAGTCCTTGAGGTCCAACCCTTCGGGCGGCAGCATGGCATGGTTGGCGAAGTTCGGCGCGTGGCCATTGATCGCCACGCGCTCCTCGAGATCGGAACGCAGGCTGTCGACCAACTGCTCGTCCTCGTCATCCACATAGCGGAACTTCTTCGGCAGTTCCGCCACGCCAATCACCCCGTACGGATGCATGATCGCCATGCGCTCCACCAGGTTGGCCAGCTCGCGCACATTGCCCGGCCAACCGTGACGGCACAGCGACATGATCGAGGCAGAGTTGAAGCGAATCGAACCGCGCTTCTCGTGCTCCATGCGCGAGATCAGCTCGTTCATCAGCAGGGGGATGTCTTCCACCCGCTCACGCAACGGCGCCATCTCGATGGGGAATACGTTCAACCGGTAATACAAGTCTTCGCGGAAGGTACCGTCCTCGATCATGCTCTCGAGGTTCTTGTGGGTCGCGGCGATGATGCGCACGTCGATGCTCTGGGTCTTGTTGCTGCCCACGCGCTCGAAAGTACGCTCCTGCAACACCCGCAGCAGCTTGACCTGCATCGGCAACGGCATGTCGCCGATCTCGTCGAGGAACAGGGTGCCGCCGTTGGCCAACTCGAAGCGTCCGGCACGGCTGGTGATCGCCCCGGTGAAGGCGCCCTTCTCGTGACCGAACAGCTCGCTCTCGAGCAGTTCCGCCGGGATCGCCCCGCAATTGACCGGCACGAACGGCGCCTCGCGACGCTTGGAGTGGTAGTGCAGGTTGCGCGCTACCACCTCCTTGCCAGTGCCGGACTCACCGAGGATCAACACGCTGGCGTCGGTGTCGGCCACCTGCTGCATCATCTGCCGCACGTGCTGGATGGCACGGCTGGTGCCCACCAGGCTGCGGAACAGATTCGGCTCGCGCTGACGACCGCGCTCGCGGGCCTGGTCGTACATCTCGCGATAGACCTGGGCACGGTGCAGCGAATCGAGCAACTGGCTGTAGCTGGGCGGCATCTCCAGGTTGGAGAGCACACGACGGCGCAGGTCCTCGGGGAACTCCGCGGAAGAAATTTCACCCAAAAGCAGCACCGGAAGGAACTCATCCCAGCCAGCCACTGTCTTAAGGAGCCCCAGCACACTGGCTGGCGCATTTACGGTCCCGATCAGGACACACAGCACTTCACGGCTGGAAGACAAACCTTCGACCACCTGCTGCCAGTCCTGGCTGGAGCAAGAAAGGTTTTCTTCGCCGAGAAAATTCAGGACCACCGCCAGATCGCGGCGGCGTTCGCTGTCGTCATCGATCAGGAGAATCTTGGTTTCACGCCACATGCAATAGCAACTTCCCTAGTCATATCGGCGCCCGAAGGCGTGCACGACATCATTCCGACTGAATGGTCAGTGTTCGGACGTCTGAATTTCGAAAACAGCCACTAGTAAAGTCAAAAAGACCGTAACAGTCAAATTTATGGCGCATCTTACTCAGTTCGGTGCATCTTAACTGAATAAATGGTAAACCTTCGAAGCATTCTTTGCTTGCTTGATCTGGGTCATCTCATCGGCGATTGCCTGGCGCTCGCCGATGGTGGCATCGAGCAGGTCGCGGTAGACCTCCAGCAGCCCCTCCAGACGCTCCTTGACCAGCGCTTCGTCGAGGCTTGGCGCACTGAGCATGTCGTCGATGCAGGTGCGGCAACTCTCGTCGAGCGTGCGAATGGCCTCCCAGTCACGGGCAGCCAGGGCATCGCGCAAGGCGTCCTGGGTTTCTTCGAAACGTTGCAGCGCGCTGCTCATGGTTGACTCCTCAGCCGGCCGGCTGTGCATCGGCAATGGCATCCCAACCGCTCTTGACGGTGATCAGCAGTTGCGCGACCTCGTCGATGATCGCCGGGTCGTTGTCGATGTTAGCCTGCATCAGGCGGTTGGTCATGTAGGCGTACAGGCTCGACAACTGCTCGATATAGGCAGGGTCCGCGCTCTTCTGCGCATCGAGACCGTCGCTCAGGCCAATGATGATATCGATCGCCTTGCCCAGCATCAGGCCTTTTTCGGCGATGTCGCCACGGGCCAGCGCACCTTTGGCCTGGGCCATGCGATCGAGCCCACCCTCCATCAGCATCTGCACCAGGCGATGGGGCGTGGCTTCGGAAATCTGGGCATGGGAATTGACCTTCTGGTACTGACGAAGGGCTCTCATGGGATTCATCTTGCGACCTCGTGACGGGCAAAAACGACTGGTTCGATAGTCTTTGTATCGGGCCGGCGAAGAAAAACTTTACCGACCGCTGAGCTGAAGCCGGGCATCATGCCCGGACTTCAGCCGACGTTCACGGATTATTTATCGTTCTTGGCGTTGTTCAACGCGTTGAGCGTCCCCAGCACGTTCTGCTGCTGCTGACGCAGCTGCGAGACCAGGGTATCCATGTGGTTGTACTTATCCTGCAAGCTGACCCGCAGGGCTTCCATGCGTGTATCGAGGGTGTCCTGCTCGGTCTTGAGCTTGGTCAGGCTTTCAGACAGCGTTTTGGAACGCTCAGCGAGGGTACCGGTGCTGGCCTTGGCATAAGGTTCGGTGACCTTCTGCAGGCGAGCGAGCATGCCGTCCTTGCCATTGAAGATACTGGTCAGGTCAGCGGCATTGGTGGCCGCGGCCTTGTCCCACTTCTTGTCGTCCAGGCTCAGTAACCCACCATCCTGTGACGAGGTGACGCCAAACGCGGCCAGCGACTTCATCGTGCCGTTGCCGGACAGCGCGTTCATCTCTTCACGGATCGACGATACCAAGGCACGCATGGAGGCATCCCCGGTAAGCGCCGCCGGCGTCATGGTACCATCGGCGTTCTTGGTCACCCGGGTTTCGGCATTGACCACTTTCATCAGTGCGTTATAGCTGTCAATAAAGCCCTTCAGGCCCGACTTCAGCGCAGTGGTGCTGGTGGTCAACGACAGCGTGGTCTTGACCAAGGCTTCGCCTTCCTTTTCCTTGGGAGAGACACCCACCAGCTTGATATTCAGACCGCTCACCGCGTCACTGATATCGTTGGTCTTGGACTCCATGGCAATGCCATCAAGCGTGTACTTGGCGTTCTCAGGCTTATCCACAACGGTGTAGCCAGTATCAAGACCGGAATTGCCCGACAGGGTGATATCGGAGCCAACGCCCATCTTGTTGGAGGTGATCACCAGGCGCGAACCCGAGGCATCGGTCAACACGTTGGCACTCAGACCGGCGGTCCCGAACTGACTATTGATCGCCTCGCGCACCTGTTGCAACGTGGCGCCCGGCGGGATGCTGACGTCGTGATCCTTGCCATTCTGGGTGATCGTCAGCTTGGTGGCGGTGGTCCCGGGGTTGACCACGCTGTTCGCGCCATTGGAGTAAACCTTGGTGGACACCTTGGATGCAGACGCCAATTTTTCCACTTGCAGACTGAACGAGCCATTGGCCGCGCCCGCGCCAGCGGTAATGGTGGCAACCTTCTCATCCGAAGACTTCAATGCCAAACCGCCGAAGCTGTTGTCGTTGGTCATGCTGGTCAACGCGCCACGGAAGGCATCCAGGGCCGCCTGGATCTTGCCGATCGAGGACAATGTGGTGGTTGCCTTCAGTGTCTGGGTATTGATCTGTGCCTGCTTCGGCGCCTTTTGCGCGTCCACCAGGGACTTCACAATCGCCTGGGTATCGATGCCCGAACCGATACCGCTGATTGTTGAACCTGCCATCATTGCTCTCCTTGTACGGTGGCTGCCGGATCCTTGGCGGAAAAATCCCTAGAAAGATCGGCAGCAACAAAAATCATGCCAGCCCGTCGAACAGCAGGCTACTGGCTTCACTGAGGCTTTGCGCCAGCTTCAGCGCGGTTTCCGACGGAAGTTGGCGGATCACGTCACCCGATTCGGTGGCGATCACCTTGACCACGACCCGGCCGGTGGAATCATCGATGGAAAAATCCAGCTTGCGCTGGCTCGACTGGACGAAATCACGAATTTCGCCAACCGCCTTTTCCAGATCCTCGCGGGTATGCGGCTTGTCGTCCGCGGCCGCCGCCTCCTGCACCTTGACAGGCGCCAGTGGCTCCTTGACAGCGGTCACCGCCTGGGGCTGCAGCGAAGGATACACCTGGTTGAGCTTGACACTCATGTCCATGTTTCGAACTCCTCATGTCAAAAAGGCGAAAGGGCACGTAAACGCGCCCTTCCACCTCTTACTCAGACGCCTGAATTACTGAAGCAGTTTCAGGACCGAGGAAGGCAGCTGGTTAGCCTGCGACAGGATCGCAGTCGAAGCCTGCTGCAGGGTCTGCTGCTTGGTCAGCTCTGCAGTTTCCGAAGCGAAGTCCACGTCCTGCACGGTGGAGCGGGCAGCGGTGGAGTTCTTCTGGATGTTCTGCAGGTTGTCGACAGTGGTGGCCAGACGGTTCTGGGTAGCACCCAGGCCCGAACGGACGCTGTCAATCGAACCAATGGCCTTGTCGATAACGGCCAGGGCGTTTTGGGCCTTGGTAGCGTCGGTGACGTCGGTGTTGGAGATGGTGGTTTTAGACGAAGTGGCCGCAGTGGTACCAGCAGCAGCAAACAGACTGTCAACACCAGCACCGTTCAGAGCGTAGCCCTTGGCGGAGTCCAGCGACACAGCGCCAGTGGCGATGATGTCGGTGGCAGCCAGAGCGGTACCAGCAGCAGCGTAGGCACCTGCGCCATCACGAGTATTGACCTTGATACCAGCCTGAGCACCGGCATCGCTGGCGCTGAACTTGATGTTCTCACCGGTATCGGACTTGATCGACAGGGCGCCGTTCGACTCGTCGTAGTTGACGCTGATACCCAGCTTGGCGGCGTTGGACTTCAGCTGGTCAGCCAGACCGGCAGTATCGGTTGCGCCAACGATCTTGACCGACTGGCCACCGACGTCCAGGGTGAAGTTAGCCGACTTGGTGGCAGCACCAGCGATGGCGGTGGCGTCCACTTCCAGCTTGACTTCGGTGCTGGCGGTAGCGGTCAGGCCACCGATTGCGCCGTTCATGTTGGCAGCGATTTTCTTGGCCGAATCACCAGCAGCGACGGCTACGTCTTTGGTCTGGCCGTTACCGGTAACGGTGATGGTGCCAGCCTTGACGCCAGTGTCGTTAGGGGTGATAGCAACGCTCTTGATCTGCTGGGAACCGATGTTGCTGGCAGCAACGTTTTCCAGAGTCAGGTTGATGGTTTCGTTGGCGTTGGCGCCGACCTGGATGGCCTTGGTGCCGTAGGAACCGTCCAGCAGCTTCTGGCCACCGAAGGTGGTGGTAGCGGAAATACGGTTCAGCTCGGCGGTCAGAGCCTGGTATTCGTCGTTGTTCGACTTACGGTCGTCGGGGCTCAGGGAGCCAGTGGCCGAGGACAGAGCCAGGGTACGCATTTTTTGCAGGATGTCGGTCGAAGCCTGCATCGCGCCTTCGGCGGTCTGGGCGATCGAGATACCGTCGTTGGCGTTCTTGACTGCTTGGCCCAGGCCGTTGATCTGGCTGGTCAGGCGGTTGGCGATCTGCAGGCCGGCAGCGTCGTCTTTGGCGCTGTTGATGCGCAGGCCGGAAGACAGGCGCTGCATCGAAGTGGTCTGGGCGGTGCTGGCCTTGTTCAGGTTAACCTGAGTAGTAACCGAGGCAATGTTGGTGTTTACAGTTAAAGCCATGACGAAATCCTCGTTGGATGGGTACTGCGGCTTCCGGCCCTGGCATCCGCCGGGTATGGCCTAGAGAACCTTCGTAATGGTTATCGTCGTTTGCGGGGGTTGCTTGAGGGCATTTTCAAAAAAAAAATGCCATCACCCCGCCACCCCTACAAAATCAGGGGGTTAAGGTACCGATAGACGATCAACGGGCAAAAAAAGCGCCTGGCGGGATACGCCAGGCGCTGCTTCGTGCAAGCGCTGATTCAGCCCCGGTAAAGGATCGCCGAACCCCACGACAGACCGACACCGAAGCCACTGATGGCCACGCGCTTCCAGGTACTGTCGAGCATGTGCTTCTGCAACAGCAACGGCACGCTGGAGGACACGGTATTGCCGGTCTCGAGCATATCCTTGACGAACTTCTCCGGGTGCTGCTCTTCAAAGCGGCGCGCCACGGCATCGACGATGGCCGCACTGCCCTGGTGAATGCAGAACGCGTCGATATCCGCCGACTGCAGGCCACTGGCCTCGAGCAGCTCATGCAGGTGCGCCGGCACCTTGACCAGGGCGAAGTTGAACACCTGGCGGCCATTCATGAAGAAGGTGCCATCGCTGACCTTCAAATGCTCGGCACCCGAGCCGTCGGTGCCGAAACGCGCCTCGCCCAACTGCCACACGGCATCTTCGCCCATCCAGGTGGCGGTGGCGGCATCGCCGAACAGCATGGTGGTGTTGCGATCTTCCGGATCGACGATCTTCGAATAGGGATCGGCGGTGATCAACAGGCCGTTCTTCAGCCCCGCCGCCTGCATGAAGCCCTTGATGGCATACAGGCCGTAGACATAGCCGGAGCAGCCCAGCGACACGTCAAAGGCCGCCACGCGGGTCGACAGGCCCAATTTGTTCTGCACGATCGCCGCCGTGTGCGGCAGCCCTTCTTCGTCACCGTTCTGGGTGACCACGATCAGCACATCGATCGCCTGCGGATCCAGCTCCAGGTTGTTGGCGAACAACGCGCGGGCGGCCTCGACGCAGAGGTCGGAGGTTTCCTGCTCATCGGCCTTGCGCGGCAGGAACGAGGCACCGATCTTGCCGAACATGAACGCTTCGTCCTTGCCGAACTTCGCACCCTGGACGTAGTTGTCCAGGCCAGCGGTAGGCACGTAACTCGCAATGCTTTTGATGCCAATCATTCTGGCTTCCCAATGAAAACAGCCAAAGACCACCACTCGATGAATTGAGGGCGCCAATACCGGGTCGAAACCACTGCAGCCCGAGACAGGCCGAAACCAGACTGTCGCTCGCACACCGGTAACAAAATGCTGCAGCAGCTGCCGCATAGAATACAGGGAAGATGCGCGTTTTGACTCATTGGTCACACTCATTTATCGGCAAAAGCGCCCCAGCGCCGCGCCACAGACACGAAAAAGCCCCGGCAGCACACAGCTGACCGGGGCTTTTTTAGCGCAGGCGCGATCAGAGCTTGTTGAACAGGCTCAGCTGCGAGATCCGCGAGAACGCCAGTTGCGAGGCCTCGAGCATGGCTTGCTGCAAGGTCAGCATGATCGATGCTTCGGCCATGTCGGTGTTACCGATGGCATCCTGGGTGACCTTGTTGGCCGTGCTCAGGCTGGTGTTTTCCTGACGCTGGATATCCAGCGAGTTGCCACGGGCGCCGATCGAGCCCCGGGTGATATCGACCTGTTCGCGCGCGCTGGCCAGGTTGGCCACCGCCGAGGCGACGGCGTTCTTGATGGCGAGGTTGTTGCCCGCGGTGCCGGGCGGCGCGTCCAGCGCCGAGCGCAACTGGCTGATGGTCTCCAGCACGCTCTGGTTCTGGTGGTTGTTGGCGTTGATGGCGAACTGATCACCCGCCTGCGGCGCGCCGGACACCTGGTAGGTCACGCCAGCGACCGTCAACGACGGCGCGGTGAACGTACCGCTGGCCACCGGCTTGCTGTCGGCGGTCAAGGGCTGGGCGTAGAACTCGTAGGTGTTGGCCCCGGTGAACTTGATCACCGCGCCATTGCTCGGGAAGGTGCTGCGGTAAGCCGCCTGGTCGGTCACGGCGCTGCCGGTCACCTGGGCGCTGGACGGGTTGCCGGCACCGCGCACGCTGGTCAGCGAATCGGGGCGCGCCTGCACGCTGAATTCACGGCCAGCGACGATGGCATCGGCGTCCTCGCCCTCTTTGAGCGACACATTGACTTCGAACTCGACGCCGCGCAGGGCGATGCGGTTGCCACCCTCGGTCTTGCTGTCGAAGGTGCCGTTGGTGGGCGTCTCGGCGGTGATATCGTTGCCCAGGGCATCGGTCACCTTGTACTGGGTGGCACTGGTGAAGGTGATCTTGTACGGCTGGCCTGCGGTGAAGCTGTCGTTGAAGCTATTGTTCGAGGTCAGCAGGCCCGGCGACAGCGCGACCTTGCCATCGTCGACCGGCGGCGCCACCAGGGTGGACTCGGTACGGCTCTTGTTCTTGGCCGAATCGAAAATGCTGAAACCGGTGTCGTTGGTCGCCAGGCTCAGGGTGTCGGACACCTGCAGGCTCAGCTGGGTCTGGTCGCCCTGGTAGCTGTAGGTGCCGTCGGCATTGCGCACATAGGGCGGCGACGAGGTCTTGGTGCCACCGAACATGTAGTCGCCGTTGGCGTCGCGGGAATTGAGCAGGCCGAAAATGTTGGCCTCGATCTCTTTCAGCTCGCCACTGATGGACACGCGGTCGGCATCGGTCACGCCAGCCCCGCCAGCGCGCAGGGCCAGTTCACTGGCACGCTGCATGGCTTCGTTGATGGTGGCCAGCACGCTCTCTTCCTGCAGCAGCGAGTTGTTCACCGTGGTCATGTTGCCATCGTACTGCTTGAGCAACGCCTGCTGCTGCTGCAGCAACAGCAGGCGCGCGGCACCGACCGGATCGTCGGCGGCGGTCTGGATACGCACGCCGCTGTCGATCTGAGTCTTGCTCTTCATCAGGTCGGCGAAGTTCTTGGTGTAGCTACTGGCGCTCGCCTCATAGAACTGAGCGGTGGAAATACGCACGATGGCTACTCCTTACAAAGCGTTGATCAGGATGCTGAAGGTTTCTTGCGCCGCCTTGATGATCTGCGACGACGCGGTGTAGTAATGCTGGAACTTGATGAGGTTGGCCGCCTCATCGTCCAGGTTGACACCGGAAACCCCGTTGCGGCTTTCCTTGGCCGAGTCGAGCACGGCCTTGGTCGCAACGGTATCGATTTTGGCCTGGTTGGCCTTGGCGCCGACGCGCTCGACCAGCGAGGCATAGGCCGAGGTAAAGCTGGAGCCGGTACCGGAGTTCAGGCCCACCGTGGACTTGGTCTGCAACCCGAGCAGCGCCTGGGCGTTGCGGTTGTCGGACTTGCCGTCGGCATTGAAGCCGAAGGTAAAGCTGTCGTTGGTCGCCGGGCTGCCGCCAACAGTGGTCTCGACGCTGAAGGTCCGCGGATTGCCGCTGCCATCGAGGATCGGCGCTCCCGCGGCATCGCGCATCGGCACATTGATGGTCAGCTTGTTGTCCTGGCCCGGCACGATGGTACCGGTGCCGATGGCCACACCCTTGGAGTCGTACAGGGTGTAGCCCTGGGTGCCGCCGCTGGCGCCCTGGAACACCATGCGCACCGGCATCGAGTGCTTGATCGAGTCCTGGATCAGCGCGGTATCGGCACCGCCGTAGATATCCAGCTTGGCCCCCAGGTTCGGCTGGGTGATGGTGCCACTGCCGGTGTTGCCACTACCGACCACGCCGTTGATCGGCCCGGCGAAAGCCAACTTATTGGCATCGGTGAGCACGGTATTGATCGAGCCTGCCGCCGAACGGGTCGGGCTGACCTTGAAGCTGTCGCCAGCCGCCAGAGCGCCCCCTTGGAGCTTGAGGGTGAAGCCGTCGATCACCGGCGGTGGCGTGGTGGTCAGGTCGAAGCTGCCCATGTCGGTACCGTCGGAGCGACGCACGCTGTACTGGTTGGGGCCGGTGAACTTGACTTCGTAGTCGTAGGTGGTGAGCGCACCGCTGTTGGCGATGGTCACGTCCAGGTTACCGGAGCCGGCGCTGTTGTTCGACGAGGCCAGGCTGCGCTGGCTGATTGCCGCGGCGCTGTTGATGCTGGAGAACAGCGCACTGCCGAACTGCCCATTGGCGTCCAGGCCCTGCCCCAACTGGCTGTTGATACTGTCGGCCACCACCAGGGCGACACGCCCCAGCTCGTTCATCGACGGGTTGAGCACGTCGTTGCGATAGCGCAGCAGACCGCCGATCTGCCCACCACTGACCACCGAAGTGACGTCCGAGGAGAAGTTCGGGTAGTTGATCTGCAGGCTGTACTGGCTCTTGTCGGCAGCGCTCGGCACGGCGCTCAGGGTGTTGGCGCGATTACCGGTGACCAGCGACTGGCCATTGCCCATGTACACATCGTAATTGCCGTCGCGCTCCTGCACGGTAACGCCGACCAGCTCGTTGAGCTGGCGCACCGCTTCGCTGCGCGCATCCAGCAGGTTGTTCGGCGAAGCGCCGGACGCCGACAACTGGGTAATCTGCTTGTTGAGATCGGCGATGCTCGAGGTCAACTTGTTGACCTGGCCGGACAGCGTATCCAATTGGCTGTTGATGCTGTCGTTCTGCTTGCTCATCTGGCTGGAGATGGCATTGAAGCGGTTGCTCAAGGTCTGCGCCTGGGTCAGCAGCAGTTGCCGCGACGCCACATCGCTGGGCTTGGCCGACGCGGTCTGCAAGGCCGAGAAGAAGGCGGTCAGTACCGAGCTGATGCCGGTGTCGCTTTCGGCCAGCAACTTGTCGATACCCGTGATCTGATCCTGGAACGCCGCCGCATCGGTATTGAGCGAAGTCGCGGTCTGCAGCTGGTTGTCCAGGTAGGCGTTATAGATGCGACGCACATCCGACAACGTAGTGCCCGTGCCCACGAAGCCCGTGCCGATGTTGTGCGACGGCCCCGTAGTCTGGATGGTTTGCTGCCGCGAATAGCCGGAAACCGCCGCGTTGGCGATGTTGTTACCGGTGATGGCCAACGCGGTCTGGCTGGCATTCAGGCCCGACAGCCCGATCGAGATCAGGTTAGACATGGTTCAATCCTTATAGATTCGTGGTAGTGCCAGCCATGGCGTATTCCTGGGTCGGCTGCAGTTGCCGGGCAATGCTGATGATCTTGCGGGCGTAGTCCGGGTCGGTGGCGTAGCCAGCCTTCTGCAGCTCTCTTGCAAACTGTTCCGGTTTATCGGCCGAGCCGACCGCATCTTTATAGCGACTGTTGTTCTGCAACAGGCTGACCAGGTCGTGGAAGCTGTCCTGGTACGAATCGTAGGAACGGAACGCCGCCGTCTCCTTGACGAACTGGCCACCGCGGAATTCGCTGGTGATCGCCCTCGCCTCGCCACCCTGCCAGTTGCCGGTGGCCTTGATGCCGAACAGGTTGTGGCTGCTGCTGCCATCGGGGTTGCGCATCACCGACTTGCCCCAACCGGTTTCCAGCGCGGCCTGGGCCACCAGGTAACGCGGGTCGATGCCAATGCGCTTGGCCGCTTGCTCGGCCATCGGCAGCATGGTGGCAACGAACGCGTCGCTGTCGCTGAAGGCCTTGTTCGGCGCCAGTGGCGGCTGGGCCACGGCGCGGCCGAGGATGCGCATGCCCTCGCGCTCACGCGGCGCGGCGAAGCTCTGCGCTGGTTGCCAGTCGCCGCGGGCGACACCGGCCAGCGATGGTCCGCTGCGCTGTGGCAGGGCCGTGTCGCCTGCCGCGGCGGCCGACGGCACGATGCCGGCCAGCAGGCGATCGGTAAGCTTACCCGGCAGCGCCAGGCGCCGTGAATTGAGCGCCGCCACATCGTTGCGCCCGGCCGCGGCCTGCTCGCCACGCAGCGGCTGGGCGACACGACCGCCGCCCCACAGCGCTGGCGCCGGGCCGTCGATACGCGGGAACGGGCTGTTGTTGGGCGCAGCGCCCTTGTTCTTGCTCAACTGGCGCACCAGCACGTCCTGCAGGCCGATACCACCACCTTCGCGGGACATGCTGACCGCCAACTGCTGGTCGTACATGTCGCGGTACTGCTTGGTGGTGTCGCTGTTCATCGGGTTTTCTTCGTCGGCCAGCACATCGCTGGCCTTGCGCGAGGCCTTGAGCATCTCGCTGACGAACAAGGATTCGAACTCCTGGGCCACCTTGCGGATATTGCCCTCGCTGTCGCGATCACCGTGCTTGAGCGAACTCAGGCGATTGAGGTCGGTGAAGGCACCGCTGTCGGCCGGGCTGGAAATCAGGCTCTTCGGGTTCATCCCAGGCGTCCTCAGATCACGATCAGGTCGGCTTGCAACGCGCCGGCCTGCTTCAGGGCTTCGAGGATCGCCATCAGGTCGCTGGGCGCCGCGCCGACCTGGTTCACCGCGCGGACTATCTCATCCAGCGTGGTACCCGGGCCGAACTTGAACATCGGCTTGGCTTCCTGCTCGGCATTCACCCGCGAGCGCGGCACCACCGCGGTCTGGCCGTTGGAGAATGGCCCCGGCTGGCTGACGATCGGGTCTTCGGTGATGGTCACGGTCAGGCTGCCGTGGGTCACCGCCGCCGGCGACACCTTGACGTTCTGGCCGATGACGATGGTACCGGTGCGCGAATTGATGATGACCTTGGCCACTGCCTGGCCCGGATCGATCTCGAGGTTCTCCAGGATCGACAGGTAGTCGACACGCTGGCTCGGGTCCATCGGCGCGGTCACCCGCACCGAACCACCATCGATGGCCTGGGCGACACCCGGGCCGAGCAACTCGTTGACCTTGTCGACGATGCGCTTGGCGGTGGTGAAGTCCGGGCGATTGAGGTTCAGGGTCAGGCTGTTGCCCTGGTTGAAACCACTCGGCACCGCACGCTCGACGGACGCGCCGCCAGGGATCCGCCCGGCCGACGGAACGTTGACGGTGATCTTCGAGCCGTCGCGACCCTCAGCATCGAAACCACCCACCACCAGGTTGCCCTGGGCGATGGCGTAGACGTTGCCGTCGATACCCTTGAGCGGCGTCATCAACAGGCTGCCGCCGCGCAGGCTCTTGGAGTTACCGATGGACGACACGGTGATGTCGACCACCTGGCCCGGCTTGGCGAACGCCGGCAGATCGGCATGCACCGATACCGCGGCGACGTTCTTCAACTGCACGTTGCCCGACCCCGGCGGCACCTTGATGCCGAACTGCGAGAGCATGTTGTTGAAGGTCTGCAGGGTGAATGGCGTCTGGGTGGTCTGGTCACCCGTGCCATTGAGCCCCACGACCAGGCCGTAGCCGATCAATTGGTTGGCGCGCACGCCAGAAATGCTGGCGATATCCTTCAGACGCTCGGCGTGGGCACCGAACGCGCAGGACAGGAGCAAGGTCGCGGCAATCAACCGCCTAGCGTTGAACATGGTCATCCGTACTCAGAAAGGCCAGAGCGGGCTGATGAAGAAACGGTCCAGCCAACCCGGCTGGCTGGCATCGGCGAACGAGCCGGTGCCCGAATAGGTGATGCGCGCGTCGGCCACGCGGGTGGACGGCACGGTGTTGTCGGTGGCGATGTCGTCGGCGCGCACCAGGCCAGCGATGCGTACCAGTTCTTCACCGGTGTTCAAGGTCATCCACTTCTCGCCACGCACGGCGATGATGCCGTTGGGCAGCACCTCGGCCACGGTGACGGTGATCGAACCAGTCAGGGTGTTGCCCTGGGTGGCCTTGCTGTCGCCCTTGGTGCTGCGGTCACCGCTGTAGCCGGCTTCCAGGCTCAAGTCGCCGCCACCCAACGGGTTGTTGGTGTTGGGCACGGTACCGAACAGCGAGGTCAGGCCAAGGTTGGCCTTGCTGTTCTTCTGGATCTGCGAACCTGCGTTCTTGCTCGCCGAGGTGCGCTCGTTGAGGGTGATGGTAATGATGTCGCCGACCCGGAACGCCTTGCGATCGGTGTACAGGCCCTGCTCGAAGCCGGCCTGGTAGATCGAGCCGTTGTTGGCCGCCGCCGGCAGCGGGGTGCGCGGCAGCACCGGCGCATAGTACGGGTCGTTGGGCTTGGGCGTCGGCGCGACGCAACCGGCCAACAACACCACCCCCCCCAGGGCGAATACGGACAACGAACGCATCATGACACTTACCTCACGGTGAAACAGGCGCTGCAACAACGAGCGCAGAGTCAACGGCCCACGCCAGGCGGGCCGCCAGGGCTTACAACTGCTGGGTGACGAACGACAGCATCTTGTCGGCGGTGGAGATGACCTTGGAGTTCATCTCGTAGGCGCGCTGGGTGGTGATCATGTTCACCAGTTCCTCGACGGTGCTGACGTTGGAGGCTTCCAGGGTCTGCTGCTCGGTGGTGCCGAAGCCGTTCAGGCCTGGGGTGCCGACCTGCGGCGCGCCGCTGGCGGCGGTCTCCAGGAACAGGTTGCCGCCGATGGCCTGCAGGCCGGCCGGGTTGATGAAATCGGCGGTCTGGATGTTGCCGATGACCTGCGCGGCCGGGTTGCCCACGGTAGTGATCGAGACGGTACCGTCCTTGCCGACGGTGAAGGTCTGCGCATCTGGCGGCACGACGATGGCCGGCTCCAGGGCAAAGCCGTTGGCGGTGACGATCTGACCGTCGGAGTTCAGGTGGAAGGTACCGTCACGGGTGTAGCTCACGGTGCCGTCCGGCTGCAGGATCTGGAAGAAGCCACGGCCGTTGACCGCCATGTCCAGCGGGTTCTCGGTGGTCTGCAGGCTGCCGGCGATGAAGCTCTTCTGGGTGCCGACGATGCGCACACCGGTACCGACCTGCAGGCCCGAAGGCAGTTCGCTGTCCTGGGTCGACTGAGCGCCAGGCTGACGCTTGATCTGGTACAAAAGGTCCTGGAACTCGGCGCGATCACGCTTGAAGCCGGTGGTCGAGACGTTCGCCAGGTTGTTGGAGATGACCGCCAGGTTGGTGTCCTGGGCGGACAGGCCGGTTTTCGCGACCCAAAGAGCTGGAAGCATTTAGTGTTCTCCTCGTGCGCCTGATTTTCGGCACCCGTTCAAATGTGATTAGCCGATTTGCAAGACGCGGGCCATGGCTTCATCGCCTTCCTTGGCCGCGTTCATCATCTTGACGTGCAGTTCGAACTGGCGGGACAACGCCAGCACCGAGGTCATTTCCTCGACGGCGTTGACGTTGCTCGACTCCAGGAAGCCCGAGACCACGCGGACATTTACGTCGGCGTCGGCAGGCTGGCCATTGCTGGTGTGGATCATGCCGTCCAGGCCCTTGGTCAGGCCCTTGATGTCGGGGTTGACCAGCTTGATGCGGTCGACCTCGGCCATCACCCGCGGATCCTCGCCCATGGCGCGGATGCTGATGGTGCCGTCGTCACCCACCTCGACCTGCTGCTCCGGCGGAATGGCGATCGGACCGCCATTGCCAATCACCGGCATGCCGTTGCCGGCACGCAGCACGCCCAGGGCGTCGATGTTCAGGCTGCCGGTGCGCACGTAGGCCTCGCTGCCATCGGGCGCCTGCACGGCGATGAAGCCCTTGCCGGCCACGGCCACGTCCAAAGGACGGCCGGTCTCGACCAGGGCACCTTCGCTGAAGTCGGTGGCCGGACGCTCGGTCATGGCGAAGGCGCGCGCCGGAAAGCTGTCGCCGAACACCGGCATCGAACGCGCCTGCTCCAGGTCACGCTGGAAGCCATTGGTGGAAACGTTCGCCAGGTTGTTGGCATGGGCCTTCTGCGCCAGCGCGTTCTGGCTGGCGCCGGTCATGGCCACATAAAGCATCTTGTCCACAGCATCTCCTCTACGCGAACCTTGCCGCGCTGTCGTTGGCAAGGATGAAGCAATTATCGAACCAAACTGACAAAGCCCTTTAACACGGGGCTTTCAGCGGCCCGCGCCAAGGCAAGCGTCAGTTTGTCGGCGAATCGTTGCCGCTGGCGGCAACGCCCGCGTCAGTCGGCGCGACACGCACCATTGGTGTAGGGGCCGGAATGACGCTTCCAGCCCTCCCCCGGGTCGCTGGCCGAGCACATGTAGCGCCCGGTCGCCAGGCTCTGCCACTGGTACCAGGGCGCCGGCGCGGCCTGCAGCGACAGCGCCAGCAACAAGGCGCCGGCAGCCACCAGCATCGACTTGTTCATGGCATCAACCTCCTCTGCCAGACGTGAAAAAGCCCCTGCAAGCAGGGGCTCGATCACGCCACGCTCATCAGGTCATCTGGATGATGGTCTGCATGATGGTGCTTTCGGTGGAAATGGTCTTGGCGTTGGCCTGGTAGTTGCTCTGCGCCTTGATCAAGTTGACCAGCTCGCCGGTCAAGTCGACGTTGGAGTCTTCCAGGGAGCTGCCGGCAATGCGGCCCAAGGTGCCGGTGTCTGGCTCACCAATGATCGGCACGCCCGAGGCGTAGGACTCTTTCCAGGCAGTGGCGCCGACCGGGGTCAGGCCTTGCAGGTTGGCGAAGTTGGCGATCACTACCTGGCCGATCACCTTGTTCTGGCCGTTGGTGAAGTTGGCGAACATGTTGCCGCTCTGGTCGACGGTCAGGCCGGCGAGCTCACCGGTGGCGTAGCCATCCTGGTCCTTGGCGGTGGTCGCCGAGGCCGCGTTGAACTGAGTGGTGGCCAGCATATCCAGGACAACACCACCAGGACGCATGACAGCACCGTTACCAACCCAGGCACCGGCCGCATTCTTCTCGGCAGGCACCCAGTTATCGAGCTTGAAGGTCTTGTCGGCTGCGATGGTCAGACCACCTGTGACAGCACCAACAGGCATGGCCGCCGTATCCAGCTTACCCGCCGACGTAAAGGGCAAAGTGTTTTTCAGTGGCGTAGGCAGGGTCGGGTCGGCCGGGTTACGACCATCGATGGTGGTGTACATGGTCCAGGAGTTGGTGCCGGCATCCTTGACGAAGTACTGGTTCATCTGGTGCTCGTTACCCTGGCTGTCGTACACCGGGGTGTTGAAGGTGTAGTTGTAGCTGTTGACATTGGTCGGGTCGAACGGCGAAACCGAAGGCGCTTTGGCGCTGGAGTTCAGGTTGACGGTCTCGGAAATGCGCCCGGTCGGCTTCGGCGCCAGGTTCGAGGTGTCGATCTTCAGGTCGGTCAGCACGCCCGGGATGACCTTGCCGTTTTCATCCACCGGATAGCCCTGCAGGTTGGCGCCACTGGCGTTGACCACGTAGCCTTCCTTGTCGCTGTAGAAGGCGCCGGCACGGGTATAGATGCGCGAACCGTTGTCGTTCAGGGCAAAGAAGCCGTTGCCATCAATGGCCATGTCCAGCGCCTGGCCAGTACCGTTGATGTTGCCGGGGTTGAACATCTGCGAGACCGCCATGGTCTTCACGCCGCTGCCGACCTGGGTCTTGCCGCCGGCAGTGCCGCGGATCGATTGCGAATATTGGTCGCCGAACTCGGCGCGCGACGATTTGAAACCGGTGGTGGCGACGTTGGCAATGTTGTTGCCGGTAACGTTCAGGGATTTGTTCGCCGCATAGAGACCGCTAAGGCCGATATTGAAAGACATGTACTCGCTCCTTGTGCCGATTCTGCGGCGTTAAATTCCGATGGTGGTGACTTTGGAGATACCGACTTTGCCGATACCGGCCAGGTCGAGCATCATCTCGCTGCCATTCTGGAAGCTGACACTGTTGACCTTGGCCGGCAGCAGCGTGGCCAGCGTCTTGGCCTTGCCGTCGACCTTGGTCTCGGCGCTGAAGGTGTAGGTGCCCGGCTCGACCACCTCGCCCTTGTCGTTCTTGCCGTCCCAGATGAAGTCGGCGGTACCAGCCTTGCGCGCACCCAGGTCAATGGCCTTGACCACGTTGCCATCCTTGTCCTTGATGGTGACCTTGCCCTCGGTGATGTTCGAGGGCACCACGACCTGGCCGTTGAAGCTCTTGGAGGTGTCGACCACTGCCTTGTCGCTTGCCACGATCACCGAGCGACCGACCAGCGAGGTGGCCTGCAGCGCCTGGGACGAACCGATGCCGGTGAGGATGCCGTCAACCGACTCCTTGAGCGACTGGATACCTTCGAGGCTGCTGAATTGCGCCAGCTGCGCGACGAACTCGCCGTTGTCCTGAGGATCGAGCGGGTTCTGGTTCTTCATCTGCGTCACCAGCAACTGCAGGAACGCATCCTTGCCCAGCGCACTGCCGGCCTGGCCGGTGCTGGAGTCGGTCTTGCTCTTCTGCTTCTGCAGCGACTCCAGGTAACCACTGCCGACTTGTGTATTGGTATTGGTGGTAGTCATTGCGGCTCCCTGCTTACTGACCCAGGGTCAGCACTTTCTGCATCATGTTCTTGGCGGTGTTCATCAGCTCGGCGTTGGTCTGGAACGCACGGCTGGCGGAGATCATGTCGGCCATCTCCTCGACCACGTTGACGTTCGGGTAGTAGACGTAGCCGTCCTTGTTCGCCGCCGGATGGTTCGGCTCGTAACGCGCCTCGAGGTTGCTCTGGTCCTCGATGATGCCCTTGACCTGCACGCCCTGCCCCGCCTCGCCCTGGTCCTCGAACAGCGACTGGCCGGCGCCGGCCTGGGCCTGCTGGAAGGTGGTGGCGAACACCGGGTGACGGGCGCGGTAGGTCTGGTCGATGCTCGACGAGACGGTCTCGGCGTTGGCGATGTTCGAGGCGACGGTGTTCAGGCGCGTGTTCTGCGCGCTCATGCCGCTACCGGCGATATTGAAGACACTGGCAAGGGACATGGTCACTCTCCGCGCAGGGCCGATACCAGCCCTTTGAATTTACTGTTGAGCAGGGTGAAGCTGGCCTGGAAGCCAACGGCGTTTTCCGTGTAGTTCGATTGTTCGATCTGCGCGTCCACGGTGTTCTGGTCGATCGACGGCTGCATCGGCGTGCGGTACTTCAGGGTGTCATCCATCATCGCCAGGCCTTCGGCCTCGATATGGCGATTGTTGGTGCGATCCAGGGCAATGCGGCCTTTCTGCTGTTTGTCGGACTCGGCGGCGAGCACCGACGAGAAGTCCATGTCGCGCGCCTTGTAGTTCGGTGTGTCGGCGTTGGCGATGTTGTTGGCCAGCACCTCGGCACGCTGGGCACGGAAGCCCAGTGCCTTTTCGTGGATGCCAAGCGCCTTGTCGAAGCTGATGCTCATGTCGGGGAACCTTCGAAGGTTGACCAGAGTTTCGTTGGCTAACGCTAAAGCAAGGGCTGTGCCAACCAACAAAACCCCCATGAACACGGGGCCGCGCCCAGCAGCTCTACGCCCTCCTGCCAGAAAAGCGGCAAAGTGCTTCCGCCTGATAGCGACCAAGCGGCAATCGGCAGGCGGCAAAAGCGGCAATCCAAAAAATTGACGTCAATCATGCATGCCATATCGCCATCATTGGCGATAGCATTCGCACCCTCGCGCATCCGCTCAAACCAACACTGCATGTCGTCGCACGGATGCGCGCCGCTTTCACAACGTTTTCAAGACCAACCGCGGCAAGATGATCACTACCAGCCTCGACGGCGGCGCCCTCAAAGGCGATCAGCAAACCTACACAGACGATCTCGAGTTCGCCGGACGCTTCACTGGCCGTAGTCGCCAATCTTGGTGCCGGTGATGTGAATGCCGTCGCCGTGATGAATCATGGCGGACCCCAACGGCAGGCAAATCAGGCTTCGATGCCGATGTATTCTCGGCCCACGTACAGTACGCTTTCTGATTACTCGCGCGGTACCGCACAAATGAAAAGGCCGGCATCTCGCGATACCGGCCTTTTGGTCCTCACTTGGCCTGGTAGATGATCCCCGGACTGCACTGCACCATCTGGTAGTGGTCCGGCAGGCCATTGAGCGCCTCGGACGCCCCCAGGAACAGGTAGCCGCCCGGCTTGAGCGTGCCATGGATACGCATGAGGATGTCCTTCTTGACCTGGGCCGAGAAGTAGATCAGCACGTTGCGACAGAACACGATGTCGAACTTGCCCAGCGGCGCGTAGCTGTCGAGCAGGTTGTACGAGCGAAACTCGACGCGGCTGCGAATCGGCGGCTTGACCGCCCAACGCCCAGGCCCCTTGGTATCGAAATAGCGCTGCAGACGCTCCTGGGACAGCCCCCGAGCAATAGCCAGGCTGTCGTACTCACCAGTCTTGCAGTTGTTGAGCATGGCGCCAGAGAGATCGGTGGCAACGATCTGCGCGCCCATCTTCAACTGGCCCAGATTGGCGCGCTCGAACTCGTCGATGGCCATGGAGATGGAATACGGTTCCTGCCCCGACGAACAGGCCGCCGACCAGATACGCAGACGCTGGCCGGGATTACCCTTGATGAACTCCGGGATCACCTTGTTCTTGAGCACTTCGAACGGATAGGTGTCGCGAAACCACAGCGTCTCGTTAGTGGTCATGGCATCGACCACCTGCTCGCGCAGGCCACCGCGCGGCTGGGTCTGGATACGCTGCACCAGCTCGCCCAGCGACTTGATGCCCTGCTGCTCCATCAGCTTGTTGAGACGGCTAGAGACCAGGTACTGCTTATTCTCGCCCAGCAGGATGCCACAGGCTTTCTCCAGGAAGACCCGGAACTGTTCGAAATCCAAATTACCCGTAGACAATGCTGCCGCCTCTTCTTATATGTCGCGTGCGCCGGAGCCAGGCCCCGGCCGTTTCAATGTGCCGCCTTGATCCGGTCGACCACGCGCTGGGCGAGGTCGTCCGGCTTGAACTTGGCCAGGAAGTCGTCGGCGCCGACCTTCTTGACCATTGCCTGGTTGAATACCCCAGATAGCGAAGTATGCAGGCAGATGTGTAGTTTTTGCATGCGCGGATCGCTGCGGATCTCCGCCGTGAGGGTATAGCCGTCCATTTCCGGCATTTCAATATCGGAAATCATCATGAGGAACTCCTCCTCCGGACGCTTGCCCTCGTCCACCAGCTTGCGCAGGTAATCCAGGGCCTGACGACCGTCATTGAGCGCCACGACCTCGACCCCCACCGTCTGCAGGCAGCGGCTGACCTGCTTGCGCGCCACCGACGAGTCATCGACCGTCAGCACCCGCAACAACACCGCCTTGTCCTGCACCTCGGCATCGATCACCCCTTCGGACACCGACTCGGACGACGGCGCCACTTCGGCCAGCACCTTCTCCACATCGATGATCTCGACCATGCGGTTGTCGACCCGGGTGACCGCGGTCAGGTAGTGATCGCGCCCGGTACCCTTGGGTGGCGGATGGATCTCTTCCCAGTTCATGTTGACGATGCGCTCCACCGAGTGCACCAGGAACCCTTGGGTCTTGGTGTTGTACTCGGTGATGATGACGAAGCTCTTGCGCGTCTCTTCCTGAAGGCCCGGCAAGCCGGTGGCCATCGACAGGTCGAGGATCGGGATGGTCGCCCCGCGAATGTTGGCCACGCCGCGCACCACCGGATGGGACTTGGGCAGCAGGGTCAGATCCGGGCACTGCAGCACCTCGCGGACCTTGAACACATTGATGCCATAGAGCTGGTCGCCATTGAGGCGAAACAGCAGCAGCTCCAGGCGATTCTGCCCCACCAGCTGCGTGCGCTGGTTGACCGAATCCATCACTCCAGCCATGCCGGACTCCTTCAATGATTGCCTAAGTACCAAGTCGGCACGGGCTTTGCTTTTTTGAGCGCCATGTACACGAAAACGACATTTTTCCGACGACTGACGCGCCTGCTGACCGGTTCCCTGGCCGCATTGTGCCTGTTGGTACCCGGCACCCAGGCGCTGGCGGACGCTTTTACCTTGCCTGAACAGCTTATCGGTGTCACTCAAGGGTTTCTTGAATTCACCGTGGAGGATTATCTGGCGACCACCCAGACCCAGGGTCGCTACGAGATCCAGGTGAACAAACTCGATCCGCGCCTGCGCATGCCGCAGTGCAGCCAGCAACTGGACGCCTCGCTGGAGGGTTCCACGCCGCTGGGGCGGGTGACGGTGAGGGTGCGCTGCGACGGCGCGGCGCCCTGGACAGTGTTCGTGCCGGCCCAGGTGCGCCTGCTGCGCGACGTGGTGGTCATGACCCGCCCGCTCAAGCGCGACAGCGTCATCGGCGAAGGCGACGTGGCCCTGCGCGAGCGCGATGTCGGCAGCCTCGGCCAAGGCTACCTGACCCAACTGGACCAGGCCGTGGGCCTGAAATTGCTGCGCCCGACGGTGGTCGACCAGTTGCTCACCCAGCAACATCTGGAGCAGGCCGAGGTGGTGCGCAAGGGCGATCACGTGGTGATCGTCGCCCGCAGCGGCAGCCTCAGCGTACGCATGCCCGGCGAAGCACTGGACAAAGGCGGGCTGCAAACCCAGATCCGGGTGCGCAACCTCAATTCCAAACGAGTGGTCAAGGCCAGGGTGACCGGGCCAGGACAGGTCGAGGTGGCCATGTAGCCCAGGCTGCAGGACGATGACGGAAAGCTGGCGGTAAGGAACCGCGGGCCCTAAACTGTGTCTGAAATCGGGTTGCGCGGGCCGGCTTTGAGGCAGTGATGCATTCCTGTCTAAAGTTTCTTTCGGGTTGGCCGAAAACAAGGCATGCGTCCTAATACCCAGGGGTTCTGATCATGGTCATCGACTTCAGTCGTTTGAATAATTCTCCGTCCATCACGGGCGGCGTTCGCGGCAATGCCGCGCCAGGCACCGCCGAAAAAGCCGGCGAGGCCAGCGAGGCGCCCAAGCACGCCAGCGCCAGCGGAGAAGCGGTACATCTGAGCCCTGAGGCCCAGCAATTGCAGAAGATCAGCGACAAGCTGCGCGATCAGCCAAGCGTCAACAGCGCCCGTGTGGCCGAGTTGAAACAGGCTATCGCCGACGGCAGCTACAAGGTCGATGCCGACCGGGTCGCCAGCAAACTGCTTGATTTCGAAGCCCAGCGCTAACCTTCAGGCGCGCTGACTTCAAGGACGCAACACGCCAAGAGTTAGCCATGCACGACATCACTCTGCTGCAACTGATCGAAAACGACATCGCGCCCACGCAGGAACTGCTCGAGCTTCTGCAAAACGAAGCGATAGCCCTGCACGGCCGCGACATGGGGGTGCTGGAACAGATCCTGGCCCGCAAGCAGTCGTTGATCATCTTGCTCGAGCAGCAGGGTCGGCGCCGCAGCCAACTGCTCGCCAGCCTCGGCCTCAGTGCCGATCGTGCTGGCGCAGAAACCCTGGCGGCCCAGTCGAGCAATGGCCCGGCGATCCTCGCCCGGCTCGACGAACTGAGCCAACTGATGGATGCCTGCCAGCAGGTCAACGCCACCAACGGCCAGATCATCCAGGTGCAGCAGCACGTCACGGCCAACCAGGTCAGAATCCTTCAGGGTGGCGATTCTCCGTCGCTCTACGACAGCCGTGGCGGCACCTCGCCGATGGCCAAGCCCCGGGCGATCAGCCAAGTGTGATTAGTGGTATCAAGGCACGGAACATACTGGCAAAATGCCGTTAATTGCGTGTGTCGTTTTTGCCTGGAGATTGAAAACCCGTGTTCAATGAATCCGATGCTCCCCAGCCACCAAAGGTGCTGAGCACTCCTTTGGAGATTGCGGCCAACCTGCGCCAGTTGCTGGAGAGCCACGACCCGCTGATCATCAGCTTCCACGAACGCAGCCAGCGCTTCCAAAGCTACGTGGTGCATGTCGACCGCGAGGCCGGGGTACTGGCGCTGGACGAGATGATCCCGCGCGACGGCGAAAAATATATCGAGAACGGCGAGCCGTTTCGCATCGAAGGTTTCCATGACGGCGTGCGCATCGCCTGGGAAAGCGACATCCCACTGACCATCAGCGAGATCGACGGCCACCGCTGCTACCGCGGCCCACTGCCCACGGAAGTCACCTACCATCAGCGGCGCAATGCCTTCCGCGCCGCGCTGAAGCTGTCGCAACTGGTCGACGTGACCCTCGACGGCACCCACCTCAAGGGCAACGGCGCCCTGCGCGGTAAGCTGCTGGACATCTCCGCCACCGGCTGCAAGCTGCGCTTCGAAGGCAATGTCGAAGAGCGCCTGCAACTGGGCCAGGTCTATGAGCGCTTCAAGGCTGGCAACCCGCTGGGGCTAGCCGACACCATGGTCGAGCTGCGCCATCTGCATTTCGAGGAGCGCATCAATACCACCTTCGCCGGCGTGCGCTTCCATAATCTCAACGGCCAGGCGCAGCGCAAGATCGAAAGCTTCGTCTACCAGCTACAGCGCGAAGCGCGCCGGTTCGACAAGGACGACTACTAAGCAAAACGCCACCCTCGGGTGGCGTTTTCGCTCATGGGGCAACAGCAGGTGCCGGCCTTGCCGGCGAACCAGCAAGGCTCGCTCCTACAGTTTCGGGAACGCGCCCTGCTCGGCCTCAGCCGCCGTTGCGCAAGCGCCCTTGTCCTCATCCTCGGTATCTTCCGCCGCCACCGGCGCCTGCATCACCTCCTGCACCGTTTGCTCATCGACCCGCGGGTCGAGCGCCGCCGACAGCGGCGAACCCGCCGCCGGCATCGCCACGTGGCCGAGGGGAGCATCCTGGACCTGGTGCAAGCCGGTCACCGCTTTCGGCCGGATTCGCCAGACCAGTACCAACGCGAAGAACAGGAAGAAGGCATACAACATTTGTGCGCCGAACAGCTTCATCAACACACCGGCAGCCAATGGCCCGATGCAGGCGCCAACGCCGTAGGTCACCAACAGCATGGCCGTCAGCGACACCCGCCGTTCGCTCTCCACATGGTCATTGGAGAACGCCACCGCCAACGGATACAGGCAAAACTGCAACAACGAAATGACAAAGCCGATGCCGAACAGCAGCGCCAGCGGCACGCTCGGCAGGATGGCCAAGGGCGCCGACGCCAGCGCCAGGCCACTTGCCACGCTGCGGATCAGCACCGCGCGATCGTAGCGGTCGGAGAGCCAACCCAACGGCCATTGCACCACCAAGCCGGCGAAAATACAGCTGCCCATGAACAAGCCGACCTGCTCGGTGGACAGCCCCTGGTTGGCCGCGTACAGCGGCGCCAGGCCATAGAAGGAGCCGACGATCAAACCCGAACCCAACACCGTGGACAATGACTGCGGCACCCGCTTGATGAAGAACTTCGGCTCCATCGGCGCCGGCCGCAAGGGCGCAGGGTGAATACGCCGGGTCATGGCCACTGGCACCAGGCACAAGGCGAAGCACATGGCCACCAGCATCAGCAGCTCCGGCCCCAACTGCGGGTGCACCACCAGGATCAATTGGCCGAGCACCAGGCCCAGGTAGGACGCGATCATGTAGCCGCTGAACACCGCCCCGCGGTGCTTGGCATCGGCCTGTTCGTTGAGCCAGCTCTCGATGACCATGTATTGGCACATCATGCCCAGGCCAACGATCATCCGCAGCCCGACCCAGGCAGGTAGCCAACTGGTCAAGCCATGGCCGAGCACCGCCGCGCCGACGATGCCGGCACAGGTCGCGTAAGCCCTGATGTGCCCCACCCTGCCAATCAACCGGTGGCCAATCTTGCCGCCCAGGGCCAGGCCGAAATAGTTGGCGGCCATCAGCGCACCGACCCACAAGCTGTCGACATGCTCGGCGGCCAGGCGCAATGCCAGGTAGGTACTGAGCAAGCCTGAACCGATCAACATCATCAAGGCAGCGAAATACAGCGACTGAAACGGCTTCCAGATATTGCGCATACGTCCCGTCGGGCTCCTTCGTCAGGTGGCGTGGGGTGCAGAGCTAGCATAAGAGCAAATCATCCAACGCGCAGGCCCCAAACCGCGAAATGCGCCGCCGACGGCGCGCCCGCTACAGGTAGTGTCGCGCTCAGGCCTGCGCCGCCAGTACGCGCCGCTCCCACGGCGTGATCTCGTCGAGGAAGTCGCTCAGCTCGAGGGTCTTGGTGGCGATGTAGCCTTCGATGAACTCATGGCCGAACAGTTCCCGCGCCAGGGCACTGTGCTTGAGGCGCTGCAGGGCCGCATGCAGGGTGCAGGGCAGGCTCAGGTGCTCAGGCACCTCGAACTCGCCCTGGATGGCCGCGGCCGGCACGATCTGCCGCTCGATGCCATGCAGGCCGGCAGCCAGGCTCGCGGCGATCGCCAGGTAGGGGTTGGCATCGGCGCCCGGCAAGCGGTTCTCCACCCGCCGCGCCACTGGCGCGCTGGCGGGGATACGCAAGCCGGCGGCGCGGTTGTCCTCTGACCAGCAGGCGTTGTTCGGCGAGGCGTATGGATGGCACAAACGCTGGTAGGAATTGACATTGGGCGCGAACAGCGCGGTGAAGTCGGCCAGGCAAGCCTGCAAGCCACCGATGAAATGGTGGAAGGTATCGGTCGGGGCGCCGTGTTCGTCGCTGAACAGGTTACGCCCGCTGGCGTTGTCGACCAGGCTCTGGTGAATATGCATCGAGCTGCCGGGGGTGCGCGCCAGCGGCTTGGCCATGCACACCACGGTCAGGCCGTGCTTGAGCGCGACCTCCTTGAGCAAGTGCTTGAACAGGAAGGTCTGGTCGGCCAACAGTAGCGGGTCGCCGTGCAGCAGGTTGATCTCGAACTGGCTGACGCCCATCTCGTGCATGAAAGTGTCGCGCGGCAGGCCCAGCGCCGCCATGCAGCGGTACACCTCATGGAAGAACGGGCGCAGGCCGTTGTTGGAGCTGACGCTGAACGCCGAATGGCCCATTTCCCGACGCCCATCCTTGCCCTGCGGAGGCAAGAACGGCTGGGTCGGGTCGGCGTTGGGCGCAAAGACGAAGAACTCCAGTTCGGTGGCCACCACCGGCGCCAGGCCGCGTTCGGCATAGCGGGCGATTACCGCCTTCAACTGGCCGCGACTGGACAACCCCGACGGCCTGCCATCGAGCTCGACCGCGTCGCAAATGGCCAGGGCACGGGGCTCGTCGCTCCAGGGCAGGCGGTGAATCTGCGCCGGGTCAGCCACCAGCGCCAGGTCGCCATCGTCGCTGCCGTAGAACTTCGCCGGCGGATAACCACCCATGATGCATTGCAGCAACACCCCGCGCGCCATCTGCAAGCGCCGGCCTTCGAGGAAGCCCTCGGCAGTCATCACCTTGCCGCGGGCGACGCCGTTGAGGTCGGGGGTGACGCATTCGATTTCATCGATGCCCTGCAGCTGTTGTGCCTGGTGATGCGGGCCTGCGGTCGTCATGACGCTGTCCTTATTGTTGTGCTGGCATGCCGGAGTGGCGATGAACACAACATAGGCCTGGGGTGTTTAAAATATCAAGCACCTGCCCTTTACCTGTAGGAGCCGGCTTGCCGGCGAACCCCCTTCACTGCTCGCGCAAGGTCATACCATTGGCCGGCAGCGGCAACGCGGTCTTGTAACGCACCTGTTTCAAGGCAAAGCTGGAGCGAATGTTCGCCACCCCCGGCAACCGCGTCAGGTAATCGAGAAACCGCTCCAGCGCCTGGATGCTCGGCAGCAGCACCCGCAGCAGGTAATCCGGGTCGCCCGTCATCAGGTAGCACTCCATCACTTCCGGGCGCTCGGCGATCTCCTCCTCGAAGCGATGCAGCGACTGCTCCACCTGCTTCTCCAGGCTGACATGGATGAACACATTGACGTCCAGCCCCAATGCCTCGGGCGACAACAAGGTGACCTGCTGACGAATCACTCCCAGCTCCTCCATGGCCTTGACCCGGTTGAAGCACGGCGTGGGCGACAGGTTGACCGAGCGTGCCAGCTCCGCGTTGGTGATGCGGGCGTTTTCCTGCAGGCTGTTGAGAATGCCGATATCCGTACGATCCAACTTACGCATGAGACAAATTCACCTGGTTTTTGTGTTTGTGCGGAATGTTTATCTTCCTCGCTCGGCAAAGGCAACGAACTTGAGAGAAAAATTCTCCGGCCATCCCCCTATGATGTAAAAGACGCTGACTTGCCAGTCACGAGCCGGTACTCAGCGGCGACCGCTTCAAAGCTCACAAAAACAACATTCGAGCGAGCGTAAAAAGCAATGAACGAGTACGCCCCCCTGCGTCTGCATGTGCCCGAGCCTACAGGCCGGCCAGGCTGCCAGACCGATTTCTCCTACCTGCGCCTGAACGACGCCGGTTCTGTGCGTAAACCGCCCATCGATGTCGAACCCGCCGATACCGCGGACCTCTCCTACAGCCTCGTGCGTGTGCTCAACGAACACGGCGACGCCGTTGGCCCCTGGGCCGAGGACATCGATCCGCAGGTGCTGCGCCAGGGCATGCGCGCCATGCTCAAGACGCGCATCTTCGACAGCCGCATGGTGGTCGCCCAGCGCCAGAAGAAGATGTCCTTCTACATGCAGAGCCTGGGCGAGGAAGCCATCGGCAGCGGTCAGGCCCTGGCCCTGAACCGCAGCGACATGTGCTTCCCCACCTACCGCCAGCAGAGCATCCTCATGGCCCGCGACGTGTCGCTGGTGGACATGATCTGCCAGCTGCTGTCCAACACCCGCGACCCGCTCAAGGGCCGCCAACTGCCGATCATGTACTCGGTGCGCGAAGCCGGCTTCTTCACCATCAGCGGCAACCTGGCCACTCAGTTCGTCCAGGCGGTCGGCTGGGCCATGGCCTCGGCGATCAAGGGCGACACGAAAATCGCCTCGGCCTGGATCGGCGACGGCGCCACCGCCGAGTCCGACTTCCACACCGCGCTGACCTTCTCCCACGTGTACCGCGCCCCGGTCATCCTCAACGTGGTCAACAACCAGTGGGCGATCTCGACCTTCCAGGCCATCGCCGGTGGCGAGTCGACCACCTTCGCCGGCCGTGGCGTGGGCTGCGGCATCGCCTCGCTGCGGGTCGACGGCAACGACTTCATCGCCGTCTATGCTGCCTCGCGCTGGGCCGCCGAACGCGCCCGCCGCGGCCTTGGCCCGACGCTGATCGAATGGGTCACCTACCGCGCCGGCCCACACTCCACTTCGGACGACCCGTCCAAGTACCGCCCTGCCGACGACTGGAGCCACTTCCCGCTGGGCGACCCGATCGCCCGTCTCAAGCAGCACCTGATCAAGGCCGGCCATTGGTCCGAGGACGAGCACCAGGCGGTCAGCGCCGAGCTCGAGGCCGAGGTGATCAAGGCGCAGAAGGACGCCGAGCAGTTCGGCACCCTGAGCAACGGCCATATCCCCAGCGCCGCCTCGATGTTCGAGGATGTGTACAAGGAAATGCCCGATCACCTGCGCCGTCAGCGCCAGGAACTGGGGGTCTGAGATGAACGATCACAACAACAGCATCCATCTGGAAAACGCCATGTCGACCACCACCATGACCATGATCCAGGCCCTGCGCTCGGCCATGGATGTCATGCTCGAGCGCGATGACAACGTGGTGGTCTATGGCCAGGACGTTGGCTACTTCGGCGGCGTGTTCCGCTGCACCGAAGGCCTGCAGACCAAGTACGGCAAATCTCGCGTGTTCGACGCGCCGATCTCCGAAAGCGGCATCGTCGGCACCGCCGTGGGCATGGGCGCCTACGGCCTGCGCCCGGTGGTCGAGATCCAGTTCGCCGACTACTTCTACCCCGCCTCCGACCAGATCGTCTCGGAGATGGCCCGCCTGCGCTATCGCTCGGCCGGCGAGTTCATCTCGCCGCTGACCCTGCGCATGCCTTGCGGCGGCGGCATCTACGGCGGCCAGACCCACAGCCAGAGCCCCGAGGCGATGTTCACCCAGGTCTGCGGCCTGCGCACCGTGATGCCATCGAACCCCTACGACGCCAAGGGTCTGCTGATCGCCTCGATCGAATGCGACGATCCGGTGATTTTCCTCGAGCCCAAGCGCCTGTACAACGGCCCGTTCGACGGCCATCACGACCGCCCGGTGACGCCGTGGTCCAAGCACCCACACAGCGCGGTGCCGGACGGCTACTACAACGTGCCGCTGGACAAGGCGGCGATCACCCGCCCGGGCAACGACGTCACCGTGCTGACCTATGGCACCACCGTGTATGTATCGCAAGTGGCGGCCGAAGAAAGCGGCGTCGACGCCGAGGTCATCGACCTGCGCAGCCTGTGGCCGCTGGACCTGGAGACCATCGTCGCGTCGGTGAAGAAAACCGGCCGCTGCGTGGTCGTGCACGAAGCCACCCGCACCTGCGGCTTCGGCGCGGAACTGGTATCGCTGGTCCAAGAGCACTGCTTCCATCACCTCGAAGCGCCGATCGAGCGCGTCACCGGCTGGGATACCCCCTACCCCCACGCACAGGAATGGGCGTATTTCCCAGGCCCTTCGCGGGTAGGCGCGGCACTGAAACGGGTCATGGAGGTCTGAATGGGCACGCACGTCATCAAGATGCCGGACATTGGCGAAGGCATCGCGCAGGTCGAGTTGGTGGAATGGTTCGTCAAGGTCGGCGACCTGATCGCCGAGGACCAGGTAGTGGCCGATGTCATGACCGACAAGGCCACCGTGGAAATACCTTCGCCGGTCAGCGGCAAGGTGCTGGCCCTGGGCGGCCAACCAGGTGAAGTGATGGCGGTCGGCAGCGAGCTGATCCGCATCGAGGTCGAAGGCAGCGGCAACCATGTCGACACGCCTCAGGCCAAGCCGGCCGAGCCTGCACCCGCACCTGCAGCGGTGCAGGCCGCGGCCCGCCCCGAGCCACGCGTCGAGCCCCAGCCGCAGGTTGCCGCAACCCACGCGACCGCGCCCATCGTGCCGCGCGAGGCCCATGACAAGCCACTGGCCTCCCCGGCGGTACGCAAGCGTGCCCTGGATGCCGGTATCGAGCTGCGCTACGTGCACGGTAGCGGCCCGGCTGGGCGCATCCTGCACGAAGACCTCGACGCCTTCATCAGCAAGCCGCAGAGCAGTGCCGGGCAGGCACCCGGAGGCTACGGCAAACGCACCGACAGCGAGCAGGTACCGGTGATCGGCCTGCGTCGCAAGATCGCCCAGCGCATGCAGGACGCCAAGCGTCGTGTCGCCCACTTCAGCTACGTCGAGGAAATCGACGTCACCAACCTGGAAGCCCTGCGCCAGCAGCTCAACGCCAAGCATGGTGACAGCCGCGGTAAGCTGACCTTGCTGCCGTTCCTGGTGCGCGCCATGGTCGTCGCCCTGCGCGACTTCCCGCAGATCAACGCCACCTACGACGACGAAGCCCAGGTCATCACCCGCCACGGCGCGGTGCACGTCGGCATCGCCACCCAGGGTGACAACGGCCTGATGGTGCCCGTGCTGCGCCACGCCGAAGCCGGCAGCCTGTGGAGCAACGCCAGTGAGATCGCCCGTGTCGCTCACGCGGCGCGCAACAACAAGGCCAGCCGTGAAGAACTGTCCGGCTCGACCATCACCCTCACCAGCCTCGGCGCCCTTGGCGGCATCGTCAGCACACCGGTGGTCAACACCCCGGAAGTGGCGATCGTCGGCGTCAATCGCATGGTCGAGCGGCCAATGGTGATCGACGGCCAGATCGTCGTGCGCAAGATGATGAACCTGTCCAGCTCTTTCGACCACCGCGTGGTCGATGGCATGGATGCCGCACTGTTCATCCAGGCCGTGCGCGGCCTGCTGGAACAGCCCGCCTGCTTGTTCGTGGAGTGATCATGCAAGAGCTCATCAACACCACCCTGCTGATCATCGGTGGCGGCCCCGGCGGCTATGTGGCCGCCATCCGCGCCGGGCAACTGGGCATCCCCACCGTGCTGGTCGAAGGCCAGGCCCTGGGCGGCACCTGCCTGAACATCGGCTGCATTCCGTCCAAGGCGCTGATCCATGTGGCCGAGCAATTCCACCAGGCCAGCCGCTACACCGAACCTTCGCCGCTGGGCATCAGCGTGTCCTCGCCGCGCCTGGACATCAGCCGCAGCGTCGAGTGGAAGGATGGCATCGTCGACCGCCTGACCAGCGGCGTCGCCGCACTGCTGAAGAAACATGGCGTGAAGGTGATCCACGGTTGGGCGAAGATCCTCGACGGCAAGAGCGTCGAAGTCGATGGCCAACGCATCCAGTGCGAACACCTGCTACTGGCCACTGGTTCCAACAGCGTCGAACTGCCGATGCTGCCGATCGGTGGGCCGATCATCTCATCCACCGAGGCCTTGGCACCCAAGGCACTGCCCCAGCACCTGGTGGTGGTCGGCGGCGGCTACATTGGCCTGGAACTGGGCATCGCCTACCGCAAGCTCGGTGCCAAGGTCAGCGTGGTCGAAGCACGCGAGCGCATCCTGCCGACCTATGATGCCGAGTTGACCGCGCCGGTGGCTGAGTCGATCAAGAAACTGGGCATCGCCTTGTACCTGGGCCATGGCGTCGAAGGCTATGCCGACGGCTGCCTGCTGGCCAGCGATGGCCAGGGCGGTCAACTGCGCCTGGAAGCCGACCAGGTATTGGTTGCCGTGGGCCGCCGTCCACGCACCAAAGGTTTCGGCCTGGAAAGCCTGGACCTGCAGATGAACGGCGCGGCCATTGCCATCGATGAGCGTTGCCAGACCAGCATGCGCAATGTCTGGGCCATAGGCGACGTGGCCGGCGAGCCGATGCTGGCGCACCGGGCCATGGCCCAGGGCGAGATGGTCGCCGAAATCATCGCCGGCAAATCCCGGCGCTTCGAACCCAGCGCCATCGCTGCGGTGTGCTTCACCGACCCGGAGGTCGTGGTCGTCGGCAAGACCCCGGAGCAGGCCAACCAGCAGGGCCTGGACTGCATCGTCGCGCAGTTCCCCTTCGCCGCCAACGGCCGGGCCATGAGCCTGGAATCCAAAACCGGCTTCGTGCGGGTGGTGGCGCGTCGCGACAACCATCTGATCCTTGGCTGGCAGGCTGTGGGGGTGGCGGTGTCCGAGCTGTCCAGCGCCTTCGCCCAATCACTGGAGATGGGCGCGCGCCTGGAAGACATCGCCGGCACCATCCATGCTCACCCGACCCTCGGCGAGGCGGTACAGGAAGCAGCACTACGGGCCCTGGGGCACGCACTGCATATCTGAGTCACTGAAGCGGTAATTTGGCCCGCTGCGCCCCCGGCGCCGCGGGTCTTTTTTTATCATCGTCCAGCGCGTCGCCAGCAAGGCTGGCTCCTACGCTGAGATATGCCACAAACATTGTAGGAGCCGGCCTTGCCGGCGAACACCGGCATAGCCGGTGCCATTCATAGTGTCACTCAGCCATGGCGTTCTTGCCATCGGCCTTGGCCCGGTACAACGCCTGGTCGGCGCGTTCGAGCAAGCGCGCGGCGTCGTCGCCTTCCTGCCATTGCACCACGCCATAGCTCATGGTCAGCTGGCAATCATCAATCGCCACCATCGGCCCCATCGCCTGGCGAAGAGCCACGGCCAGCGCACGGGCCTCGTCAAGACCGCCACCCGGCAGCACCACCGCGAACTCATCCCCGCCCCACCGGGCCAGCAGGTCCTGAGGCCGCAGACAGGTGCGGATGCGCTCGGTTACCTCGATCAACGCAGCATCGCCCCGGGCATGACCATGGCGATCATTGATCGGCTTGAAGTCATCCAGGTCCATGGCGATCAACGCCAGCGGCTCACGGAAGCGGGCGGCGCGCTCGCATTCGCGCTGCAGGGTCTTTTCCAGGCAATAGCGGTTGGCGGTGCGGGTCAGCGCATCGCGTTCGGCTAGTTCACGGTTCTCGTCCAACTGCCGCTGCAATTGCTGGTTGACCCACGACAGCTCGCGGGTGCGTTCGGCGACCTAGGTCTCCAGCGACTGGTTGCGTTGCTCCAGGCCCGCCACCAGGCGCTTGCCAGCATCGATATTGCGGTGCGCGCCCAGCATTCGGGCCACCGAACCATCGGCGTTACGGGCAATGATGTGGCCGCTGTCCTCGATCCACAGGTAGCTGCCATCCTGGCAGCGGCAGCGGTACTCGATGCGGTAACGCTCGTTACGCTGGTTGATGTAGGCCTCGAAGTGCGCCATCACCCGTGGATAATCCTGCGGGTGGATCACGCTTTCCCAGCTCAGCACCGAGTTGGCCATGGAGTGGCTGGCGTAACCCAGCATCGCGTACCAGCCCGGGTTACGTTAGACATAACCGCTGTTGGCATCCCAGTCCCAGATACCATCGCTGATCAGGTCGAACAGGGTGTGCGTTGCTGCTCGGTAAAGCCCGCCGGAACCGGATGGGGTGGCTGACTCATGGACGCTCTCCTTGGTATCCAGCAACTGCGCCCCGATTACGGTGCTGCCAATATTCATGACAATTGCCGCAGGCGGCAAGCCTGCGCCTCTTGCAGGCAAGCATATGCCGAGCGCATAGCGCCAGGAATAGCCCGAAGGGGCTATTTCACGACAGATTACGCCCTGGCACAGCTTTTGCCCCTTTCGCCGGGTCCTACGTAGCAGTCCATGGAGGAAACCATGCTTATCGGCGCAACCGGCCTGAATTGGCAAACCGTGCAACAACCCCAGCACAACGGCAACGAACCAGTGACCAACCCCGCCCCTGGGTTCCCGGCCATCACCGCGACCGGCAAGGCCCAGACGCAGCAGCACAGCCAAGGCGGCACATCGCAACAGCACGCCGAGGATAACCGCAAGGAGGCCTTTGCCAAGATGCGGGTCTCGCTGGACAACCCGCAGACCGACACGGCCTCGCAAACTCGCGCAGGCAAGCAGAAGGCATCCGACGCCGCGCAGGAATTTCACGACTACATGGCCAAGTCACCGGCGCAGAAGATCAAGGAAAAGATGCTTCAGGAGTTGGGCCTGACGCCGGAGGAATACGATGCGCTGCCACCTGAGCGGAAAATGCGCATCGACGAGAAGATCGCCCGGCGCGTCCAGGAAGAAGCCGAGCTGAAGACCCAAGCCAAGATCGAACAGGAACAGCATCGCGTGCAGGCTGCCAACCTGGCGGGTGACGAGCCAGAGAAAGCCACTGTTCAGGACATCGAGCAGCGATATTCCGCCAACCTTTGAGCACTGACGGCGCGATTGCACTGGGAGGGGAAATGAGAATGGCGTCCCAGGCAGGATTTGAACCTGCAACCTTCCCCTTAGGAGGGGGATGCTCTATCCAATTGAGCTACTGAGACATGCAAGCCGCCAGCGAAGGCTGTACGACGCAACGGCAAGCATGTTAACCAGCATGCCGCCGTTTGTCATGCCTCAATCGGGCAAATTGCATGTCGGTTTTTTCACCAGGCTCGAGCGGATTACCCCCTGCTCGCCCAGCAAGCAGAGCAAGGCGCGCAATGCTTGTGCCAATGTAGCCGAATTGTCGAGCACATGGACGTCGGCATCATAGGCTTGCAGGCTGGTATTGCGGGCCAGTCGCTGCTCGATGTCCTGCAGGCTTTCTCGCCCCCTGGCCAGCAAACGCTCGCGCAAGACCCCTGGCGATACCGCCAGGCCCACCGCCAGCAGGTCGGGATACCGGCGCCGGGCGGCGGCCAAGTGACCACGAGAACCGTTTATCAGCACCGACTTGCCGGCATCAAGCCAACTGTCGATCTGTATAGGAATGCCATAGCACAAGCCATTGGCCTGCCAATCCAGGGCGAACGCCCCGGCTTCGCGCATGGCCTGGAACTGCGCCTCGCTCACACCGTGGGCGTCTTCGCCCTTGGCCTCGGCCGAGCGGGTGATGACCCTGCGGGCCACTTCCACCCCATACGCGCGCAATGGCTCACGCGCTGCGTCTATCAGGGAATCTTTTCCCGAGCCAGACGGTCCTATGAGCAATATCACACGCGCCCTTGAGATCGTCCCACTGCTTGCGTCATATTGCATAGCCACTATGCTCAATGTGAAGGAAACCAGCAAATTGTAAGCTTTTCCCTTGGCTTTTGTTGCCTTTTACCAGATTTTGACGACAAACGTCTGACACTACCGAACACGGATGTATGTGAAACTTTTCAAACCAGTGCTCATTTCTGATAATTGGTACTGGCAAAAAGCCTTTATCCGGCTCACTATTTGTCACAGAATTGACGCCAAGGAAACGGCGACCATGAGGCAAGATGAACATCCAAAATCACATCACGGTTGAACATTTTGTCGTCGCCGCGGTCGTACTTCCACCGTGCGGCCAATTTGAGAACCGCTTCCCCTGAACCAGAACAACCGGTCAATTTATATGCGCCCAATGAAACAGGCTATCTATTCGAGCCGCACCGCTGACAAGTTCGTCGTTCGCCTGCCAGACGGGATGCGTGAGCGCATTGCCGAGGTAGCGCGCAACCATCACCGCAGCATGAACTCCGAGATCATCGCACGCCTGGAACAGAGCCTTATCCAGGAAGGTGCGCTGGGCGACGAGCTGAGCATGCGCCTGGACAGCCCAGAGCTCAGCCTGCATGAACGCGAGCTGCTGCAGCGCTTCCGTCAACTGTCTCACCGCCAGCAGAATGCCCTGGTCGCCCTCATCGCTCACGATGTGGAAATGGCGGCCGACGCCTCCTGACTCAGGCACGCAACAGTCGCACACAAAAAAGCCAGCGCAAGCTGGCTTTTTTGCATCTGGTGATTGCGGGGTTCACGGCGGGGTAACGCACGCTCTTTGTAGGAGCGGCCTTGGGTCGCTCCTACAACAGGAACAGCGTAGCCAGGCCGAGGAAGATAAAGAATCCGCCACTGTCGGTCACGGCGGTGATCATCACGCTCGAGCCCATGGCCGGATCGCGCCCCAGGCGCGTCAGGGTCATCGGGATCAACACCCCCATCAAGGCGGCGAGCAGTAGGTTCAAGGTCATCGCCGCGGTCATCACCAGGCCCAATGACCAACTGCCATACAACCAGAACGCCACGACGCCAATCACCCCACCCCAGATCAGGCCATTGAGCAGCGAAACCGCCAGCTCCTTGCGCATCAGGCGACTGGTATTGCCCGGCGATACTTGGTCCAGGGCCATGGCACGGACGATCATGGTGATGGTCTGGTTACCCGAATTGCCACCGATACCCGCCACGATCGGCATCAGCGCGGCAAGGGCGACCAACTTTTCGATGGAGCCTTCGAACAGGCCGATTACCCGCGACGCCACGAAGGCGGTGATCAGGTTGATGGCCAGCCAGGCCCAACGGTTGCGCAGCGATCGCCAGACCGAGGCGAAGATATCTTCCTCTTCGCGCAGACCAGCCATGTTGAGCACTTCGCTTTCGCTCTCCTCACGAATCAGGTCGACCATCTCGTCGATGGTCAAACGGCCGATGAGGCGGTCGCTCTTGTCCACCACTGGCGCGGAAACCAGGTCGTAACGCTCGAACGCCTGGGCGGCATCGTAGGCATCTTCCTCGGGATGGAAAGTCACCGGGTCATTGGCCATGACCTCCGCGACTTTCTTGTCCGGGTCGTTGACCAGCAACCGCTTGATTGGCAGCACGCCCTTGAGCTTGCCATCGTAGTCGACCACGAACAGCTTGTCGGTATGCCCCGGCAACTCCTTGAGTCGACGCAGGTAGCGCAACACCACTTCGAGGCTGACGTCCTCACGGATGGTCACCATCTCGAAGTCCATCAGCGCACCGACCTGCTCCTCGTCATAGCTCAGGGCCGAACGCACGCGCTCGCGCTGCTGCGCATCGAGGCTTTCCATCAGCTCATGAACAACGTCGCGCGGCAGCTCAGGCGCCAGGTCGGCGAGTTCGTCGGCGTCCATTTCCTTGGCGGCGGCCAGCAACTCGTGATCGTCCATGTCGGCGATCAGGGTCTGGCGAACGGCGTCGGAAACTTCGAGCAGAATGTCGCCATCACGATCCGAGCGCACCAACTGCCAGACCGTCAGGCGATCGTCCAGTGGCAGGGCTTCGAGGATGTAGGCAATGTCGGCAGGGTGCAGATCATCGAGCTTGCGCTGCAGCTCGACCAGGTTCTGGCGGTGGACGAGGTTTTCCACCAGGTCATGATGATGACCTTCCTGACGGTGTGTCAGGTCTTCGACCACGCGCTGGCGCTGCAGCAGTTCGATCACCTGGGCCAGACGATCCTGCAGGCTGTCTTGAGTTTTCTTTACTTCGATTTCGGTCATAGGCGAACTCCACTCCCAGCAGCGGAGCACGCCGGGAGAATCAATCGGTCAGATCTTGCGGTATGAAGCGTGTTAGCGAGTAACTACTGGGTAAGTCCATGGTGGGATTCCACAAGCCCCGGCGGGGCTGACGGGCGCAATCATACACTGTGCAAGCTGTCGGATCGCTTAAATTTTTGGCCAGAACAATCGTTTGCGCGATAAAGCTATGACAACGCTCGAAGCCATCAGTGCGACGGTGGGTTGGGCGGAAAAAGCACATCGCTTTCAGGGCCCCGAACAATTCGCGACTGACCTCGACCTGTAGGAGCCAGCCTTGCTGGCGAACCAGGCGACACGATGGCTGGGCACCGGCTGCGCCGGTGTTCGCCGGCAAGGCCGGCTCCTACGCAGATCGCGAGACCTACTGAAAAGCGTAGATGCACATCAGCGACAATTCAGTGCGCCAGAAAAACAAAAAGCCCGCTCAAATGAGCGGGCTTCTTGATGTATGGCGGACTCAGCAGGATTCGAACCTGCGACCGCTCGGTTCGTAGCCGAGTACTC